>NZ_NEJZ01000006.1:0-302488 GCF_002113215.1 Pseudomonas sp. B15(2017)
ACGAGCTAAAGGGTTCAGCACCACTCAGGCACTGGTGATTCTGGCCCGTAAACTTGCTCGGGTCGTATTCGCACTACTAAAGGGGCAGAGCGAATACCAACCGAAAGCAAGTTGAGGGTTTCCCCTAAACCATAGAATCTCCCACAGGGGGATTTCATTTCAGGCAGAAATCAGACCAGCGCTTTATCCAGCGCCTTTTCGATCTCGGCTTTGATCATGCCGCTCATGGCCGACATCATCAGGCCCAGTTCCACGTCGACCCGAATCGAATCCTCGGCCACATGCACCGCGCCCTTCACGCCCGAACGCTTGAGGTTCAGGACATCGCCCGACCACTGCGGCTCCAGACCATATTGATCGGAGAGTTTCTGCGCCAGTTTGTCGGCTTTCTCGCGGGCCGCTTCCTTGCCCAGGCTGTGGGCACGCTCAACACTGATATGGGCCATTGAATGACTCCTGCTTTTTGAATGGGGCTATGAATGCCTGCAACGAATCTTGACCGCCACTGCGGCAAATCGTCCCGAAGGTTGCCCATCTTACCTTTAGCCATTCCAAGACAAAGCATGGCTTGGGGATTAGAATGTCGCGCATTCTCTTTTGGTGACAGCGATATGACTGATCAGCGCAAAGGCAGCGATGCCGAACCCACCACTCACTTCGGCTTCAAAAACGTTCCGGAAAGCCAGAAAGCGGAAAAAGTCGCTGAGGTTTTCCACTCCGTGGCCGCCAAGTACGACCTGATGAACGACCTTCTGTCGGGCGGCATGCACCGTCTGTGGAAACGCTTCGCGATCGAACTCTCGGGCGTACGCGCCGGCAACCGCGTGCTGGACATCGCCGGCGGCACCGGCGACCTGACCAAGAAATTCTCGCACCTGGTCGGCCCGACCGGTCAGGTCGTTCTCGCGGACATCAACGAATCCATGCTCAAGGTCGGTCGTGACCGCCTGCTGGATGTCGGCGTGTCGGGCAACGTCGAGTTCGTCCAGGCCGACGCTGAAAAGCTGCCGTTCCCGGACAACCATTTCGACTGCGTGACCATCGCCTTCGGCCTGCGCAACGTGACGCATAAAGAAGACGCCCTGCGTTCGATGCTGCGCGTGCTCAAGCCCGGCGGCCGCCTGCTGGTGCTGGAGTTCTCCAAGCCGACCAACGCGCTGATGTCCAAGGCCTATGACGCCTACTCGTTCGCCTTCATGCCGCTGATGGGCAAGCTGATCACCAACGACTCGGAAAGCTATCGCTACCTGGCCGAATCGATCCGCATGCACCCGAATCAGGAAACCCTGAAGTCGATGATGGTCGACGCCGGTTTCGACCGCGTGACCTATCACAACATGACCGCAGGCATCGTCGCCCTGCACCGCGGCATCAAACCCTGATGCTGCTGACCGGGCTGCTCGCCAGCGTCGAACTCGGCCTCAACCGTGTGCTGCGTCTCGACAGCACGGCGCTGCCGAGACTGGCGCACCTGACCGGCAAAGTGATTGCCGTGGATTGCCGCAGCCCGGCGCTGCAACTGTTCATCCTGCCGAGCGACGAAGGCCTGATGCTGGCGTCCCACTGGGAAACCGGTGTCGACTGCACCCTGCGCGCCCCGGCCTCGAGCCTGGTGAAACTGGCCCTGAGCAAGGACAAGACGGCGGTGCTGCACGCGCCGGAAGTCGAACTCGACGGCGACAGCGGCGTGCTGCTGGAGCTGGCGGGAGTCCTGCAGGATCTGGAGCTGGACTGGGAGTTCGAACTCTCGCGCTGGCTGGGACCTGTCGCCACGCAACTGGTCGGCGGTCACCTGCGCAGCCGCGCTCGCTGGTATCAACAAGGATTTGCCAGCCTCAACCAGAACCTCGCCGAATACCTGGCGGAGGAATCGCGCACCCTCGTCGGGCAGCGCGAAGCCGAAGCCCGTTTCAGCGAACTGGACCGGATCAAACTCGATCTGGAACGTCTCGAGGCGCGCTTCGAGCGCCTTTCCCGATCCCTCGACCCAAGCGATAACGCATGAAGCTGCTCGCCGTCCGCCGTCTGTTGCGCATCCAGCGCGTCGTGATCCGCTACCGCCTCGATGACTTGCTGTTCGATCTGCCTTTGCCGTGGTTCCTGCTGGCGCTGCGCTACGTCCTGCCGTGGCGCTGGTTCCCGCGCAAGTCGCTGGACCTCAGCCGTGGCGCACGCCTGCGCCTGGCGTTGCAGGACCTGGGGCCGATTTTCATCAAGTTCGGGCAGATCCTCTCGACCCGCCGCGACCTGTTGCCGGAAGACATCGCCGACGAACTGATGCTGTTGCAGGACCGCGTGCCGCCGTTCGATTCGCAGCTGTCGGTCAAGCTGATCGAAGGACAACTGGGCAAAAAGATCAGTGAAGTGTTCAGCCGCTTCGACGTCGAACCGCTGGCCTCGGCCTCGGTGGCGCAGGTACACGCCGCACAACTGAAGACCGGTGAAGAAGTGGTGGTGAAGGTGATCCGCCCGGGCCTGAAACCGGTGATCGCCCAGGATCTGGCGTGGCTGTTCATCCTTGCCCGCGCCGCCGAGAAGGTTTCGGCCGACGCCCGCCTGCTGCACCCGGTGGACGTGGTCAGCGACTATGAAAAAACCATCTACGACGAACTCGACCTGTTGCGCGAGGCAGCCAACGCCAGTCAGTTGAGGCGCAACTTCGAAGGCTCGCCGCTGCTCTACGTGCCGCAAGTCTATTGGGATTGGTGCCGGCCGAAAGTGCTGGTGATGGAGCGCATCTACGGGATTCAGGTGACCGATCTGGCGACCCTCGCCGACCAGCGCACCGACATGAAAATGCTCGCCGAACGCGGCGTGGAGATTTTCTTCACCCAGGTATTCCGCGACAGTTTCTTCCACGCCGACATGCACCCGGGCAACATCTTCGTCAGCACCGTCAATCCGTGGAGCCCGCAGTACATCGCGATCGACTGCGGCATCGTCGGCAGCCTGACCCCGGAAGACCAGGACTATCTGGCGCGCAACCTGTTCGCCTTCTTCAAGCGCGACTATCGCCGTGTGGCGCAATTGCACATCGATTCGGGCTGGGTGCCGGCGGAAACCAAGCTCAATGAATTCGAAGCGGCGATCCGTACCGTGTGCGAGCCGATCTTCGAAAAACCATTAAAAGATATTTCATTTGGTCAGGTGCTGATGCGCCTGTTCCAGACTGCGCGCCGCTTCAACATGGAAGTGCAGCCGCAACTCGTCTTGCTGCAAAAGACCCTGTTGAACATCGAAGGCCTGGGCCGTCAGCTGTACCCGGACCTTGATCTGTGGAACACCGCGCAGCCGTTCCTCGAGCGCTGGATGCGCGAGCGCGTCAGCCCGAAAGCCTTGCTCGGCAACGTCCAGAGCCAGTTCGAACAGCTGCCGCACCTGGCCAACATGGCCCGCGATCTGCTCGAAAGGATGTCCCAACCGCACGCCAACGACCCGCCGCCACCGTGGAAAAAACGCAAGGACGATTGGTTCCTGCGTCTGCTCGGCAGTGCGCATCTGGCAGGAGGTACTATCCTCGCTGCCGGTGGTCCGCTGAACGAATTGGGGCATTGGCCTGCCGGGATCATGGTGGCCGTCGGCTTGTATCTGGTCGTTCGCCGATAGCCAGTTCCGTGATCGGCTGGCACACTGTTTCAACGCCTGAACCCGACTATTGAAGTGTGGGTTCGCTGTCGGAGTCGAAGATGAAAAACTGGCTGGACGAGATCAAGTGGGACGCCGATGGCCTGGTGCCGGCGATTGCCCAGGATCACAAGACCGGACGCGTATTGATGATGGCCTGGATGAACCGCGAAGCCCTGGAGCTGACTGCGGCGGAAAACCGTGCCATCTATTGGTCACGTTCCCGTGGCAAGCTGTGGCGCAAGGGCGAAGAGTCCGGCCACGTACAGACATTGCATGAAATGCGTCTGGACTGCGACGCCGACGTCATCATCCTGATGGTCGAACAGATCGGCGACATCGCGTGCCATACCGGCCGTCAAAGCTGCTTCTACCGCGTTTTCGAAAACGGCGACTGGAAAACGGTCGACCCGGTCCTGAAAGACCCGCACGCAATCTATTCCGCAGGACACAAACATGACTGACACCCTGACCCGCCTCGCTCAGGTGCTGGAAGAGCGCAAGGGCGCAGCCGCCGACAGCTCGTATGTCGCCAGCCTGTATCACAAGGGTCTGAACAAGATTCTGGAGAAAGTCGGCGAAGAATCGGTCGAAACGATCATTGCCGCCAAGGACGCCGCCGTCAGCGGCGACTGCAGCGACGTGATCTACGAGACTGCCGACCTGTGGTTCCACAGCATGGTCATGCTCGCCCAGCTGGGGCAGCATCCGCAGGCAGTGCTGGATGAACTGGATCGCCGTTTCGGCCTGTCCGGACACGTCGAGAAAGCCTCGCGCCCGTCCGCCTGAACAACTATTAGAGAGGAACAGCAACATGGGCATTTTTGACTGGAAACACTGGATCGTCATCCTGGTGGTCGTGGTACTGGTGTTCGGCACCAAGAAACTGAAAAACCTCGGCACCGACGTTGGCGAGTCGATCAAGGGCTTTCGCAAAGCCATGAACGACGACGAAAAGCCGGCCGATCCGACCGTCACGCCTGCGCAGCCGGTTCCACCGGTACAGCCGCAAGCCAATGCTCAGGCCAACCCGCCGCACACCATCGACGTGCAGGCGCAGAAAGTCGAAGAGCCGATCCGCAAAGACGTGTGAGCACTGACTAATGTTTGGTATCAGCTTCTCTGAACTGCTGCTCGTCGGCCTCGTGGCTCTGCTGGTGCTGGGCCCCGAGCGTCTGCCGGGTGCTGCGCGCACCGCCGGCCTGTGGGTCGGACGGCTGAAGCGCAGCTTCAACGCGATCAAACAGGAAGTCGAACGTGAAATCGGTGCCGACGAAATCCGTCGGCAACTGCACAACGAGCACATCCTGTCGCTGGAGCAGGAGGCGCGGAAAATCTTCACGCCACCGGTTCAGCAGGAGCCGACGCCCGTGCAGCCGGCGGCAGACCAGACGCCAACACCGCCTGTCGCTGAGCAAACGATTCATGCACCGGCGAGCGTCGAGCACGTTTCTGCCGCAGCCGCTGAAGCTGCCCCGGTCATGAAACCGATCGAACCCGTAGCACCTGCGGCTGCGCCAACCACGCCAGCCCCTCACGACCCAACACAGCCTCCGCGAGCACAATGAGCGATCTCCCCGAAAACGACCAGCACATGCCGCTGGTTTCGCACCTCACCGAGTTGCGCACCCGCCTGCTGCGTTGCGTGGCGGCGATCTTCATCATCTTCGCCGGGCTGTTTGCCTTCACCCAGCAGATCTACACCTTCGTCTCGACGCCGCTGCGCCAGTACCTGCCGGCCGGCGCGACGATGATCGCCACCGACGTGTCGTCGCCGTTCCTGACGCCGCTGAAGCTGACGATGATGGTCTCGCTGTTCCTGGCGATCCCGGTGATCCTGCATCAGATCTGGGGGTTCATCGCACCGGGCCTGTACAAGCATGAAAAGCGCGTCGCGGTGCCGTTGCTGATTTCCAGCATCCTGCTGTTCTACACCGGCATGGCGTTCGCCTATTTCTTCGTGTTCCCGCTGATCTTCAAGTTCTTCGCCTCGGCCACCCCGGCCGGCGTGGAAATGATGACCGACATCACCAGTTACCTCGACTTCGTCATGACGCTGTTCTTCGCCTTCGGCGTGGCGTTCGAAATCCCGGTGGCCGTTGTGCTGCTGGTGTGGATCGGTGTGGTCGACGTCAAATACCTGAAGAAGATCCGACCGTACGTGATCATCGGCTGCTTCGTGGTCGGCATGATCCTCACCCCGCCGGACATCTTCTCCCAGACCCTGCTGGCCGTGCCGATGTGGATGCTGTTCGAAGTCGGCATCCTGTTCGGCAGCCTGGTGAGCAAGCGTGAGCGCCCGGAAGAAACCGTCGACGATCATAACGACCAGCCGCCAGCGACTCAGCCATGAACCTGCTGCTGCTCGAAGAAGCCGACTTCATCGCGGCCGACCGCGTCGTGCTGCGTGATCGGCGCCTGACCCACATGCAGGAAGTCCACCGCTCGGAAGTCGGCGACAGCCTGCGGGTCGGACGCATCAACGGGTTGATGGGCTCGGCCGAGTTGCTGCGTCTGGAAGCGGGCGAAGCCGAACTGCAAGTCACCCTCGACCAACCACCGCCGGCCAAACTGCCGCTGACCCTGGTACTCGCGCTGCCCCGCCCGAAGATGCTGCGCCGGGTGTTCCAGACCGTAGCGACGATGGGCGTATCGAAGGTGATTCTGGTCAACAGCTACCGGGTCGAGAAAAGCTTCTGGCAGACGCCGTTCCTGGAGCCGGAAGCGATCCGCGAACAACTGATCCTCGGCCTCGAACAGGCCCGCGATACCGTGCTGCCGGAAATCATCATCGAGAAGCGCTTCAAGCCGTTCGTCGAAGATCGCCTTCCGGCCATCACCGACGGCACCCTCGGTCTGGTCGGTCATCCGGGCAACTTCCCGCCCTGCCCCCGCGCGCTCAGCGAACCGGTAACCCTGGCGATCGGCCCCGAAGGTGGCTGGATTCCCTACGAAATCGACCTGCTGGCCAAATCCGGCCTGCAACCGGTGCAACTCGGCGAGCGTATCCTGCGGGTTGAAACCGCCGTCACTGCGCTGCTCGCCCGGCTGTTCTGAACACTGCCGTTCCAGGCACTTCGCCAGACAAATCGCGTTACAGATTGCCATCATGCGGCCGATACACTCTCCATAAGTCCAATTAGTGGTCCGAGGGGAGTCGTCGCATGTACCGTTGGTTAGCCGAGAATCTTGGAAACGTCAGCGTCAAACGCAAGCTGGGCATCGGTTTCGGCCTGGTGCTGCTGCTGACGCTGTTGATCACCTTTACCGGCTGGACCGGCATGAGCGGGATCATCAGCCGGGGCGACAAGCTCGGTTTCATCTCCAGCCTCAATGAGCTGACCAAAGACTTGCGCCTGGCGCGCCTGGACTATGAAGCCCGCCGTGGCGAACAGGGCCCCGGCGCGGTCAACGACCTGCTCGGCAAACTCGACAGCGGCCTGCAAAGCGCCCGCGGCATGATCGAGCAACCGTCCGACGTAGCCCTGATCGATCAGCAACTGGCGGCAGTCGCCGAATACAAACGTGCCTTTGCCGACATGACCCAGGCCACCGTGCAGCGTGAAGACGCCCGCAGCAAACTCGGCGCCAGCGCCGACAACGCCGTGGCCAAGGTCAGCGAAGTCGAAAAATCCCTGCTGCAAGGCGACAGCGTTGCGCAATTCAACAGCGTGATCGAGCTGAGCAAACTGCTGCAACAGGCGCGCTATCAGGTGCGCGGCTACACCTACAGCGGCAAGGCCGACGCCGAACAACCGGCGCTGGATGCCATCGCCGCCGCCCTGAACAGTCTGGAAAGCCTGCCGAGCAAACTGCCCGAGCAACACATCGCCAACCTGCAACAGGCCACCGAATCGCTGAAGACTTACCGCGCTGCCGTCAGCCAGTTCCGCGACTCCCAGGTGAACAACGCCAAGGCGCTGGCTCGCATGTCGACCCAGGGCGACATCCTGCTCGACGTCAGCAAAAAACTCACCGAATCCCAGACCATCGTCCGCGACACCGACGCCGCGCACGCCAAGAACATGCTGATGATTGCCACCCTGCTGGCCTTGGCCTTCGGCCTGCTCGCCGCCTGGGCGATCACCCGGCAGATCATCATTCCGCTGGAGCAGACCCTGAAAGTCGCCGAACGCGTGGCCGCCGGCGACCTGACCCACAATCTGGTGTCCCTGCGCCGTGACGAACTCGGTCAGTTGCAGCGTTCGATGCAGAGCATGACCCAGGGCCTGCGCGAACTGATCGGCGGCATCAGCGACGGCGTGACCCAGATCGCCAGCGCTGCCGAACAGTTGTCCGCCGTGACCGAGCAGACCAGCGCCGGGGTCAACAATCAGAAAGTCGAGACCGACCAGGTCGCCACCGCCATGAACGAAATGGCCGCCACCGTGCAGGAAGTCGCGCGCAACGCCGAGGAAGCTTCGGAAGCGGCCGTCGCTGCTGACCAGCAGGCCCGTGAAGGCGACAAGGTGGTGGGCGAGGCCATCGCCCAGATCGAACGTCTGGCCGCCGAAGTCTGCCATTCCACCGAGGCCATGGGCGAACTCAAGCGCGAAAGCGACAAGATCGGCAGCGTGCTCGACGTCATCAAGTCCGTGGCCCAGCAAACCAACCTGCTGGCCCTCAACGCCGCCATCGAAGCCGCCCGCGCGGGTGAAGCCGGACGTGGTTTTGCGGTGGTGGCCGATGAAGTGCGCAGCCTCGCCCAGCGCACCCAGAAGTCCACCGAAGAGATCGAAGAGCTGATCGTCGGCCTGCAGAACGGCACCCAGCAAGTGGCGACGATCATGGATAACAGCCGCACCCTGACCGACAGCAGCGTCGAGCTGACCCGACGTGCCGGTGGTTCGCTGGAAAGCATCACCCGCACCGTTTCGGCGATTCAGGCGATGAACCAGCAGATCGCAGCGGCGGCCGAGCAGCAGAGTGCCGTGGCCGAGGAGATCAACCGCAGCGTGCTGAATGTGCGGGACGTCTCGGACCAGACCTCGGCGGCCAGTGAAGAGACGGCGGCCTCGAGCGTCGAACTGGCGCGTTTGGGCACTCACCTGCAAACGCTGGTGGGCCGGTTCAAGGTATAACGCTTGATCGTTCCCACGCTCTGCGTGGGAATGCCGCTCAGGACGCTCTGCGTCCCTTCGCAAGCGTGACGCGGAGCGTCACAGGATGCATTCCCACGCAGAGCGTGGGAACGATCGGTGACGTCGCGTTTAGAGGACTTGTCGCAGGAACGCCTGGGCTCGCGGATCCTTCGGCGCGTCGAAGAATTCCGTCGGCGAAGCATCTTCCAGCAGTTTGCCGTGATCGAAGAACAGCACCCGATCCGCCACTTCCCGGGCAAAACCCATTTCGTGGGTCACGCAGACCATGGTCATGCCTTCCACGGCCAGGTTTTTCATCACGTCCAGTACTTCGCCGACCATTTCCGGGTCGAGGGCCGAAGTCGGCTCGTCGAACAGCATGACCTTGGGATCCATCGCCAGCGCCCGGGCAATCGCCACACGCTGCTGCTGACCGCCGGACAGGCGCGACGGGTACTCGCGGGCCTTCTGGGCGATACCGACCTTCTCCAGCAACGCCAACGCCTTGGCTTCGCTTTCTTTCTGGCCGCGCTTGCGCACGACTTTCTGCGCCAGGCACAGGTTCTCCAGCACGGTCATGTGCGGGAACAGATTGAAATGCTGGAACACCATGCCGACTTCGCGGCGGTAGGCGTTGATGTCGGTTTTCGGGTCGGCCAGTTGCAGGCCGTCGATGCTCACCGAACCGGAATCGAATTCTTCCAGACCATTAAGGCAACGCAGGAAGGTCGACTTGCCGGAACCGGACGGACCGATCACCACCAGCACTTCACCCTTGGCGACAACGGTGCTGACGTTATCCACCGCGCGCACCACTTGCCCACGGGTGTCGAAGACTTTTACCAGATCGCGGACTTCAATCACTTTGCGCGAGCCTCCGCTCAAGCCGGCTGGCGATTTTCGACAGCGGCAGGTTGATCAACAAGTACAGACCGGCGACGCAGAACAGGATCTCGAACGGCGAGAACGAGGTGGTGATGACTTCACGACCGCTTTTCAGCAGCTCGGTAATGGCGATCACCGACACCAGCGAAGTGTCCTTGACCAGACTGATGAACTGTCCGGCCAGCGGCGGCAGCACGCGTTTGAAAGCCTGCGGCAACACCACATGACGCATCGACTGGCCGGCACTCAGGCCCAGCGAACGGGCCGCTTCGTTCTGCCCACGGGCAATCGACTGCACACCGGAACGGATGATTTCCGCCACGTAGGCGCCCGTGAACAGCGACAGCGCAGCGATCCCGGCGAACTCCCGGGACAGGTTCATTACCGTGCCAATGAAGAAATAAAAAATGAAGATCTGCACCAACAGCGGCGTGCCGCGTACCAGTTCGACATAGATCGTCGACAGGTCGCGCAGGGTCGGGTTGCTCGACAGCCGGCACAGCCCGGTGGCCAGACCGATCAACAAACCCAGCACGCCGGACACCACCGACAGCCAAAGTGTCGTCCACAGGCCCCACAACAGCGGACCCGCCGCCCAATGCCGCGTCACGCCCACGACGTCGCCTTCGGCCACATCGTCGCCCTGGGCGAATTGCAGGCTGTTTTCGTCGACGGTCAGGTGCTGCTCGTCACCGGCATCGTTGCGCAGGGTGACTTGCGCGCTGCCGCCCTTGCGCACCAGTTCGCTGACGGTGGAAATATCGTTCGCGCGCTGGGTTTCCTCGGCCTGATAGGCGAAGTACTGCGGCACACGGTTCCAGCGCCATTCGTAGGACATCAGCGACGTGGCGTAATACAGCGCGCCGGCCAGGCCGACCAGCACCAGCACGGTCAGGACGTGCCAGGGCCATTGGGCTTTTTTCTGTTTCATTGAATGTTTCTCTGATTCGCTCGTTCCCACGCTCTGCGTGGGAATGCATCCTGTGACGCTCTGCGTCACGCTTGCGAAGGGACGCGGAGCGTCCCGGGCGGCGTTCCCACGCAAAGCGTGGGAACGATCAGCGGGCGGGCCTTATTCCATGTCCTTGAGCCACTCGGTGCTCTTGAACCACTTGTCATGGATGCGATCGTAGGTGCCGTCTTCGTGGATCTGGTGCAGGAAGTTGTTGATGAAGTTGATGCTGTCGTAGTCACCCTTCTTCAGACCGAACGCCAGCGGCTCGTAGGTGAACGGCTTGTCGAGGAACACCAGCTTGCCGGCGCCGACCTTGTTCACCGCGACCACGTTGTACGGGGCGTCGTAGATAAAGGCGTCAGCCTTGCCGTTGACCACGTCGAGCACGGCTTCCTGCTCGTTGTCGTAGCCGTGGTACTTGGCCTTGGAGATCAGCTTCTTGGCGACCATCTCGCCAGTGGTGCCGAGCTTGGAGGTGATGCGGTAGTCGGCGCTGTTCAGGTCTTTGTAGGACTTGATGGTGCCTTCCAGCTCCTTGCGGATCAGCAGGGTCTGGCCGACCACGATGAACGGTTCGCTGAAGTTCAGGCGCAGGTTGCGTTCCTGTGTCAGGGTCATGCCGCTGCCGATCATGTCGAACTTGTCGGTCATCAGTGCCGGGATGATCCCGTCGTAACCGGTGGAGACCAGTTCCAGCTTGACGCCCATGGCCTTGGTCATGGCTTTGAGGAGGTCGACTTCGAAACCGATGATTTCGCCGCGCTTGTTGGTCATTTCGAACGGCATGTAGGTCGGATCCATACCGACTTTCAACGAGCCGCGCTTGACCGCGTCATCGATTGCGCCGGCCTGCGCCGCGTTGACTGCAACCAGTGCCGTGACGCCGACCAGCAGCATCGACAGATACTTCTTCATCTTCAAGTCCCCAAAACCATTGCGTTTGCAGCGCGAAAAACGACAGAAATGGACAAGAGTGTCCGGGTGCGCCAATTCGGGGACGGATGCTAACGCACTCGTTCGTTTGCACAAGGTTTTTTGATCGGTCGGTGCCGGATGGGGCGCAGAGCGTCCCGGCCTGCATTCCCACGCAGACGGTTCGACGTGGGAATGATTGATCCGCGTCGGTAATCGGCAGGCAAAAAAAACCCCGCTTTCGCGGGGTTTCTTCATCAGGCCGGTTGCGCCTGCAAGCTCACAGGCTTGAGCGGCAGCAGCGGCGCATGGGGATCGGCTTTCACCGAGGCCCGCCAGGCGTCCAGCCACTCGGCGTGGCCTTCGGCCCACACCTGCTCGTGCAGACGGGCCAGGGCCACCGGATCGCTCAGCAGTTGCAGGCGCTCATGGTTGTTCAGCCCGGCCGGGCCGACCTTGATCGCGTGACGCACACGTTCCTGACGCAGCCATTCGATCGGCTCGGCCTCACCGTGACGCGAGGTCGCCAGCGAGCACGCCAGGGCGTTCTGCTGCGGATCGACCACGGCGCGGATGAAGCCATCGTTCAGCGCGTGCCAGCGGTTTTCGTGGGTGTACTGATCGGTGGCCAGCAGCGCCTGTGGCGGATTGTATTCCTCGGGGATGAGGAACAGGCTCTCGTCACGGGATTTGAGGCCCAAACCGACGCGGCTGGAAATCACCGACACCGGAATCGACAGCATCAGCGAACCGACGATCGGCACCAGCCACCACAGGAAGCTCGGGTTCAGCCAGATCACCAGCAGCGCCCAGAGGAAGCCCAACAGGGTCTGCGGACCGTGACGCTTGACCGCTTCGCTCCACGGCGTCGAATCGTCGTCACGCTGCGGCGAGTTCCAGGTCGCAGCCCAGCCGAGGAACGCGGCGAGCACGAAACGGGTGTGGAAAATCATCCGCACCGGCGCCAGCAGCATGGAGAACAGCATCTCCAGCAGCATCGACAGAGTGACCTTGAACTTGCCGCCGAACTCTTTCGCGCCCTTGGCCCAGATCAGGATGACGCTCAACAGTTTCGGCAGGAACAGCAACACGATGGTCGTCGAGAACAGCGCAATTGCTTTGTCCGGGTGCCATTGCGGCCACAGAGGATACAGCTGACGCGGTTCGAGGAAGTACTGCGGCTCCATCAGCGTGTTCACCGCCAGCAGCGCGGTCGACAGCACCAGGAAGAAGAACCACAACGGCGCCGACAGGTAAGACATCACGCCGGTCAGGAACACCGCGCGGTGCACCGGGTGCATGCCTTTGACCAGGAACAGGCGGAAGTTCATCAGGTTGCCGTGGCACCAGCGACGGTCACGCTTGAGCTCGTCGAGCAGGTTCGGCGGCAGTTCCTCGTAGCTGCCCGGCAGATCGTAGGCAATCCACACGCCCCAGCCGGCACGGCGCATCAGCGCGGCTTCAACGAAGTCGTGAGAGAGGATCGCACCGGAGAACGCACCCTTGCCCGGCAACGGCGCCAGGGCGCAGTGGTCGATGAACGGCTTCATGCGGATGATCGCGTTGTGACCCCAGTAGTGGGATTCACCCAGCTGCCAGAAGTGCAGACCGGCCGTGAACAACGGACCGTACACGCGGGTGGCGAACTGCTGCATGCGTGCATACAGCGTGTCCATGCCCGAAGCGCGCGGCGCGGTCTGGATGATGCCGGCGTCCGGAGTGGCCTCCATCAGGCGCACCAGACTGGTCAGGCACTCGCCGCTCATCACCGAGTCGGCGTCGAGCACGACCATGTACTTGTAGTCACCGCCCCAGCGACGGCAGAAGTCGTCGAGGTTGCCGCTCTTGCGTTTGACGCGGCGGCGACGGCGGCGATAGAAGATCTTGCCGAAGCCCTTGGCTTCGCGGCAGACGTCCAGCCAGGCCTGCTGCTCGGCAACGCAGATGTCGGTGTCGTTACTGTCGCTGAGGACGAAGAAGTCGAAACGGTCCAGATCACCGGTAGCCGCGACCGACTCGAAGGTCGCGCGCAGGCCGGCGAACACCCGAGGCACGTCTTCGTTGCAGATCGGCATCACCAGCGCGGTGCGCGCGTCTTTCGGAATCGGCTCGTTACCGGCACTTTTACCGGAGATCCGGTACTTATCGTGACCGGTGAGCAATTCGAGGAAGCCCATCAGCGCGGTCCAGAAACCGGCCGACACCCAGCAGAACAGAATCCCGAACATGATCAGGATGCTGGTCTGCAGCGCATACGGCAGCACTTGCGTGGCGGTTTGCAGCAGCGGTTGATGCAGGACTTCTTCCAGATCGACAAACGACCAGCCCTGGTACGGCATGATGCCTTTCATGTACCAGCCGGCGACGATGGTCTGACCCAGCATCAGCAGCAAAAGAATGTAGCGACGGATCGAACCGACCGTGCGCCAGCGCGCCGCCGGCAGCACATTGGCGTCCTTCGGCGGTTTCGGCGGATTGGTCCGGCCGGTCAGGCGGCGCCAGCCACGCACCAGAATGTTGGTGCGCCACGGTTCCGGCACGACCTTGGTCCGACGGATCGGCGGCGTGGCCTTCATGCTGATCCGGCCGCTGGCGTCGAGCACCAGCATTTCCGCGTCTTGCAGCTCTTCGGCGGTGCTCAGGATCAGGCGCTTGCCCACCGAAGCCTGGGCGGCTTCGGTCGGAGCGTCAAAAGTCTTGGACGACAGGCGTTCATGCAATTCGCTGAAGGACTGGCAGCCCGCGAGTTCCGCGCGCTGCTCGTCGGTCATCGGCAGATGCGCCAGGTACTCGGACAGAGTCTCTGGCTGTACTTGAGAGTTACTCATCGGCAGGCAACTGATAGCTCCAGGTCTCGGTCAGGACTTCTTCAGTCGGTGCCGATTCCGGTGTGGCTGGGGCCGCGTCCGCAGCGGCTGGCTGCTTGGCGTCTTTGTTGGCCTTGTCCTTGGCATCTGCAACCGGCTTGGCGTCGGCCTGTTTGGCCTCGGCGGCCTTGGCTTCCTTGTCGGCTTTCTCTTGTTGCTTGGCGGCAACCTTGTCGGCCTTGGCCACCGACGAATTGGACGTCGGCACCGAAGACTTGGCCAGATCAGCGGTAACCACTGGCTGCACCAGCGCTGCGCGCATCTCGGTGGACTTGCTCGGGTCCTTGATCTTCATCCGCAGGGTCAGGCGCCAGCCCTTGGTTTCCGGGTTGTAGCGCACGCTGTTCTCGACCAGTTCGGCGTTGTCGCCGACGCTGACCTGGCTGCGAACGTCCGCATCCGGGGCCAAAGCGGCCAGGGACGGGCCTTCGAAGTCGATCAGGTAGGCAACGCTGCCATCCGGCTGACGGATCAGGTTCGATTGCTTGACGTCACCCGTGGAGCGCAGGGTCTGGTTGACCCAGGCGCTGTCCGGCGCGTGCAGCGCGGCTTCGTCGATGGTCCAGTGCATGCGGTAGGCGAAGTCCAGCGGCTGGCCCGGCTCCGGCAGTTTTTCCGGGCTCCAGAACGCAACGATGTTGTCGTTGGTTTCGTCGGCGGTCGGGATCTCGACCAGATCGACCGTGCCTTTGCCCCAGTCGCCCTTCGGCTCGATCCAGGCGCTTGGGCGCTTGTCGTAGCGGTCGTCGAGGTCTTCGTAGTGGCTGAAGTCACGGCCACGCTGCAGCAGACCGAAACCACGCGGGTTCTCGACGCTGAAGTTGCTCACGGCCAGGTGTTTCGGGTTGTTCAGCGGACGCCAGATCCACTCGCCATTGCCGGCATGGATCGACAGACCGCTGGAGTCGTGCAGCTCACGACGGTAGTTGAGCACTTTCGACGGCTGGTTGGCGCCGAACAGGAACATGCTGGTCAGCGGCGCAATGCCAAGCTTGCCGACCTTGTCACGCAGGTACATCTGGCCCTTGACGTCGACGATCGTGTCGCTGCCCGGACGCAGGATCAGACGGTAGGCGCCGGTCGCACGCGGCGAATCCAGCAGGGCGAAGATCACCAGGTGCTTGTCGCCCGGCTTCGGCTGCTGAATCCAGAACTCGCGAAAACGCGGGAATTCTTCGCCGGACGGCAGAGCGGTATCGATCGCCAGGCCACGGGCCGACAGGCCGTAGGTGTGACCCTTGCCGACGACGCGGAAGTAGCTCGCGCCCAGCATGGTCATGATTTCGTCTTGCTTGTCAGCCTTGTTGATCGGGTACAGCACACGGAAACCGGCGTAGCCCAGTTGTTCGGTGGCCTTCGGATCGAACTGCAGGTCGCCGAAATCGAAACGGCTCGGATCGTATTTGATCTCTTCGACGGTGTTCGCGGTGATTTCGTTGATTTTCACCGGCGTATCGAAGTGCATGCCCTGATGATAGAAGGACAGCTTGAACGGGGTCTTCTGGTCGGCCCATTCGGCTTTTTCGGTGCGGAAACGGATCTTCTGATAGTCCGCGAATTTCATCTCACGGAATTCGTTTGGCAGGTTGCTGCGCGGGGCTTCGAACTTCTGCCCGGCCAGCTCTTTGGCCTTGGCCGACACATCGTCAAGATTGAATGCCCAAAGCTGGCCGGCGCTGAGCAGGCAGAGTACTGCCGAGCCCGCTACCAGAGCGCTGCGCAAGCGTTTGGCAGACAATTTTGCTGCATTACAGGGACTAACAATCACGAGCAACCCTCGCCGAAAACAGATCAATAAACCAACGGCCAGATGAAGTGCCTGTGAGGGATTCGGTACAAAAAAACCGACCTTTCAGGGCACCCTTGCCAAGTTGGCGAGCATTGTTCCGACTCCGCTGGGTCAAAATGATTCCCCAATCGGATCCGGACAAGTCTCTACCTAAGTCAAAATGGACCAACGAACGCTGATCCCCGTAGCGCGCGATTATCTAGTAGCCCGCGTGACAACGCATCAGGGGTAACAAAGTATTTATCGCGAAAATTCCCTGTTTTCAGTCGAAAAGCCCTTAAAAAGATGTTTCAAGCGCTTTCATGTCTGTAACAGGAAGGTGACCGGGCCATCGTTGACCAGATGCACCTGCATATCCGCGCCGAATCTACCTGATGCCACTGTGCCATGCATCTGTTTCGCTTTGCTTAATAGATAGTCGAATAACTCCTCGCCCAACGCCGGAGGGGCGGCGGTCGAGAAACTCGGGCGCAACCCGCTTTTGGTGTCGGCGGCGAGGGTGAACTGAGAGACCAGCAGCAACCCGCCGCCCACATCCGTCAGGGACAAATTCATCTTGCCCTCGGCGTCACTGAACACTCGATAGTTAAGCAGCTTATGCAGAAGTTTGTCGGCGCTGGCCGGTGTGTCGTCGGGTTCGACCGCCACCAGCACCAATAACCCCTGATCGACACTGCCAACCACCTCGCCCGCCACTTCGACCCGCGCGCCTTTCACGCGCTGCAGCAGACCTTTCATGCTTCTTCAGGCGGCAGGTCGAGCAGACGCCGGGCCATTTTGCTGGCGGCGCGCACCAGTGCATCGGTGATGCCCGGTTCGGACGCGGCGTGGCCAGCGTCGCGGATCACCTGCAGCTCACTGTTCGGCCAGGCCTGATGCAGTTCCCAGGCGTTGTCGAGCGGGCAGATCACGTCGTAGCGACCATGGATGATCACGCCCGGCAGATGAGCAATCTTGCCCATGTCGCGAATCAACTGGTCTGGTTCAAGAAACGCATTGTTGGTGAAGTAGTGGCATTCGATCCGCGCGATCGACAGCGCGCGCTGCGGCTCGGAGAAACGGTCGACCACCAGCGGATTCGGGCGCAGGGTCGCGGTGCGCCCTTCCCAGGTCGACCAGGCCTTGGCCGCGTGCATCTGGGCGATCTGGTCGTTGCCGGTCAGGCGCTTGTGGAAAGCGCTGAGCAGGTCATCGCGCTCGTCCAACGGGATCGGTGCGAGGTAGTCCTGCCAGTAATCGGGGAACAGACGGCTGGCACCGGCCTGGTAGAACCATTCGATTTCCTGCGGACGGCAGAGAAAAATCCCGCGCAGGATCAGACCATGCACGCGCTCCGGGTGAGTCTGCGCGTAGGCCAGCGCCAGGGTCGAACCCCAGGAACCGCCGAACAGCACCCATTTATCAATGCCCAGGTGTTTGCGAATGCGCTCAAGGTCTTCGACCAGATCCCAGGTGGTGTTGTTTTCCAGGCTGGCGTGGGGCGTGGAACGACCGCAGCCGCGCTGGTCGAAGGTGACAATGCGATACAGATTCGGATCGAAGTAGCGGCGACTCTGGGCGTCGCACCCGGCGCCGGGACCTCCGTGGATGAACACCACCGGCAAGCCTTCCGGTGAACCGCTTTCGTCGACGTACAGCGTATGGGTGTCATCGACGGCCAGATCGTGCCGTGCGTGAGGTTTGATCTGCGGAAACAAAGTCTGCATTGCGCGCTCCGTAAGGGGTCGAGGTCATCCCTGGGGGGACTTCTATTATTCTGCCGTCCGGCATCATAAACCCGATTTACGTCAATGAGCATGCCCGCGCGCTGTCACAATTTGTCAGCCATGAACCCCAGCAGGTTCTCGAAGAGACGATCGACCTCGGCGACCTGATGCCGCGCTCGCAGGCAGCCGTGAACCAGCCCTTCGCCGTAGTACAGCGTTGCGTCGACGCCCGCCGCGTTCAGCCGTTCGGCGTAGCACACGCCGTCGTCACGCAGCGGATCGAACTGCGCCACCGCGATCCAGGCCGGGGGCAACCCACCGAAGTCCTCGGCCAGCAACGGCATCGCATAAGCGTTCGGCTTCACAGTGCCGCGCAGGTACAAGGCGTGATAGCAATCGACATCGCTGCTGGCGAGCAACGGCCCATCGGCGCATTCGCTGCGAGACGGTAACTGCTCGTCGCCACCCAGCCCCGGATAGATCAAGACCTGCGCGCCCGGCAGCGGCTCGCCGGCATCGCGCAGCGCCAGGCACAACGCCGACGCCAGATTGCCCCCGGCGCTGTCGCCCGCCACCAGCATCCGTCCGGGATCGAACCAGAACGGCCCGCTGCGCAATGCGCGCCAGACGCTCAGACAATCCTCGAAACCGGCCGGGAACGGATGCTCCGGCGCCAGCCGATAATCCACCGCGACCACCATCGCCCCGAGCGCCATGGCCAGCTCGCAGCAGATGAAATCGTGGGAATCCAGCCCGCCGACCACCCAACCGCCGCCGTGCAGGTACAAAACGCACGGCCAGCCACTGGCCGGTGGCTGGACGGGCGGGCGATAGGAACGCACCGCCACCCCGCTCAACTGGAAATCCACCACCTCCAGCCCCGCCGGCCGTTCGGGCGTGAAGGCGCGGCACATCTCGTCATAGGATTTGCGCAACCCGCCGAGGCTGCTGTCATCGCTGGCAAAGCCTTCGGTCCTGGCGACGAACGCCGCCATCGACGGCGAGAGTGGATAAGTGCCCATCAGTTTTTCAGGCTGGCCTGAACCGTGGCCACGCCATCCTTGCCGTCGAAACTGCTGACACCCGCCAGCCAGCGTTGCAGGTCTTCGGGATGCTCACGCAGCCAGGTCCTGGCCACTTCCTGCGGTGTCTTGCGCTCCATGATCGGCACCATCAACTGGCTTTCCTGAGCCGCGGTGAAGGTCAGGTTTTCCAGCAGTCGATGGACGTTCGGGCAGCGCTCGGCGTAGTCCGGCGCGGTGACGGTGGAAACAGTGGCGGCGCCCTCGTTTGGACCGTAGACGTCTTCGCTGCCGGTCAGGTAGGTGATCTTCATGTTGATGTTCATCGGATGCGGGGTCCAGCCGACGAACACCACGAATTCCTTGCGGTTCACCGCTCGTTGCACGGCGGCGAGCATGCCGGCCTCACCGGATTCGATGATCTTGAAATCCTTCAGGCCGAAGTGGTTGGTTTCGATCATGGTCTTGATCGTGGTGTTGGCGCCGCTGCCGGGCTCGATGCCGTAGATCTTGCCGCCGAGCTGATCCTTGAATTTCGCGATGTCGCCGAAGGTTTTCAGCCCGGCCGCCGCGACGTAGTCCGGCACTGCCAGCGTCGCCTGGGCATCCGCCAGACTTGGCTTGTCCATGACCTTGACCTGATTGGCGGCGAGAAACGGCGCGATGTTCTTGTCCATCGCCGGTTTCCAGTAGCCGAGGAAGATATCCAGACGCTTGTCGCGGATGCCGGCGAAGATGATTTGCTGCACCGCACTGGTCTGCTTGCTTTCATAACCGAGGCTGTTGAGCAGCACGTCGGCCATGCCGCTGGTGGCGATCACGTCGGTCCAGTTGACCACGCCCATGCGCACGGTTTTGCAGGAAGCATCGTCGGAAGCCATGGCGCCGGCGCTGAGCAGCGCACTGCTGGTGAGGATTAACGCACAACGAGTGAACAGTTTTTTCATGTGGGATCGTCTCGTGCGGCAGCGGGTTATTGTTCGGATCGGTGTCTTCTTGCACCGTGGCCGAAACATTACGCAGCAGACGAGACGGAAAAACGAACTGTGGCGACCGGGATTTGCACAGTGGCGACTGTTTGGCTGCGCCCCCAGACCGCTCACTCACTGCAGATCGTTCCCACGCTCCGCGTGGGAATGCCTCAAGGGACGCTCCGCGTCCAGTGACGCGGAGCGTCACGGGCTGCATTCCCACGCAGAGCGTGGGAACGATCAGAGCAGACTCAGTTGTAGTGTTTTTTGCCCCAGGCGAGCAGCCCCTGCAGCAACTCCTTCAACACCACCCGCGTCGGCTCCGCCAGATCGGCGCGGTAGCGGAACGGTTCGAACTCTTCCATATAGGTGCACTGGCCCAGTTCCAGTTGCACGGCGTGGATGTCATCGGCCGGGTTGCCGTAGTGACGGGTGATGTGGCCGCCCTTGAAGCGCCCGTTCAGCACATGGGTGTAAGCGTCGTGGCGGGCGCAGATCGCTTCCAGTTGCGCGGCCAGTTGTGGATCGCAGCTGGCGCCATTGAAGGTGCCGAGGTTGAAGTCCGGCAGCTTGCCGTCGAACAGGTGCGGGATGATCGAGCGGATCGAGTGTGCATCGAACAGCAGCGCGTAACCGAACTCGGCCTTCAGCCGCGCCAGCTCTTGCTGCAAGGTGCGGTGATACGGCGTCCAGATCTGCTCCAGATACGTCGCACGTTCTTCTTTCGACGGCTCCTTGCCTTCCTTGAACAACGCAACGCCATCGAACAGCGTCGCCGGATACAGACCGGTGGTGGCGCCGGCGTACAGCGGTTTGTCGTCGGATGGCCGGTTCAGGTCGATGACGAACCGCGAATACTCGGCAGCCAGCGTGCTGGCGCCCAGTTCGGCGGCGAAATCGTAAAGCTGCGGAATGTGCCAGTCGGTGTCCGGCAGGCTTTTCGCGTCCGGGATCAACCCGGCCTCGACCGCCGGGGTCAGGCGCACACCGGCGTGGGGCATGCTGATCAGCAGCGGTACGCGACCTTGTTTGAAGTTCAGAACCTTATCCACAACCGCTCTCCTACAGACTTGATTCAACGCCGTGACGCACGACGCGTTTGTCCAGTTCGCCACCCAGCCAGTACGCCAGATCCGCCGGGCGGTCGATCTGCCAGGCGACAAAATCCGCGACCTTCCCAACCTCCAGCGAACCGTGGGTCTCGGCCATGCCCAGGGCTTGCGCCGCGTGAATCGTGGCGCCGGCCAGCGCTTCTTCCGGGGTCATGCGGAAGCAGGTGCAGGCCATGTTCAGCATCAGGCGCAATGACAGCGCCGGCGAAGTGCCGGGATTGAGGTCGCTGGCGATGGCGATTTTCACCTTGTGTTTACGCAGGGCTTCCATCGGCGGCAACTGGGTTTCACGCAGGAAGTAGAACGCGCCCGGCAACAACACCGCGACAGTATCGGACTTGGCCATGGCGATGGCGTCGGCTTCGTCCATGAACTCCAGGTGATCGGCGGACAACGCGTGATAGCGCGCGGCCAGACTTGAGCCGTGCAGCGACGACAATTGCTCGGCGTGCAGCTTCACCGGCAACCCGAGTTTTTGCGCGGTGATGAACACCCGCTCGACCTGTTCCGGGGAGAACGCCAGGTATTCGCAGAACGCATCCACCGCATCCACCAGGCCTTCGGCGGCCAGCGCCGGGAGCATCTCGGCGCAGATGTGATCGATGTAATCGTCAGCGCGATCCTTGTATTCCGGCGGCAAGGCGTGAGCGGCCAGGCAGGTGCTGCGCACGCTGATCGGCAGCTCGGCGGCGAGGCGACGGATGACCCGCAAAATCTTGCGCTCGCTGGCCAGATCGAGACCGTAGCCGGATTTCATTTCGACCGTGGTCACGCCGTCGCGCATCAGGCTTTTCAGGCGTTTGGCGGCGCTGGCGAACAGCTCGTCTTCCGAAGCTTCACGGGTGGCGCGCACGGTGCTGGCGATGCCGCCACCGGCCGCTGCGATCTCGGCGTAGCTGACGCCTTGCAGGCGCTTCTCGAACTCGCCGCTGCGGTTGCCGCCGAACACGGTGTGGGTGTGGCAGTCGATCAGGCCGGGGGTGACCCACGCGCCTTGCAGGTCATTGACCGCCGGGTATTCGCCGGACGGCAATTGGCTGCGCGGGCCGATCCACTCGATGAGCGCACCGGACGTCACGATGGCCGCATCCTCGATGATCGAGTAGACGCCTTGCGCCATGGTCGCGACGTGGCAGTGTTGCCAGAGGGTTTTCATCCCAAGTCCTCGTCTTGTGATCGTTCCCACGCTCTGCGTGGGAACGATCAGTGGTGGGGTTAAAGGCTCGGCAGCAGTTTCGCCGGAACCAGTTCGGTCAGAACCCGCGATGCCAGCAGTTCAGTCGCCGCATTGATGTCCGGCGCGAAGAAGCGGTCCTTCTCGTAGAACGGCACTTCGCGACGCAGAATCCCTCGGGCCTGCTCCAGTTTGGCCGAGGTCTTCAGACCATTGCGCAGGTCCAGCCCCTGCACCGCCGCCAGCCATTCCACCGCGAGAATCCCGCGCGTGTTCTCGGCCATTTCCCACAGGCGCTTGCCGGCGGCCGGAGCCATCGAAACGTGGTCTTCCTGGTTGGCAGAAGTCGGCAGGCTGTCCACCGAGTGCGGATGGGACAACGCCTTGTTTTCACTGGCCAGGGCCGCAGCGGTCACCTGGGCGATCATGAAGCCGGAGTTCACGCCACCGTTGGCCACCAGGAACGGCGGCAGTTGCGACATGTGTTTGTCCATCATCAGCGAGATACGGCGCTCGCTGAGGGAGCCGATTTCGGCGATGGCCAGGGCCATGTTGTCGGCGGCCATGGCCACTGGTTCGGCGTGGAAGTTGCCGCCGGAAATCACGTCGCCTTCGGCCGCGAACACCAGCGGGTTGTCGGATACGGCGTTGGCTTCGACAACCAGCACTTCGGCGGCCTGACGGAACTGGGTCAGGCACGCGCCCATGACTTGCGGCTGGCAACGCAGCGAATACGGGTCCTGAACCTTTTCGCAGTTCTGGTGCGAGTCGGAGACTTCGCTACGCTCGCCCAGCAGATCGCGGTAAGCGGCAGCGGCGTCGATCTGGCCTTTCTGGCCGCGGGCTGCGTGGATGCGTGCGTCGAACGGCGAACGCGAACCGAGCACCGCTTCCACCGTCAGCCCGCCCAGCGCCAGCGCGCCGGCGAACAGGTCTTCACCTTCGAACAGACCACGCAGCGCAAACGCGGTGGAAACCTGTGTGCCGTTGAGCAACGCCAGACCTTCTTTCGCCGCCAGGGTCAGCGGGGTCAGGCCGGCGACTTTCAGCGCTTCGGTCGCTTCCATCCACTCGCCCTTGTAGCGCGCCTTGCCCTCGCCCAGCAGCACCAGCGACATGTGCGCCAGCGGTGCCAGGTCACCGGAAGCACCGACCGAACCTTTCAACGGAATGTGCGGGTAAACCTCGGCGTTGATCAGGGCGATCAGCGCATCGATTACCACCCGACGGATGCCGGAGAAACCACGGCTGAGGCTGTTGACCTTGAGCACCATGATCAGGCGCACCAGCTCATCGCTGATCGGCTGGCCGACGCCGGCGGCGTGGGACAGCACCAGCGAACGCTGGAGGTTTTCCAGGTCTTCGCTGGCGATACGGGTCGAGGCCAGCAGACCGAAACCGGTGTTGATGCCGTAGGCGGTGCGGTTTTCCGCAAGGATCTGCTCGACGCACGCCACGCTGGCTTCGATCTGCGCGCTGGCGCTGTTGTCGAGGGTCAGCTTGACCGGGTTCTGATAAACGTCACGCAGTTGGGCCAGGCTCAGTTGGCCGGGGATCAGGTTCAGCGCAGTCATTTAAATGCTCCTTTTGAGGCATTCAGCTCTTAGTTAAAGAGAAACTACCAGTCGCTCCGGAGCATTCCGTTATCCGTCGCCTCTCGTCTTTTGGACGATCCGCGCCTTGGCACGCTGGTATGGGTAGTTGTCAGTGCAGATTCGGTAATGCGTTGTGCAGCAGGTTCGAGTCTTTCAGAACGCGAGCGGCGGCGGCGATGTCCGGTGCCAGCCAGCGGTCCTGATCGTAGGCCGGGACTTTTGCGCGCAGCAGTCGCCAGGCGGTATCGGTGCCCGCGCCGAAGCGCTGTTCCTTGAGGAACTCAAACGCCTGGGCCGCCAGCAGGTATTCGATGGCGAGGATCTGCGTGCAGTTTTCCAGCGCGCGGTGCAGCTTCAGCGCGGCGTTGGTACCCATGCTCAAGTGATCTTCCTGCAGGCCCGAGGTGACGTAGTTATCGAGCACCGCCGGTTGCGCCAACTGGCGGTTTTCCGCGCACAGCGATGCGGCGACGTATTGCACGATCATCATCCCGGAGTTCACCCCCGGATTGGCCACCAGAAACGCCGGCAGACCGCTGACGTGCGGGTTGATCAGGCGATCCAGGCGCCGCTCGGCAATCGAGCCGATTTCAGCCATCGCAATCGCCAGCAGATCCGTCGCCAGCGCCACCGATTGCCCGTGCGGGTTGGCCTGGGACATCACCCGGAAGTCGTCCGGCGTGCCCAGCAGCAACGGGTTGTCGGTGCAGCCATTGAGTTCGGTTTCGATCTGTTTGATCGCGTGTTCCAGTTGATCGCGCGCGGCACCATGCACCTGCGGGATCGAGCGGATGCTCAGGGCATCCTGAGTGCGAATGCCTTTGCTCGCGGCGATCACTTCACTGCCATCGAGCAAGGCGCGCAGATTGACGCCGACCTGCTGCATGCCCGGATGCGGCTTGAGCGCGATGATCTCCGCATCGAATGCGGCGATCTGGCCGCGCTGGGCTTCGAAGCTCATGGCGCCGATCACATCCGCCCATTGCACCAGACGCGTGGCGTCGGCGATCGCCAGGCAACCGAGGCCGGTCATGCACGGCGTGCCGTTGACCAGGCACAGACCGTCCTTCGCCCCGAGCTGCACCGGTTGCAGGCCCTCTTCGGCCAGCGCCTGCTGCGCGGACACCACTTGCCCGCGATAGCTGACATTGCCCACGCCCAGCAGCGCGATGCCGATGTGCGCCATGTGGGTCAGGTAACCCACCGAACCCTGGGACGGCACTTGCGGGGTGATGCCGCGATTGAGCAGCGCCAGCAACGCCTCGACCACCCGGCGATGAATACCGGATTTGCCGTGGCTGTAGTTGCGGATCGCCGAGCACATGATCGCGCGCGTCTGCTCATCGGTCAGTATCGGGCCGACGCCGCAGGCATGGCTGAGCAAGGTGTTGCGCGACAGCTGGCTGAGCTGTTCGTCTTTCAGCGAAACGTTGCACAGCGCACCGAGACCGGTGTTCACGCCATAGGCGCGCTCGCCGCTGGCAACGATGCGCTGGACGATGCCCTGTGCGTTTTCAATGCGCGCCCAGGTCTGCGCCGACAGCTCGAGCTGCGCGCCGTGACGGGCGACTGCGACCACATCCTGCCAACGCATCGGAGCGTCGGCGATAACGATTTTTTCAGCCTGGGACATCTAAAACCTCTTGGACTTGATCGTTCCCATGCTCTGCGTGGGAATGCCGCTTGGGACGCTCCGCGTCCCGCTCTCAACGCAAGACTGGAGTCCTGCGCAATGGTGACGCGGAGCGTCACGGTATGCATTCCCACGCAGACGGTTCGACGCCTCGACGTGGGAACGAGCCTGCCGTAAAACCTTTAAACCACCGCCGCCCGGCGCTGCACGAACCGGTCGACATATTCGTCCGCCGGCGAATGCAGGATCTCTTTCGGCGTACCGACCTGGATCAGGCGGCCGTCCTTGAGAATCGCGATGCGGTTACCGATGCGCACGGCCTCGTCGAGGTCGTGGGTGATGAAGACGATGGTCTTGTGCAGGGTCTTTTGCAGCTCCAGCAACTGGTCCTGCATCTCGGCGCGGATCAGCGGATCGAGTGCACTGAACGCTTCGTCCATCAGGATGATGTCGGTGTCCGCCGCCAGGGCGCGAGCCAGGCCCACACGTTGGCGCATGCCGCCGGAGAGCTGGTGCGGGTATTTGTTTTCGTAGCCCTTGAGGCCCACGGTGTTGATCCAGTGCAGCGCGCGTTCGGCGCACAGCTGCTTGCTCTCGCCGCGCACTTTCAGGCCGTAGGCAACGTTGTCGAGGACGGTCTTGTGCGGCAGCAGGCCGAAGCTCTGGAACACCATGCTGATCTTGTGCCGGCGAAATTCGCGCAGGGCTTCCATGTCGTATTGCAGGATGTCCACGCCGTCCACCAGGATCGCGCCGCTGGTCGGGTCGATCAGGCGGTTGAAGTGGCGCACCAGCGTCGATTTGCCGGAGCCGGACAGGCCCATGATCACGAAGATCTCGCCGGTGCCGATGCTCAGGGACAAGTCGTTGACCCCGACCACGCAACCGGTTTCGTTCAGCACCTGATCCTTGGTCTTGCCCTGGCCGACCATCGCCAGAGCGTCCGAGGCACGATTGCCGAAAATCTTGAAGACGTTTTTGACTTCGATCTTGCTCACGGTTGCGTTGCTCATTTGCTCACCTCATGCCGTGGCCGACCATAAGCCTGGGTAATGCGGTCGATGACCACTGCGAGAATCACGATCGCCAGACCGGCTTCCAGGCCGCGTCCGACGTTGAGGGTCTGAATGCCCACCAGCACGTCTTCACCCAGGCCACGGGCGCCGATCATCGAGGCGATCACCACCATCGACAGGGCCATCATGGTGGTCTGGTTGATCCCGGCCATGATGCTCGGCAGGGCCAGTGGCAGTTGCACGCCGAACAGTTGCTGCCAGCGGTTGGCGCCGAAGGCGTTGATGGCTTCCATCACTTCGCCGTCGACCTGGCGGATGCCCAGATCGGTCAGGCGGATCAGCGGCGGCGCGGCGTAGATCACGGTGGCGAAAATCGCCGGTACCTTGCCCAGGCCAAACAGCATCAGCACCGGAATCAGGTACACGAAGCTGGGCATGGTCTGCATGATGTCGAGCAGCGGCATCAGCACCGAACGCAGGCGATTGCTGCGCGCCGAGAGAATCCCCAGCGGTACGCCGATCAGCACCGAAATGACCGTCGCCACCATCATCAGCGCGAGGGTCTGCATCAACTTGTCCCACAGACCGACAGCGCCGACCAGGAACAACAGACCGACGATCACGGCGGTGGTCACGGCTTTGCGCGTTGCGTGCCAGGCCACGACACCGACGATGGCCAGCATCAACCACCACGGCGCGGCGCGCAGCAGGCCTTCAAGATTGACGATGGCCCACAGCAGGGTGTCGGAGATATGGCGGAACACATCGCCGTAGTTGGTGACCAGCGCGTCGACCCAACCGTTGACCCAGTCGGCGATGGAAAAGGTAAAGCTTTCGGGAAACATAAGCGGCTCTCAATCAGGAAACTCAATCAAGCGATTGCGGCGAATACCCCGGCCCGCCTCTCGGTTGGCCGGGAGGAATTCGACCTACAGCGCCGCTTCGATTTTCTTGGCAGCGTCTTCACTCACCCACGCATGCCAGACCTCAGGATGTTCCTTGAGGAAGATTTTCGCCAGTTTTGGCGACTCGATACGTTCCTTCGCCATGCGGCCCAGATTCTGGTTCAGCAGGTCGATCGGCAGGTTGACCTTTTCCAGCACGGCCACCAGTTCCGGGGCTTCGTCGTGGAAGGTCTTGGACAGGCCAACCTTGATGGTCACGGTCTTGTCGACGCCCGGTTTTTCTTCCAGTTTCACCGCGTCGATCTGCCCCATCAGCGGGGTTGGTGTCCAGTAGTAGAACAGGATCGGCTCGCCACGCTTGTAGCTCGACAGCACGGCCGCATCCAGCGCCGGGCCGGTGCCGGGGCGGAAGTTGGTGTAGCTGTTTTCCAGGCCGTAGCTTTTCAGCATTTCGCTGTTGTCCAGCTCGCAGGTCCAGCCGGCCGGGCAGTTGTAGAAGCGGCCTTTGGAAGGCTCTTCGGCGTCCTTGAAGACGGCGGCGTATTTGCCCAGGTCGGCGATGTTTTTCAGGTCCGGCGCCTTGGCTTCCAGCTTGCGCTTGGCATCGCCTTCGATCACGTAGCGCGGCACGTACCAGCCTTCCACTGCACCGACCACCGGGGCGCCGACACCGACGACCTTGCCGGCCTTCTCGGCCTTGTTCCAGACCTCGCTGCGGCCGACCCATTCTTCGGCAAAGATCTGGATGTCGTTGCTGCTCAGGGCGTTTTCCATGGTGATGGAGTTGCCCGGCAGGCTGTCGGTCTTGCAGTCGTAACCTTTCTCCAGCACCACCTGCAGAACGTCGGTCAGCAGCATGCCGCTTTCCCAGTTCAGGCCGGCGAATTTCACCGGTTTGCCGGACTCGCACCAGCCGGCGGCCTGGGTCGCGCCAGCGCTGGCCAGCAGGCCCATGGAAAGCAATGTGGTCAGCAGGGTCTTGTTCGATTTCATTGTTGTGACGCTCCTAATCATGAATTGGCTTACGGCAGTCAAGAGGCATCCAGCCCTGTCCACGTCCAAATCAGGCCTGCGCCGCAGCGCGACCGGCCCCGCTTGTTTTAGGTTGTACAACGCTGTCCTGCTCGACGGGCAGAATCAGTCGATCGGGTACGGTGCCGTGCCATTTTTTCGCGCAGACGTAGTACAGCGCTGCGGGCAGCACGAGACCGATGATCCAGGAAATATCCACATCCCCCAGGGCCGCTACCAATGGACCGGTATAGAACTTGGTGGAAATGAACGGCAGTTGCACCAGCACCCCGAACACATAAACGCTGATACCGAGGAGGTTCCAGCGGCCGTAGCGACCGTTCGGATCCGCCAGCGCCGGTACGTCGTAGCGCTCGCGGGTGATGCAGTAGTAGTCCACCAGGTTGATCGCACTCCACGGCGTGAAGAACGCCAGCAGGAACAGGATGAAGGACTTGAACGCACCGAGGAACGAATGCTGGCCGAGCAGCGCAATCAGGGTCGCTGCGCCGACGATCACCAGCACGAACACCAGGCGCTGCATCCGGGTGACCGTCAGGTGGCCACGGAAGCCGCTGATGATGGTCGCGATGCACATGAAGCTGCCGTAGGAGTTCAGGGTGGAGATGGTGACCTTGCCGAACGCGATGCTGAAATACAGCAGCGCGGCAGTGGCACCGGTCCCGCCCAGACCGACGATGTAAGCGACTTCATGCCCGGCGAATTGCCCGTTGGCCGAAGCGGCTGCGAACACACCGAGGATCATCGCCACCTGCGCGCCGATCACCGAACCGGCACCGGCGGCGAAAAAGGTTTTCACCGAAGACACCTTGCTCGGCAGGTAGCGCGAGTAGTCCGCAACATACGGGCCGAAAGCGATCTGCCAGGAGGCTGCGAGCGAAACCGCCAGCAGGAAACTGCTCCAGCTGAAGTGACGGATTTCCAGAAGTGCGCCGACGTCCACCTGACTCATCAGGCGGCTGAACAGGTACACGAAAGCGATCACGCCAATGGCACTGGCGATCCGGCCGATCCAGTGAATCACCCGATAGCCGAGCACCGTGACCACCACGATGACGCTGGCGAACAGCAGGATGCCGACGGTGTCGCTGACCCCGAACAACTGGCCCAGCGCCTGGCCGGACAGCACGGTCCCGGTGGCGGTGAAACCGAGGTACATCAAGCACACCAGCACGATCGGAATCGCCGCGCCGTAGACGCCGAACTGCACCCGGCTGGAAATCATCTGCGGCAGGCCAAGCTTCGGCCCCTGCGCCGCGTGCAGCGCCATCACCCCTCCGCCCAGCAGTTGACCGATCAGCAGACCGATCAACGACCAGAACACATCGCCGCCCAGCACCACGGCCAGGGCCCCGGTGACAATCGCGGTGATTTGCAGGTTGGCACCCATCCACAGGGTGAACTGACTGAACAGACGACCGTGTCTTTCCGCTTCCGGGATGTAGTCGATCGAACGCCTTTCGATCAACGGTTTACTGCCTGCACGATCGGTGTTGCCTGCCATGATTCAACCTCTGTGGATTGTTTTGATTGTTCACTAAGCTTCTGTAGGGCAGCTTTTCTGTGGGAGCGAGCTTGCTCCGGGCGGCGATCCGACGAAAGCGATTTGTCAGTCAGCACAGATACTGAATGTGCCGGCCTCTTCGCGAGCAAGCTCGCTCCCACACAAAGCCAAAGCCCTTTATTTGCCGGTGATCATCGGCAGGTTCAGCCCTTGTTCCCTGGCGCAGTCGATGGCGATCTGGTAACCGGCATCGGCGTGACGCATGACACCGGTGCCCGGGTCGTTGTGCAGAACGCGAGCGATACGCTCGGCCGCTTCGTCGGTACCGTCGCAGACAATCACCATGCCCGAGTGCTGGGAGAAGCCCATGCCGACGCCGCCGCCGTGGTGCAGGGACACCCAGGTCGCACCGCTCGCGGTGTTCAGCAGCGCGTTGAGCAGCGGCCAGTCGGAGACGGCATCGGAGCCGTCCTGCATCGATTCGGTTTCACGGTTCGGGCTGGAGACCGAGCCGGAGTCGAGGTGGTCGCGACCGATCACGATCGGAGCCGACAGCTCGCCGCTGCGCACCATTTCGTTGAACGCCAGACCGAGCTTGGCGCGCAGGCCCAGGCCGACCCAGCAGATACGCGCCGGCAGACCCTGGAAGCTGATGCGCTCGCGCGCCATGTCCAGCCAGTTGTGCAGGTGGGCGTCGTCCGGGATCAGCTCTTTGACTTTGGCGTCGGTCTTGTAGATGTCCTGCGGATCACCCGACAGCGCAGCCCAGCGGAACGGGCCGATGCCACGGCAGAACAGCGGACGGATGTAGGCCGGTACGAAGCCTGGGAAATCGAATGCGTTTTCGACGCCTTCTTCCTGAGCCATCTGACGGATGTTGTTGCCGTAGTCGAAGGTCGGCACGCCCATCTTCTGGAAATCGAGCATGGCTTTGACGTGAACGGCCATCGATTGCTTGGCGGCCTTGACCACAGCGGCTGGCTCGGTCTTGGCGCGGGCGCGGTATTCGTCCCAGGTCCAGCCGGCCGGCAGATAACCGTTGAGCGGATCGTGGGCGCTGGTCTGGTCGGTGACCATGTCCGGGCGTACGCCGCGCTTGACCAGTTCCGGAAGGATTTCAGCGGCGTTGCCGCACAGGGCGATGGAAACCGCCTTGCCTTCAGAGGTGTATTTGGCGATGCGGGCCAGCGCGTCGTCGAGGTCTTTGGCCTGCTCGTCGACGTAGCGGGTCTTCAGGCGGAAATCGATGCTGATCTGCTGGCATTCGATGTTCAGCGAGCAGGCACCGGCGAGGGTCGCGGCCAGTGGCTGGGCGCCACCCATGCCGCCGAGGCCGGCGGTCAGGACCCACTTGCCGGTGAGGTTGTCGTTGTAGTGCTGGCGACCGGCTTCAACGAAGGTTTCGTAGGTGCCCTGGACGATGCCCTGGCTGCCGATGTAGATCCAGCTGCCGGCGGTCATCTGGCCGTACATGGCCAGGCCTTTGGCGTCGAGTTCGTTGAAGTGTTCCCAGGTCGCCCAGTGCGGAACCAGGTTGGAGTTGGCGATCAGCACGCGCGGGGCGTTGCTGTGGGTCTTGAACACGCCGACCGGCTTGCCCGATTGCACCAGCAGGGTTTCGTCTTCGTTGAGGTTGGTCAGGCTCTCGACGATCTTGTCGTAGCACTCCCAGTTACGCGCGGCGCGGCCGATGCCACCGTAGACCACCAGCTCTTTCGGGTTCTCGGCGACTTCCGGGTCGAGGTTGTTCATCAGCATGCGCAGCGGCGCTTCGGTCAGCCAGCTCTTGGCGGTCAGCTTGTTGCCGCGGGCGGCGCGGATCTCAACATTACGAAACTTAGTAGGCTTATTGTTAGTCACGAAAAAGACTCCTCAGCGATCAATTCAAACCAACCCTGGCAGTGGGCAAGCAGCCTGTGCGCCTCAGTGCGCGACAAGCGAATCAGTGGACGCTGCGGAGAGTCTCGTTCGACTCATACGCATACGTCTTTACTTGTACATACAAGCATATGCAATCAAGCGGCCAACTTGTTGGAGGACCGTTCAACAAAAATCCAGGACAGGTCTGCAGAGCGCCTGAATCAAGGGCTCCGGCGTTCATGAATTTTTTCGCGGGGTGGATTGAGGACAGCGACAGGTTGTTACGAAAGCGTGGCTTTGCGCCACGCTGGGGCGTTCGGTAACAAGTTGGTGCGCATTTCGGGAACGTCGGGACGAAAAAAAACCGCTGCTTTCAAAGCAGCGGTTTTTGATCGTTGATCGTTAGATCGTTCCCAGGCTCTGGTGCGAACGAGCAGTAGAGAGAATCAGCGCGCAGACAGTTCAATCACGCAGCAACCGGCATTGACGGCAATCTCGGTCAAACCGGTGTTACCGTCCAGTTGCAGGCAGTCATGGCGGCCGAGTTGCGAGGCGCCGCCACCGACCGTGACTTCCAGCCGTTCACTGACGCTGAAGACCAGCACCGTGCTCGCCGAACTGAAAAACCGCAGTTCGCCGTCCAGCCATTGCAGGCGTGCGCTGTAACGCTGCGGCGAGTAGATCAGGTTGAAGTCGCGGATCGCGCCGCCGAGCAAGGTGCAGGACACCTGGCTCTCGCCGCTGAAGGCAAACGGGTCGAGGGGTAACAACGGCCGGGTATCGTCGCCGTCGACACACAGGGACATGCCGTCGCCCTGCAATACCGTGATTACCCGCTGGTAACCGGCGAAGGTCGAGAAACCGCCGGATTCGGCGATGTCGGCAATCGACAGACGCCAGCCGAAACCGTCGAGGCCGGCGCCGGCGTCACGGGTGATTTCCTCGGTGCTGCCGCCGCCGTTTTTCCACGGCATGCGCGGGTAGCCTTCGGCGCGTAGAACCTTCAACTCTTTCATTTATGGAACCGACCTTCCAGACGATGACGGGAACCGGGGTGGATCAGGCGCGCCGCCGTCACCGGCTGACGACCCGACCAGGTACGACGGCGGATCAGCAGGCATGGCTCGCCTTTTTCGATCTGCAGCAATTTGCATTCGGACGCTTCGGCGAGGATCGCTTCAACCACGTGCTCGCCTTCGGTCAGCGGCGCGACCTGGTTCAGATAGGCGTAAGGCGTTTGCAGGGTGAAGTCCTGCTTGAGGTATTCCGGAGCCACCAGCGCGTTGACGAAGCGGTCTTCGATCTGCACCGGAATGTCGTTTTCGTAGTGCACGATCAGCGAGTGAAAGACCTTCTGCCCTTCGCGCATGTCCAGCGCCAGCGCGCGCTCGGAACCGGCGGCCTCTTCTTCCAGGGTGATCACCTGGCAAGTATGGCGATGGCCACGGGAGGCGATTTCGTCGGCGATGTTGTGTACTTCGAACAGCGCGGACTGGCTCTTCGGTTCGGCGACAAAAGTACCGACGCCTTGCATGCGCACCAGCAGGCCGTCGGCGGTCATTTCCCGCAGCGCGCGGTTGATGGTCATGCGGCTGAAGCCCAACTGGCTGACCAGCTCGCTTTCCGACGGCACGCGGTAATGCGGCGGCCAGTTACCGCTGTCGATCTGTTGAGTGATCATCTGTTTGACGCGGGCGTACAAGGGCGCCGGACTGTCGCCCATGTTCGCGGCCAACGGGGAGACTGGAGGCGGAGTCGGCACGGTGGATCCCTGTTCATTGGATGAAAGTTGCTAGCTTGCCGGAGTTTACCGGGCAGGCAAACGTCTGTATATGTATATACAAATAACACACGATGGGGTGCCGAACCATGTCCGCCTTCTTTGCCGAACGCGCGCTGCTGCCTAACGGATGGGCCAACAATGTACGTCTCGAGGTCAGCGCCGATGGCGTGTTGACCCGAATCCAGGCCGATTCCACCGCAGATGGCGCCGAACGGCTGAGCGGTCCGCTGCTGCCGGGGATGCCGAATCTGCACTCCCACGCGTTCCAGCGAGCGATGGCGGGACTGGCGGAAGTGGCCGGCAACCCCAACGACAGTTTCTGGACCTGGCGCGATCTGATGTATCGGCTCGTCGGAAAAATCAGCCCCGACCAGCTCGGGGTGATTGCCCGCCAGCTGTACATCGAAATGCTCAAGGCCGGTTACACATCGGTCGCCGAATTCCATTACGTCCACCACGATAACAACGGCCAGCCGTACGCCGACCCGGCCGAGCTGGCATTGCGCATCAGCCAGGCGGCCAGTGCCGCCGGCATCGGCCTGACATTGCTGCCTGTGCTTTACAGCCACAGCGGTTTTGGCGGCCAGACGCCGAACGAAGGTCAGCGCCGTTTCATCAACAGCACCGAAAACTACCTGAAACTGCAATCGCGCCTGCAACCCCTGCTCGCGCAGCAAAAGGCGCAGTCGCTGGGCCTGTGCTTCCACTCTTTGCGCGCGGTCACCCCGCAGCAGATCAGCGAAGTGCTGGCAGCCAGCGACAAGCAATGCCCGGTGCACATCCACATTGCCGAACAACAGAAAGAAGTGGACGACTGCCTAAGCTGGAGCGGTCGCCGCCCGCTGCAATGGCTGTATGAAAACACCGAAGTCGATCAGCGCTGGTGCCTGGTGCACGCGACCCACGCCAATCCGGAAGAAGTCACGCTGATGGCCAGGAGCCGCGCCATCGCCGGTCTGTGCCTGACCACCGAGGCCAACCTCGGCGACGGTATTTTCCCGGCGGTGGATTTCCTCGCGCAGGGCGGGCGCATGGGCATCGGCTCAGACAGTCATGTGTCATTGAGCGTGGTGGAAGAATTGCGTTGGCTGGAATACGGCCAACGCCTGCGCGATCAGCGGCGCAACCGCTTGTATGGCGCAGATCAGCCGATGGTCGGGCGCACGCTGTATGACGCGGCGCTCGACGGTGGTGCTCAGGCGCTGGGCCAACCGATCGGTGCGCTGGAAGTCGGCAAGCGAGCTGACTGGATTGTGCTCGATGGCAGCGATCCATACCTGGCCACGGCCAGTGGTGACGGGATTCTCAATCGCTGGCTGTTTGCCGGTGGCGACCGTCAGGTGCGCGATGTGCTGGTCAACGGTCAGTGGGTCGTGCGCGAGGGGCGACATGCCGAGGAGGAGGACAGCAATCGCGCCTTCACCCAGGTCTTGCGAGAGCTTTTGGGCTGACACAAAACCTCTGTTCTGATCGCTCCCACGCAGAGCGTGGGAGCGATCAGAACAGGAGAAGTCAGTTGGACGTCTTGGCCATCTGCTGATCCGACGTACGCCAGATCAGGCGCGTGGTGTCGTAACCCTGCTGGCGCGCCTTGCTCAACAGTTCCTCACGCACCACACCGTTGACGGTCGGCGTGCGCGACAACAGCCACAGATAGCGGCGACTCGGGTCGCCGACGAGAGCGGTCTTGTAGTCATCGCTGACGTACAGCACCCAGTACTGACCCTTCGCCACACCCGGAATCAGACGCGAGAACCAGGTATCGAACTCGACCCACAACTTGTCGGTCTTGCCCGGCACCTGTGGATAAGCCGTGCCTTTGACTTCTTCCCACGTCCAGTCCGCCGTCAGGCAGCGGTTGTACACCGCGACATTGCCGTCGGGCTTGAGGGAATATCGGGCTTCGGATTGTGCGCAATTGCGCTGGAAATACATCGGCAGACGCGCCAGTTCGTACCAGGTGCCCTGGTAACGCTTGAGATTGACACTGTTGACCGTCTTCGGCGCCAGCGGATCTTCACCGGACGTGGCGCAGCCGGCCAATACCAGGCCGGCCAAAAGGACAAGCAATAACCGCTTCATTGTTTTTCTCCCGTGGGCGCGAAGCCCCGGTTTACTTCAGGCCTTGGCCGGAAAACATCAGCACTTTGTCACCGGCGTACTGCACGCTGATAAAGCTGTTCTTGTCGCCCCAGGTGCAACTGGACATGCCGAGCGCGCCCGAGCAATCGGTGGGCTTGCCGAGCAGCGTCTCGACTTCAGCCTTGGCCATGCCGGCCGAGAGCTTCGAATAGTTTTCCTGATTGACCTTGCTGCATGCAGCCAACAGCACGCAAAACGACAGCAGGGCGATAGATCGCAGCGACATGGTGTAACTCCTGGAGCGGAAGGGGGATGGCATGGCGCCAACCAGAAGCTTAGAAGAGAAAACCCCTGTCTGGTTCCCTGGCAGGCCGGCTATTTGTTAACCCGCTCGTCCGGCTTTCGCCGATAAATCAGACAGTTTGTAAAGCTGTTGAGCATTTCGTCGCCTTTCGCAAAAGGCGCCTAATCTTTGGCGCGCGGCGGTCGAAATAAGAGCAGCGCAAAGCCCCAGAGTGTGGCAAATTGCCGCCCTTTCTTGACCAGCCCCTTCGCGGTAGCTCCCTTAATGACCAGAAACATGAAATTCAGCCACAAGATCTTGTTGGCTGCCGCCCTCGTGGTGGCCGTTGCATTCGCCTGTTTCATTTTGTTCAACGACTATCGCCAGCGCGAAGCCCTGCAAAGCAGCACCGAAGCGTCGATGCAGGAACTGGGCAGTCTGACCACCAGCAACATCCAGACCTGGCTGGAAAGCCGCATCCAGTTGCTGCAATCGATGGCGCAACAGGTCGTCGCCGACGGCAACGCCCCGGCCAGCCTGAAACGCATCATCGACCTGCCCGCCTACACCGGCAATTTCCAACTCAGCTACTTCGGCGGCGCCGACGGCGTGATGCTCTCGGTCCCGGCCGGCAACCGTGCGCCGGATTACGATCCGCGCGCCCGTGGCTGGTACAAGGCAGCCAATGCTGCACAACAGACCATCGTCACCGAGCCGTACATCGCCGCCTCGTCGGGCAAACTGGTGATCACCGTGGCCACGCCGGTGCAGCGCCAGGGCCAGATGATCGGTGTGGCCGGCGCCGACATTGATCTGTCGAGTGTCAGCGCGATCATCAACTCACTGAACTTCGGCGGCCACGGTCACGCGTTCATCGTCAGTGCCGACGGCAAGATCCTGATCCACCCGGACAGCAAACTGGTGCTCAAGACTCTGGCCGAGGCCTATCCCAACGGTGCGCCGAAAGTCAGCCCGGGCCTGAAGGAAGTCGAGTTCGACGGCAAGACCCAACTGATCTCCTTCACCCACGTCAACGGCGTACCGTCGGCCGACTGGTACGTGGCGCTGGTGCTGGACAAGGACACCGCGTTCTCGATGCTCAGCGAATTCCGTACCTCGGCGCTGATCGCCATGGTCATCGCCGTGGTGATCATCATCGCCCTGCTCGGCATGCTGATCCGTGTGCTGATGCAGCCGCTGCTGACCATGGGCCGCGCCATGCATGACATCGCCGAAGGCGAAGGCGACCTGACCAAACGCCTGATCATCCACGGCCACGATGAATTCGGTGCGCTGGGCTTGTCGTTCAACCGTTTCGTCGAGCGCATTCACACCTCGATCCGCGAAGTGTCGTCGGCCACCGGGCAAGTCAACGAAGTCGCACTGCGCGTAGTCGCCGCGTCCAACTCGTCGATGTTCAACTCCGACCAGCAGGCCTCGCGCACCAACAGCGTGGCCGCCGCGATCAACCAGCTCGGCGCCGCCGCCCAGGAAATCGCCCAGAACGCCGCCCTCGCCTCGCAACACTCCAGCGACGCCCGCAGCCTGGCCGAAGACGGCCAGCAGGTGGTGGATAAAACCATCCACGCGATGCAGCAACTGTCGGCGAAGATCAGCGACTCCTGCGGCAACATCGAAACCCTGAACAGCAACACTGTGAACATCGGGCAGATTCTGGAAGTGATCACCAGCATCTCCCAGCAGACCAACCTGCTGGCGCTCAACGCGGCCATTGAAGCAGCCCGTGCCGGTGAAGCCGGTCGTGGTTTCGCCGTGGTGGCCGATGAAGTCCGCAACCTGGCGCATCGCACCCAGGATTCGGCGCAGCAAGTGCAGAAGATGATCGAAGAGCTGCAAGTCGGTGCGCGTCAGGCGGTCGGCATCATGACCGAGAGCCAGCGTGAGAGCGAAAGCAGCGTCGGCATCGCCAACCAGGCCGGCGAACGCCTGGGCAGCGTGACCCAGCGCATCGGCGAAATCGACGGCATGAACCAGTCGGTGGCGACGGCGACGGAAGAGCAGACAGCGGTGGTCGAGTCGATCAACGTTGATATCAACGAGATCAACACGCTGAACCAGGAAGGGGTCGAGAATTTGCAGGCGACGTTGCGCGCTTGTGCGGATCTGGAGCAGCAGGCTGCGCGGTTGAAGCAGTTGGTGGGTAGTTTCCGGATCTAAGGCGTCCGAAGCCGTCTTCGCGCGTAAAACCGCGAAGACGGAACAACACGCTTGTCACCTCGGCCTGACTCAGGACTGAATTAAGACTAAACTCGGTCCTAGTCCACTGAGCGAGGCGCAGCCCGTGAAGCTTTCATCCCAGATCAAACCCATCAGTTACCTGAAAAGCCATACCGCCGAAATCGTCAAAACGATTAGCGAAAGCCGTGAGCCGCTGGTGATAACCCAGAACGGTGAAGCGAAGCTTGTAGTCATGGACATCAAGAGTTTTGAAGAGCAGGAAGAAACAATGGCTCTGCTCAAACTGCTTGCCATGGGAAATCGAGAAATTGAGGAAGGCAAGTACAGGGACGTTGAAGACGTTTTCGCAGAGCTGGACAGGATCGACCCCCAATGAGTTTGAAGGTCGTTATTCTTCAGTCCGCCGAAACAGATCTCAAAGATCTTCGCACCTACCTCATCAAACAGTTCTCACCTCAAACCTGGCATAGCACTTATGCCAGCTTGAAGGTCGCTATTCGCAGTCTCGCATCCTTACCCTATTCAGGATCCATTCCCGAAGAAATAGAAAGACTGAACCTTGGTCAATATCGGCAAGTCATCTCTGGTTTGAATCGCATTATTTATGAAGTCCGAGAGCAGACTATTTATATCCATATCATCGCCGATACGAGAAAAAACCTGCCTGCACTCTTGATGAAGCGTTTGCTTCAAGGCAATCCCTGAGTCTGATGCAGCTCAGAAACTCGACCCCGGCTGCGAAAGAAACTCCAGCTCCTCCACCGTAGACTCCCGCCCCAACACCGCATTGCGATGCGGAAACCGGCCAAACCGGGCAATCACCTTCTGATGCCGCTCGGCATAATCCAGGTTGTCGGCAAACACCCCGCGCTCCGCCTCCGGCTGTTCTGCCACCAGTTCGATGAATCGCGAGACGGCTTCATTCTGCACCGCGAGGTTTTCGCAGTGTTCGAAGACAAGGTAGATGAAGAGTCGCTGGATCGGTTTCAACTGCCGATCGAAGTCTGCAGCAACCCCCTGAGCAACCAGCTTCTGGGCCCGTAGATCACCGGAAAAAGCCTTGGGTGTATCGCGAAAGATCATGCGCGGGAGTTGGTCGAGCAACAGCACCACCGCCAGCCAACCTTCGGGACGTTGCGTCCACTCGGTCAATCCGCCGGCGAGGGCCTGATCGACAAAGACCCCGAAACGCTCACGCGCTTCGAGGTCCTGGCTGTCTTTCTTGCCAAACCACAACTTGCCCTGTTGCGCCGAAACTTCAGTGGCTGATTCGGCATGACCGAACCACCAATCGAGCAACGGCTGCCAGGGCGCGGTCATGGTTTATTCCTTGTGGTAAGCCGTGGCGCGGGCGACTTCTTCTTTCGAGCCGAGGAACACCGCTACGCGCTGGTGCAGGCCTTCAGGCTTGATGTCGAGAATGCGCTGGTGGCCGTCGGTGGAAGCGCCGCCTGCCTGTTCCACCAGGAAAGACATCGGGTTGGCTTCGTACATCAGGCGCAGCTTGCCCGGCTTGGACGGCTCGCGGCTGTCGCGCGGGTACATGAACAGACCGCCACGGGTCAGGATGCGGTGCACGTCGGCCACCATCGCCGCGACCCAACGCATGTTGTAGTTCTTTTTCAGCGGGCCTTCTTCACCGGCCAGCAGTTCGGAAACGTAGCGCTGTACCGGAGCTTCCCAGTGACGCTGGTTGGACATGTTGATGGCGAATTCCTGGGTGCTTTCAGGAATGGTGATGTCTTCGTGGGTCAGGACGAAGCTGCCCATTTCGCGGTCCAGGGTGAAGCCCTTCACGCCGTTGCCCAGGGTCAGGATCAACATGGTTTGCGGACCGTAGATCGCGTAACCGGCCGCGACCTGCTGGGTACCTGGCTGCAGGAAGGCCTTTTCGTTCAGGGCTTCGTTCTGGCTCAGGTATTCGTTCGGGCAACGCAGTACCGAGAAGATGGTGCCGACCGGGGCGTTGATGTCGATGTTCGACGAACCGTCCAGCGGGTCGAATACCAGCAGGTAGGCGCCTTTCGGGTATTTGCCCGGGATCTGGTAGGCGTTGTCCATTTCTTCGGATGCCATGCCGGCCAGGTGACCGCCCCACTCGTTGGCTTCGAGCAGGATTTCGTTCGACAGCACGTCGAGCTTCTTCTGCACTTCGCCTTGCACGTTTTCCGTGCCCATGCTGCCCAGAACGCCGCCCAGGGCGCCTTTGGACACGGCGTGGCTGATTTCCTTACAGGCGCGCGCCACCACTTCGATCAGGAAACGCAGATCGGCAGGAGTGTTGTTGCTGCGGGTCTGCTCAATCAAATAGCGACTCAGGGTAACGCGGGACATGGACGGCTCCGGTGGAATGGGGGGCTAAAAACCCGCGCAGTTTACAGGGAGTCTGAAACCGTAGCGAGCAATGACGCCCGGTAACGTGCGTCGAGTGCAATTCCTGCTATCAGACGTGATCGGACCTGGAGAGTTCAGGCACCGGATTCAGCGTAGTTGGAAACCCGACGGGTGTAGCGACCACACCCGTCATATTCAGGATTTGGCCGGTGGCTTGCGCAGCAGACTGAAGGCCATCGCCGCCAGAAACAGCACGCTGAGCAACAACACCGCCCACAGGCCGAATTTCTTCCAGTTGGTGTCGCTGGTCGCTGCCGCAGTGGCCGTCGAAGTCTGGGTCGCCAGCGCTTCGCCCTGCACCGCGGCCTTGCCCAGCGTGGCCAGTTTCTCCGGTTTGAAATCGGGAATCAGCGTGGTCAGCGGCAGGTTCGCCGTCTTCACGGTCGGATTGCCCAGCGCCAGGCTGTACGGCCCTTCACCACGGGCAAGGAAGATTACCTGCGTGGCGCGCACCGCATATTTCAAGCTCGGTGCCTGTTCGCCGAGGCCGCCGCCGCGTTCGTCGACCGTGAGCTTCAACTGCTGCACGGTCTGGCCGTAAAGCTGCAATTCGTTCTGCAGCACGTCCTGGCCATTCTGGGTCAGGCGATAGAGCAGACCGCTGCTCAGCGGTTGCCACGGCAGACTGCTTTCGCGACGTCCCGACAACGTCACCGGCGCCAGACTGTTGGCCTGCTTCAGTTCGACCTGCACCCGCTCGATGTTCAGCCCCATCGGCAACTGCCAGGTGTATTCCCCGACCTTGCCGCTGCTGCCCGCCAGCGCCGGCGACCAGACCAATGGCAGCGGCAGGTGACGCGGGTCGCTGCTTTTCAGTTGTGCCGACGTCAGCTCCGGCGCCGAGGCCGGGGAATCCCACAGCAGACGCAGATACCGCGCCGATTGCCCCGGCAGCGCCACTTCATGTTGCTCGACCCGTTCGTCGGCAAAGGTCAGGCGCGCGACCTGGCCTTCGCCCCAGGCTTGCCAGTGCTGCAAGTCGTCGCTGGCCTCGATGCTGAAACGCTGGAAGCCGTCGCGCTCGCTGGTCCAGTCGAGGATCAGTTGCTGCAACGGCGCCTTGATCGCACTGGCGTCGAGCAGCCAGCCACGCAGCACTTCTTCACCGGCTTCGAGCTGGCTGGACGGCTGCACTTCCACTAGCGTGCCGGTGGTGGTGGATTGCACGCGAACGCTCGGCGCGCGCTCGGTCGCATCCGCCGAGTTGTACAGCGGGAACCACTTCACGTCATGTAACTGGCCGTCGTCGCGGGTCTGTGCTGATTCCCGGGCCAGGGCATAGGCCTGCGGCTCTCCGGCGGCATTGAACACCCGCAGATCGCTGAGATCGGTCTGACGTGCCTGCAACTGCACGCTCAGCGGCAGTTCGAGGCGATACCACGGGCCTGCGCCACTTACCGACAACGGCACCTGCGCGGCGAAGTCCGCCGGTTTTTCCTGGGCGCCGGCCGTCATGGCCACCCCCAGCAACAGCCAACCGAGATTAAGCTTGCGACTCAAGACGACACTCCTTCGGTTTCCGGGGCCGGTTTGTCCGCCGCCGGTGCAGCTTCGGCGCGTTTGGGCGGCAGCGGCGCAAAGTAGCCCACCACCAGCAGCAACACGCCGACGCCGATGAACGAGACGATCCGGGCCAGTCCGCCACGGTTGCTCAATTCGACAAAAATCAGTTTGGCCACCACCAGCGCAATCAGCGCCGCGCCGATCAGCCACACTTCGCGGCGATGGCGCAGGTGCCCGCCGATCATCAGCCCCAGCGCCATCAGCGTCCAGACGATCGACAACCCGGCCTGCACCAGCATCGATTCGAGCAGCAGATCCAGCTCGAACGGAATCCCCGCCCAATGGTGCGCGGCGCGGGTGACCAGCGCGGTGCAGAAGGCGAACAGCGAAACACCGGCAATCAGTTGCGTGGCGTAAGCCGCGTAATCCAGGCGGATCGACAGCTCGGCAACAGCGCTGCGCGACCAGACGTAAACACCGAACAAAGCAAACAGCAGACCCAATTCCAGCGGGTTGAGCAGCGGCACATAAGGCAGCGGTTCGGCGTTGCCATCACTGATGCCATTGGCCAGCCAGAACCAGACCAGCATCAGCACCGCCAGCGGTGCCGCCGCGTACAAACGGTACTCCCGAGGGAACGCCGCCACCGGCCATGGCCAGTTGCGCGGCGCGGCCATCAGCAACAGATACACGCTTGGCAGAATCGCCCAGCCCAGCCAGCGCCAGGCGTTGTATTGCTCGGACAACAGCAGCAGGCCGTAACGCAATTCCAGCGCCAGCACGCCGATCAGCAGCCAGCAACCGAGTACATGCGCCGTACTCAAGACCCGCGCCGGCAGCATGGGCGCCAGACGCCGCAGGCTGATGAAATGCACGACGAACACCACCGCCCACGCCAGCCAGCCGAAATTCGCCGCCGGGTGATAACGCGAATGCCACGCGGCGAGCAACGACAGCCCGGCCGCTGGCATCAGCAGGGTGCAGAGCAGACCGAGCGACGGCCATTTCAGGCGCGAGGCCAACAGCGTCCACAACACGACGCTCAGCGCAGCGACCAGCAGCAACAGCGTCGCCTGCACATTCAGCGGCGCAAACCGCAGCACTTCACTGACCCACGCCAGCGCCCACCAACCGGCGCCCCACACCAGCAACACTTCGGACAACCGCTGCAAACTCAGCACATCGAACGCCGACGCGTGATTGCCCAGTTGCAGGCGCCACGCCCCGATCATCGCCGCCAGCCCCAGCACCAGCGGCGTCCAGAAACCGCCATGGGCCAGCGGTCGCAGGCCTTCGCTGGACAACGGCCCGAGCAACTCGGGGCCGGCCAGCAAGAACGCCGCGCCGCCGATCAACTGCAACAACAGACCGAAGACAAAACTCACGCGCTGCCTGAGGTACAGACTGAGCCAGATGATCAGCAAGCCACTGGCCGCCCACACCGCACTCGCGGTTTGCCACGGCAGCACGAACAACACCGCCAGATTGACCAGCACCAGCCCCGCCAGCAGCACCACCGACAAACCGCGCAACAGCCGCACATCGCTGCGCACCATTTCGTCACGCGCCGCCAGCAGCATGCCGGCGATCAACGCCAGACCAATCAGAGAGGCGCTGAGCAAACCGCTCCAGCCAGCGCTGAACACGGCCGCCGAATCCTCGCCTGCTCCTTGCAGGCGCAGCAGGAACAACACCCCGCCGAGCAGTTGCACGGCAAACGCGGTGAACAGGAATGTGCGCGATTGCAGGCGCAAGCCGACGAACAAGGTCACCAGTCCGGCCAGGGCCCAACTGATCGCCGTGCCCTGCGTGAAGAAGAACAGCGGTGCCAGCAGATAAAGGAACGTCAGCCCCAGACTCGCCAGCACCGGCTGCCCCTGACGCTCCCACGCCGAAGTCTGCTCCGGCGACGCCTTGCGCAATTGATAGAAACTGAACAGCAACGCCGCGCCGAGCATCAATGCGCCCAACGGCGCACCGTCGAGCAGACTGCTTTGGCCAATGCGTAACTGGCTGAGAAACGCCAGCGCCGAACCCAGTTGCAGCAGCAATGCGAAGACCCGGGCCAACGGTCGTTGCTGACGCAAGCCCAGCCAGAAAATTCCCGCGCCCTCCACCGCCCACGCGGCGGAAGTCCAGCGCGCATCCAGCCCCAGCGGAATCGCCAGACTGGCGAAGATCACCCCGAGCGCCAGGCAAGTCTCACCCAGCAACAACGCCCGGCCGCCCATCAGCACTTTGGCGAGGGCCATGTAGATCATGCCCAGCGCTAGCGCGCTGAACGCTGCGGCGAACTCCAGATGCTGGATCAATGCGAATTGCAGACCGAAACCCACCAGCGGCGGACCGAACAGCATGGTGCCGTCAACGTAATCACCCTTGCGCGCCGACCACTGCAGCAGCGCCTCACGATCGCTTTCTGCCGGGGCGTCCGGCATGTCCAGCAACTTGCGCCGGGCGAACAGCAGGCCGATGGCCAGGTACATCAGGAAGAACAGAATCAGGAACGGCTCGGTGCTCCACAGCAGTTCCGGCGTGTACAAACGCAGGCCCCAGGCGAAACCGATGCCGAAGGTGCCAATGAAGCCGATCAGGTTGAGCAGGCGCCAGGCCTTGAACCAGGCGATGGCCAGGATGCCGGCGTTGAGCAATGCGAAATAACTGAACAGCGCGACATGGTTGCCGGCGCCGGTCGACGTCAGGATCGGCGCGGCGAAACCGCCCAGTGCGGCGACGCAGGCCAGTGCCAGAGAATCCTGGGTGATCGCCAGAATGGCCGAGAACACCGTCACCGCTACCAGCAAGCCCAGCGCAGCAGACGGATCAAGCAGCGGGTGCAGACGCATCGCCGCAAACACCGTCAGGTACAACACCGCAATCCCGGTACCTTGCAGCATCAAGGCGTAGCTGTTGTTGCGATGGCGCAACCACCAGCCCAGCGCCAGCAATCCCAGCGCCGCCGCTGCGACCCCGGCGTAACGCATTTCGATCGGCACCACCATGCCTTCGGTGGCGTAGCGCAGCAGGAAGGCCAGACCGAAGAACAACAGCACCACACCGACCCGCAGCACGGTATTGCCACCGAACAGCCAGTTGCGCGCAGCACTGATGCCGCGCTCGATAAGGTTCGGGCCACGAGGTTCGGCAGGCGGTGATGGTTCGCGGGTAACGGGCTCCGGGCGCCAGGCATCGACCGGCAGCGGCTGATCAGCTTCGCTGGCGGCGACGGCGACAGGTTCGAGTTCGGGTGGCAGCTCCCAGATCAGCTCGGGTTCTGCGCCAGAGGGTTGTTCAAATACCGTGACAGGCTCAACGAGCGTTTCGCTGGCCGGTGCGACACTCGCCGGTGCCGGCGAATGTGCCGGAGCGCCCTCCAGCAGAAACAGACGCTGTTCGACGCCCTGCAACGCGATCTTCGCGTGATCCAGCTGACGCTGTTGCTCGGCAGCCTGTGAACCGAGCCGCGCGATGCGCATCGCCTGTCCGATGGCGAGCCCCAGTAACGCGCCCAACAGTGCATCGCTGAACGACTCGTCGAGCAGCCAGCCGAGCAAAAGCCCGATCAACATGAACATCCATTGCATGGTCGATATCCCTGAGCAGCCCCGTGGCGGGGCGAAACCAAGGCTCAGTATATCGGCCCGGCCCAACAATCGTGGGGCCGGGCGCACATTTGTCGCTAAAAGTTACTCCAGTGCCTTCCAGATATCCGTGGCGTACTCGCGGATCGTCCGGTCGGACGAGAACCAGCCCATGCGCGAGGTGTTCAGCACCGCCGAACGCCACCAGTTATTGGCGTCGTGCCAGAGCGCATCGACGCGCATCTGCGCTTCCCAGTACGAATCGAAATCGGCGCAGACGAAGAACCGGTCGTAATCCACCAGCGAATCGATCAGTCCGGTGTAGCGCGACGTGTCGTCCGGCGAGAACACCCCGCTGCGGATCGCCTGCAGCACGTCGTTGAGGCGATGGGACGCAGCGATATCCGGCAAGGCGCTGAACTCGTGGTTCTGCTTGCGCGCTTCGACCTGCTGGGCACTGAGGCCGAAGATGAACATGTGCTCGGCGCCGATGTTTTCGCACATTTCCACGTTGGCACCGTCGAGCGTGCCGATGGTCAACGCACCGTTGAGGCCGAACTTCATGTTGCTGGTGCCCGAGGCCTCGAAACCGGCAGTGGATATCTGCTCCGACAGGTCCGCCGCAGGAATGATGCTTTCCGCCAGACTGACGTTGTAGTTGGGCAGGAACACCACTTTCAGCAGCCCGCGCACGGTCGGGTCGTTGTTCACCACCCGGGCGATGTCGTTGGTCAGTTTGATGATCAGCTTGGCCTGGTGATAACTCGCCGCCGCTTTGCCGGCGAAGATTTTCACGCGCGGCACCCAGTCGATTTCCGGCTCGGCGCGAATCGCCTGATACAACGCGACCGTATGCATGAGGTTGAGCAACTGACGTTTGTATTCGTGAATCCGTTTGACCTGCACGTCGAACATCGCTGCCGGATTGACCGCGATCCCCAGCCTTTCATGAATCAGGTACGCCAAGGCTTTTTTGCTGTGCAACCGTTGCTCGGCGAAGGCTTTGCGAAAGGCGGGTTGTTCGGCGAACGGCTCAAGATCGAGCAATCGCTGTTCCGGGTTATCCAGGACGTCCGGGCCGAGGGAATCGACCAGCATCGATGTCAGTTCAGGGTTGGCCTGGTACAGCCAGCGGCGGAAGGTAATGCCGTTGGTCTTGTTGTTGATCCGCTCCGGATACAGCTTGTGCAGTTCGGCGAACACGGTTTTGCGCATCAGTTGCGTGTGCAGCCCGGACACCCCGTTGACGCTGTGGGAGCCGAGGAACGCCAGGTTGCCCATGCGCACCCGGCGCCCGTTGTCTTCCTCGATCAGCGACACCGCGCGCAGCACGTCGAAATCGTGGATGCCCTTGGCCCGCAGCGAATCGATGTGCTGGGCGTTGATCAGGTAAATGATCTGCATGTGCCGCGGCAGCATGCGTTCCATCAGCCCCACCGGCCAGGTTTCCAGCGCTTCGGGCAGCAGCGTGTGGTTGGTGTACGACAGCGTATCGACAGTGACTTGCCATGCCGCATCCCAGGCCACGTCGTAGACATCGACCAGTTGGCGCATCAGTTCGGCGACAGCGATCGAAGGGTGCGTGTCGTTGAGCTGGATTGCCGCGTGATCGCCCAGCGTCAGCACCGAGGTGTGCATGTTGCGGTGACGGCGCAGCAGATCCTGAAGCGAGGCTGCGACGAAGAAGTATTCCTGACGCAGGCGCAGTTCCTGCCCGGCTTCGGTGCTGTCCGCCGGGTAAAGTACGCGGGAAATACTTTCGGCCCGGGCCACTTCGGCGACGGCGCCCAGGTGGTCACCGGCGTTGAAGCGCTCCAGGTGCAGGTCTTCCATGGCCCGGGCCCGCCACAGGCGCAAGGTATTGACGCTCGCCCCGCGCCAGCCGACCACGGGGGTGTCGTAGGCGATGGCCCGCACGGTTTCCGCCGGATGCCAGACCTGTTTCGATTTGCCTTCGCTGTCGGTCACGGTCTCGACGCTGCCGCCAAAGCCGATCGGATAGACCACCTCTGGCCGCTCGAACTCCCAGGGGTTGCCGAAATCCAGCCAGTGTTCGGTCTGTTCCTGCTGCCAGCCGTCGACGATGGCCTGGCGGAACAGCCCGTGTTCGTAACGAATGCCGTAGCCGTGGCCGGCGATGCCGAGGGTCGACATGCTTTCCATGAAGCACGCAGCCAGCCGTCCGAGACCTCCGTTGCCCAGCGCCGCATCCGGCTCCAGGATGCGAATGCGCTCCAGATCGACGCCCAGTTCGGTCAGCGCTTCACGGGCGACGTCCAGCAGACCTAGGTTGCTCAGGCTGTCGTACAGCAAGCGGCCGATAAGGAATTCCAGCGAGAGGTAATACACCCGCTTCTGACCTTTGCGGTAGATCTGCCGGGTGTGGTCCATCCAGTGCTCGACCATGTGATCGCGCGCCGCCAGGGCGATGGCTTCGAACCAGTCATGGTCGAAGGCGTGATCCGGGTCTTTGCCCACCGCGTAGGTGAGTTTGGTCAGGACGGCGTCGCGGAATGCGGCCACCTCTGCTTCGCGAACTAGTGGTTCTTGAGTCATCGATAGGACCTCGAGCGAGCGGGGAATTGTCAGAGCCTAGACGGTCTGACCGACGGTAGGGGCTCTGGTTCGGCAGTTTTTCGTGAGAGTGAGACTTCGTCCGGCAATACCTTGGGCAATGCCTTAATGAATGCAGGGGCCGTGCCGAATTGTTGGACGATACTTGCGCATGAAGAAAAAATCTGGCGAAAGGTTGTTCAAAAATCCACCAGTCCCGGTATGATCGCGCGCCCTGATGCACACGCCTGGTAAACACCGATGATGAAGCCCAACCTGATCGCCGCAGCCGAGATCGACCGTCTCGATACCTGGGCCAAATATTCGGCCCCGATGTGCGGCTCGTGCGTCTCCAGTTGCTGCACGCTGCCGGTCGAGGTCAAGATCAAGGATCTGGTGCGTATCGGTGTGGTCGACGAGTTCGAACTGGGCGACCCGCCGAAGAACATCGCCAAGCGTCTGCAAAAGGAAGGTCTGGTCGAGCGTTTCAACCAGAAGTCGGGGATCTTCACCCTCCAGCGCATGAGCAACAACGATTGCTACTACCTGGATCGCAAGAGCCGCCTGTGCACCATTTATGACAAGCGCCCGGACACCTGCCGCAACCACCCGAAAATCGGCCCGCGCCCGGGATATTGCGCTTACAAGCCAAAGGAAGTGGAGCGGGTGCAGAATTCGCGGTCGATCGAACGCTTCTGATCCTGCTTGATCGTTCCCACGCTCCGCGTGGGAATGCAGCCCGGGACGCTCCGCGTCCCAGACGCCGAACGCGATATTCAAATCCCGGACAAACAAAAACGCCCCCGGTCTCTCGACCGGGGGCGTTTTTTTCAAGCCTGGCTAAAGCTTATGCCTTGGCTTTCTTGGCAGCGCGGGTGCGCTCGCCTTCGTCCAGGATCTTCTTGCGAAGACGGATGGACTTCGGCGTCACTTCGCACAGCTCGTCATCCTGGATGAATTCCAGAGCCTGCTCCAGAGTGAAGCGGACAGGTGGAACCAGAGCGATGGTTTCGTCTTTACCCGAAGCACGCATGTTGTCGAGCTTCTTGCCCTTGGTAGGGTTGACGCCCAGGTCGTTGTCACGGCTGTTCAGACCCACGATCTGACCGTTGTAGATCTCCTGACCGTGTTCCACGAACAGCTTGCCACGAGCCTGCAGGGTTTCCAGGGAGTAGGTCAGTGCCTTGCCGGTTTCAACCGATACCAGAACACCGTTCTGACGGCCGGACATGTGACCGGACTTCATGGTGTCGTAACGATCGAAGATCGAGGTCAGGATGCCTGCGCCGTTGGTCAGGGTCAGGAACTGGTTACGGAAACCGATCAGACCGCGAGCCGGGATGTTGTACTCCAGGCGCACACGGCCCTTGCCATCCGGGGACATGTTGGTCAGGTCGCCCTTACGCAGACCCATTTCTTCCATGACCTTGCCCTGGGACTCTTCAGGGATGTCGATGGTCACGTTTTCGAACGGTTCCTGCTTCACGCCGCCCACTTCGCGGATGATCACTTCAGGACGGCCCACAGCCATCTCGAAGCCTTCGCGACGCATGGTTTCGATCAGTACCGACAGGTGCAGCTCACCACGACCCGATACCTTGAACTTGTCGGCGGAATCGCCTTCTTCAACTTTCAGGGCAACGTTGTACAGCAGCTCTTTGTCCAGACGTTCCTTGATGTTGCGGGAAGTCACGAACTTGCCTTCTTTACCGCAGAACGGCGAGTCGTTGACCTGGAAGGTCATGGAAACGGTCGGCTCGTCGACGGTCAGCGGCTTCATCGCTTCGACAGTGTTGATGTCGCACAGGGTGTCGGAGATGAACAGCTCGTCGAAACCGCTGATGCAGACGATGTCGCCGGCCTGGGCTTCTTCGACGTCAACGCGGTGCAGACCGTGGTGACCCATCAGCTTCAGGATACGACCGTTGCGGCGCTTGCCTTCGGTGTCGATGGCGACGACCGGGGTGTTCGGCTTGATGCGGCCACGGGCAATACGGCCAACGCCGATCACACCCAGGAAGCTGTTGTAGTCCAGTGCGGAGATCTGCATCTGGAACGGACCGTCACGGTCAACGGCCGGCGCTGGAACGTTGTCGATGATCGACTGGTACAGCGGGGTCATGTCTTCGGCCATGTCGGTGTGGTCCAGACCGGCGATGCCGTTCAGGGCCGAGGCGTAGACGACTTTGAAGTCCAGCTGTTCGTCGGTGGCACCCAGGTTGTCGAACAGGTCGAAGATCTGGTCCAGAACCCAGTCAGGACGCGCGCCCGGACGGTCGACCTTGTTGATCACGACGATCGGCTTCAGACCGGCTTCGAACGCCTTCTTGGTCACGAAACGGGTTTGCGGCATAGGGCCGTCTTGAGCGTCAACCAGCAGCAGCACGGAGTCGACCATCGACATGACGCGCTCTACTTCGCCGCCGAAGTCGGCGTGGCCCGGGGTGTCCACGATGTTGATGTGGTAGCCGTTCCAGTTGATGGCGGTGTTTTTCGCCAGAATGGTAATGCCGCGTTCTTTTTCCTGGTCGTTGGAGTCCATCACGCGCTCGTCGTTGAGCTCGTTGCGCTCCAGGGTGCCGGATTGACGCAGGAGTTTGTCTACCAGGGTGGTCTTACCGTGGTCAACGTGGGCAATGATGGCGATGTTACGTAGATTTTCGATCACTTGTGTATCTCGATCAGAGGATTCGGTTTGCTGACAAGTCCTGGCAGCGATTAGCAGTAGTGTCCGGCATGGCCGTTACAGCTTGACGGCGGTGTCGGGGGGCCGGTGACGCAGGCCACAGGCAAACAGCCCCGGGCACTTAGCTCGGTCGATAAACGCGCACATTGGCATGCCCCTCACTGAGCAAATGGTGGGCATGCAGGCGACTCATCACGCCTTTGTCGCAATACAGCAGGTACTGGCGAGTAGGGTCCAGTTCCTTGAAACGAGCGTTCACTGCGTAGAACGGCATCGTCTGTACCTCTATGCCGGCGAGTTCCAGCGGGTCATCCTCGGCGGCATCCGGGTGGCGGATGTCGATGACGATCTGACCGGCCAGCGCTTCGCTGACTTCTTCGATCTGCAAATCCTGGCCCAATTCGTCGATCACCCGATCGATCGGCACCAGTCTGGCGTTTGCGAGCGCACGCTCGAGCACCGCCATGTCGAATTCCTGCTCTTCGTGCTCGACCCGGCCACGCTTGGCGGCGGTCTTCGGGTTGACCGAGATGACGCCGCAGTATTCCGGCATGTGCCGGGCGAAATCACCGGTACCGATCTGGTCGGCCGTGTCGATGATGTCTTGCTTGTGGGCGACGATCAGCGGTCGCAGCACCAGTTTGTCGGTAACGCAATCGATGACCGACAGGTTCGGCAACGTCTGGCTCGACACCTGGGAAATCGCTTCGCCGGTGACCAGCGCATCAATATGCAGGCGCTCGGCAATGCTCGACGCTGCGCGCAACATCATACGCTTCAATACGACGCCCATATGACTGTCGTCGACCTTGCCGAGAATTTCGCCCAACACTTCTTCGAACGGAACACTGACAAATAGCACGCGTTGCGAGCTGCCGTACTTCTTCCAGATGAAATGCGCGACTTCCATTACGCCCAATTCGTGGGCACGACCGCCCAGATTGAAGAAGCAGAAGTGCGTCATCAGGCCGCGGCGCAGGATCTGGTACGCGGCAACCGTCGAGTCAAAGCCGCCGGACATCAATACCAGCGTCTGTTCCAGCGCACCGAGCGGGTAGCCGCCGATGCCATTGTGCTGGCTGTGGATCACAAACAACCGTTTGTCGCGAACTTCGATACGGACTTCGATTTCCGGCGCTTTCAGGTCGATCCCCGCGGCACCGCATTCACGGCGCAGCTTGCTGCCGACGTATTTTTCGACGTCCATCGAGCTGAACGCATGCTTGCCTGCACGCTTGCAGCGCACCGAAAAGATCTTCCCGGCCAGCGCGTCGCCGTAGTGCTGCTTGCACTTCTCGGTGATGTCGTCGAAGTCGCCCAGCGGGTACTCGTCGATCTGCAGAAAGTGCGCGATGCCCGGCATGCAGGTCAGGCGTTCGCCCATTTCCTTCAGGGCCTTGGGATCGGTGACGCGGGTTTCCAGCTCGAGATTGTCCCACACACCGTTCACCACCACCGCCGGGTCCAGGTCGCGGAGCACGGTGCGGATGTTCTTGGCCAGCTGGCGGATGAATTTCGTCCGGACAGGTCGGCTTTTGATGGTGATCTCGGGAAAGACTTTAACGATTAGTTTCATGAAAACAGCGCGCGCAGGGCCAGCCGAAAAAGGGGGGCGCGGATTATAGCGGAAATTGCTCAAGGTTTAACCAGTTAATGTGCAGAAGGTTTTACACGCACCAAAACGGGTCATTTTTAGATTTGAACGCTACATTAAAGGGCGAGATTTTCGCCATTAAGGCGCTTTCGACCTTCAGAAGCGTGAATTTGGGGCAAAAAACCCATGCTGGGGCACTGGCATGCAATTTGCTCCCTTGTGAGGCAGGTTGCCTTGGCAGAGTATTCGCGCCGGCATCACCAACATTTAAGGGCATCCACTACCCGCCCTAAGCCACCCGGAGGACACTATGTCGAAGTCGGTTCAACTCATCAAAGATCATGACGTCAAGTGGATTGATCTGCGCTTCACGGACACCAAAGGCACTCAGCACCACGTGACCATGCCGGCTCGCGATGCGCTGGAAGACGACTTCTTCGAAGCGGGCAAGATGTTCGACGGTTCCTCCATCGCTGGCTGGAAAGGCATCGAAGCCTCCGACATGATCCTGATGCCGGACGACGAAACCGCCGTTCTGGACCCGTTCACCGAAGAACCGACCCTGATCCTGGTCTGCGACATCATCGAGCCTTCGACCATGCAGGGCTACGACCGCGACCCACGTGCCATTGCCCGTCGCGCCGAGGAATACCTGAAGACCACCGGTATCGGTGACACCGTATTCGCCGGTCCCGAGCCTGAGTTCTTCATCTTCGACGAAGTGAAGTTCAAGTCCGACATCTCCGGCTCGATGTTCAAGATCTACTCCGAGCAAGGCTCGTGGATGTCCGACCAGGACGTGGAAGGCGGCAACAAGGGCCACCGTCCAGGCGTGAAAGGCGGCTACTTCCCGGTTCCGCCGTTCGACCACGACCACGAAATCCGTACCGCCATGTGCAACGCACTGGAAGAGATGGGTCAGACCGTTGAAGTTCACCACCACGAAGTGGCAACCGCCGGTCAAAACGAAATCGGTGTCAAGTTCAACACCCTGGTGAAGAAAGCTGACGAAGTTCAGACTCTGAAATACGTTGTACACAACGTGGCCGATGCCTACGGCCGCACTGCGACCTTCATGCCGAAGCCACTGTACGGTGACAACGGTTCGGGTATGCACGTGCACATGTCCATCGCCAAAGACGGCAAGAACACCTTCGCTGGCGAAGGCTATGCCGGCCTGTCCGAAACCGCCCTGTACTTCATCGGCGGCATCATCAAGCACGGTAAGGCCCTGAACGGCTTCACCAACCCGGCCACCAACTCCTACAAGCGTCTGGTGCCAGGCTTCGAAGCTCCGGTGATGCTGGCCTACTCGGCTCGCAACCGTTCCGCCTCGATCCGTATTCCTTACGTCAACAGCCCGCGTGGCCGTCGTATCGAAGCACGTTTCCCGGATCCGGCTGCCAACCCGTACCTGGCTTTCGCAGCACTGCTGATGGCCGGTCTGGACGGTATCCAGAACAAGATCCACCCAGGCGATGCTGCCGACAAGAACCTGTACGACCTGCCGCCTGAAGAGGCGAAAGAGATCCCGCAAGTTTGCGGCAGCCTGAAAGAAGCTCTGGAAGAGCTGGACAAGGGCCGTGCGTTCCTGACCAAGGGTGGCGTGTTCTCCGACGACTTCATCGATGCCTACATCGCGCTGAAATCCGAAGAAGAAATCAAGGTCCGCACCTTCGTACACCCACTGGAATATGAGCTGTACTACAGCTGCTGATCCGGTAGCGCCGCGCTACGCGGCGTGGCAAAAGAGAGGCCTCCTTCGGGAGGCCTTTTTTATTGGACGGATGTTTTCCATCCGAGCCTTCCCCGCTCCACTGTCCTATGCTGCATCCCATCGTTTTCGTTTTCGGTCGATTTCATGGGTCGCACCCTTCTCTATATTTTGCTGCTGATCGCCCTGCCCGTCGCCGCGCAGATCTACAAGTACACCGACGCCGGCGGCAACACGGTGTACAGCGATCACGCGCCGGACGGCGTGCAGGCGCAGGCGGTGGAGTTGCCGCCGCTCAACAGCGTCCAGCCTCAGGCACCGAATGCGCCGTCTACCGATACGGTCAGTCGTGAGCCTGCGCGCAATGCCTACGAAGTGCTGGAGCTGACCGGCCTGCCCACCGAGGAAGCCCTGCGCGCCAACAACGGCACCTTCACGGTCAGTGTGCTGATCAAGCCGCGTCTGCAACCGACGCATCAATTGCGCCTGCTTTTGGACGACGCGCCTTATGGCCAGCCGAGCAACGTGCCGATCCTGCAACTGGTGAACGTCGACCGGGGCGAGCATCGGCTGGCGGTGCAGGTCATCAATGGCGAGGCGATCATTCAGCAGAGTCCGGCGGTGGTGTTCACCGTGCAGCGGGTGCACAAGCCATGACGCAGGGATCGATTGCCTTGTTCCTGTCGTTGATCGCGCTCGGCGCATCGGCCGAGGTGTTCACTTACATCGACGCACAGGGCAATCGCGTCTACACCGATCAACCGCGTGGCAACGCCAAGCGCGTGCCGCTGGCCACCAGCAATCGCATGGCCTCGAATCCGAGCAGCGCCGCCACGATCACGCCGTCGAAGAAATCTGCGGAACCACCGCTGTTCCACTACGACATGCTGCGCGTGCTGATCCCCGAGCCGGACGCGACCATTCGCAGCAGCGCCGGCGAACTGATCGTCAGCGTCACCAGCGAGCCGGGCCTGCAAAGAGGTCATCTGTATCGCTTGCTGCTGGATGGCAAAGCCGTCGGCGAACCAGGTCTGAGTCCGGTGTTCCCGCTGAGCAATATCGATCGCGGCAGCCACAATCTGTCGGTCGAGATCCTCGACGCTCAGGGCCGAACCGTGGAGAAAACCGCCAACCAGCCGTTCCACATGCAACGCATCTCTCTGGCCCAGAAGCGTCAGGTCAAACCGTGCGTCAGCGCCGACTATGGCGTGCGTCCGGAATGCCCGCTGAAAGACAAACCCGCCGAACCGAAAAACCCTTTCCTGCGTTTCTTCTGACGCCGTTCAGCTTTGCGCACTATATTGGTGCAATACACTGCACCGTACTCACATTCCAACCCATTTTGGTTCGAAAGTACCCGCCAGAGCGGTTTGACTGCCACGCAAACGAGCGTCAAACGCCCGTTTCAGGGGTTGAACGCTTCTTTTCGGAGCCTTGGTTTGGTTTTTGCATTTTCCTCGCATCAGCGCTGTATCCCTGCGCGCGCCATGCTCCAAAAGAGGTCCTCATGACCATCAGTGACGCACTGCATCGCTTGCTACTCGACAACCTGACCACCGCTACCATCCTGCTCGACAGCGAATTGCGCCTCGAGTACATGAACCCGGCGGCGGAGATGCTGCTGGCCATCAGCGGCCAGCGCAGCCATGGCCAGTTCATCAGCGAGCTGTTCACCGAGTCCACCGAGGCGCTCAACTCGTTGCGCCAGGCGGTGGAGCAGGCGCACCCGTTCACCAAGCGCGAAGCGATGCTCACCGCTCTCACCGGACAGACCCTGACCGTGGATTACGCGGTGACGCCGATCCTCAGCAACGGCGCGACCCTGCTCCTGCTGGAAGTGCATCCCCGTGACCGTCTGTTGCGGATCACCAAGGAAGAGGCGCAGTTGTCGAAGCAGGAAACCAGCAAGATGCTGGTGCGCGGCCTGGCCCACGAGATCAAGAATCCGCTGGGCGGTATCCGCGGTGCCGCGCAATTGCTGGCCCGGGAGCTGCCGGAAGACAGCCTGCGCGACTACACCAACGTGATCATCGAAGAGGCCGACCGCCTGCGTAATCTGGTCGACCGCATGCTCGGTTCGAACAAACTGCCGTCGCTGGCCCTGTGCAATGTCCACGAAGTGCTGGAGCGCGTCTGCCAACTGGTCGAGGCCGAAAGCCAGGGTTGCATCACGCTGGTGCGCGATTACGACCCGAGCATTCCCGACGTCCTGATCGACCGCGAACAAATGATTCAGGCGGTGCTGAACATCGTGCGCAATGCGATGCAGGCCATCAGCAGCCAGAACGAGCTGCGCCTGGGCCGCATCAGCCTGCGTACCCGCGCCATGCGCCAGTTCACCATCGGCCACGTCCGCCATCGTCTGGTGACCAAGATCGAGATCATCGACAACGGCCCGGGCATTCCGGCGGAACTCCAGGAAACCATCTTCTTTCCCATGGTCAGCGGCCGTCCGGACGGTACCGGGCTGGGCCTGGCCATCACTCAGAACATCATCAGCCAGCACCAGGGCCTGATCGAATGTGACAGCCATCCAGGCCACACCACGTTTTCGATCTTTCTGCCACTGGAACAAGGAGCCACATCGACATGAGCCGTAGTGAAACCGTGTGGATCGTCGATGACGACCGTTCTATCCGTTGGGTTCTGGAAAAAGCCCTGCAACAGGAAGGCATGACCACCCAGAGCTTCGACAGTGCCGATGGCGTGATGAGCCGCCTCGCGCGCCAGCAGCCGGACGTGATCATCTCCGATATCCGCATGCCCGGCGCCAGCGGCCTGGACCTGCTGGCGCGGATCCGCGAGCAGCACCCGCGGCTGCCGGTGATCATCATGACCGCTCACTCCGATCTGGACAGCGCTGTCGCCTCCTATCAGGGCGGCGCGTTCGAGTACCTGCCCAAGCCGTTCGACGTTGACGAAGCGGTGTCGCTGGTCAAGCGCGCCAACCAGCACGCCCAGGAACAACAGGGCCTGGAAGTCGCTCCGACCCTGACCCGCACCCCGGAAATCATCGGCGAAGCGCCGGCGATGCAGGAAGTGTTCCGCGCCATCGGGCGCCTGAGCCATTCCAACATCACCGTGCTGATCAACGGCGAATCCGGCACCGGTAAAGAACTGGTGGCTCACGCCCTGCACCGCCACAGCCCGCGCGCGGCCTCGCCGTTCATCGCGCTGAACATGGCGGCGATTCCGAAAGACCTGATGGAATCCGAGCTGTTCGGCCACGAGAAAGGCGCGTTCACCGGCGCGGCCAACCTGCGTCGCGGCCGCTTCGAACAAGCCGACGGCGGCACGCTGTTCCTCGATGAAATCGGCGACATGCCGGCAGACACCCAGACCCGACTGCTGCGGGTGCTGGCCGATGGTGAGTTCTATCGCGTTGGCGGGCACGTGCCGGTCAAGGTTGATGTGCGGATCATCGCCGCGACTCACCAGAATCTGGAAACCCTGGTTCACGCCGGGAAATTCCGTGAGGACTTGTTCCACCGCCTCAACGTGATCCGCATCCACATCCCGCGCCTGTCGGATCGCCGCGAAGACATCCCGACCCTGGCCAAGCACTTCCTCAGCCGCGCCGCGCAAGAACTGGCAGTCGAGCCGAAGCTGCTGAAAAGCGAGACCGAGGAATACCTGAAAAACCTGCCATGGCCGGGCAACGTGCGTCAGCTGGAAAACACCTGCCGCTGGATCACGGTGATGGCGTCCGGGCGCGAGGTGCATATCAGCGACCTGCCGCCGGAACTGTTGAGCCTGCCGCAAGACTCGGCGCCGGTGACCAACTGGGAACAGGCGCTGCGCCAGTGGGCCGATCAGGCCCTGGCTCGCGGTCAGTCGAGCCTGCTCGACAGCGCGGTGCCGGCGTTCGAGCGGATCATGATCGAGACCGCACTCAAGCACACCGCCGGGCGTCGTCGTGACGCTGCGGTGCTGCTGGGCTGGGGCCGCAACACCTTGACCCGCAAGATCAAGGAGCTCGGCATGAAGGTCGATGGCGGGGATGACGATGAGGGTGATGAAGGCTGAGATTGAGCGCCAGTCTGCACCGCCGCAAGGCACCGTGACCCGTAATCGGGCACGGCCAATGGCTCAGGCTTGCACTGAAAACCGCTGAAAATCCCATCCTGTGAAAAGACGAAGGCCCCGTATTACGGGGCCTTCGTCATTGTGTCGGGCTTTTTTGTTTCAAAACGAGAAAACCTGGCACGCCCCCTGCAATAACTCCATCAGGTGATTCGATTCACCCACCCTTTCGGGGGCCTTGGTACAGGCAGGCCGGGGATTCCCCTCTTTACACCGGACTCATCGAGTCCACCCTTTTGGGGCCCTTGATACAGGCAGGTCAGGGGTTCCTTCTTTACACCGGCTCAGAACGCGATGCGATGAGCCCGCCCGTTTCGGGAACCTTGGTACAGGCAGGCCGGGGATTCCCTCTTTTATTGCTCCCGGAGATGGATCTCCAGCCGCCAGCGGTCATCGACCGCCTGGCCGGCCCAGTCGCCCTGCAGCGGCCGCGCCGCCACCAGCGTCAGCAACAATCCCCCGTCACTCAAGCGCGTCCGCCAGTTCACGTCCCTGCCGTTGAACTTGAGCTGTCCTTTCTGCACCCTGCCTTCGGCCTCGAACAGCAACGCAACGCTGCCATCGACGATCTCGCCGTGCAGCTTCGGCTCGTTGTTGAACCAGACCGCCAGCCCCCCATCGATCACCTCGACCTGCTGTAAAACGGTCGGGTCAGGCGTGGTCAAACGGCCGATCATCATCCCGACCATCACACCGACGATCGCCAGCGAAGCCATCACCCGCGGGAATAGTTTCGAACGCGGATCCGCTTGCGGCGTAGAATGCGCGTCATCTTTACCTTCGGAGCCGTGCATGTTTCACGTCATCCTTTTTCAACCGGAAATTCCACCGAACACCGGCAACGTTATCAGGCTGTGCGCCAACAGCGGCTGCCACCTGCATTTGATCGAACCGCTGGGCTTCGAGATGGACGACAAGCGCCTGCGTCGTGCCGGTCTCGACTACCACGAGTACGCCACGCTGCAACGCCACGCCGACCTGGCCAGCTGCCTGGAAAGCCTCGGTCATCCACGGCTGTTCGCCTTCACCACGAAAGGCTCGCGGCCGTTTCACGATGCCGCGTTCGTCCCGGGCGATGCGTTCATCTTCGGACCGGAAAGCCGCGGCCTGCCACCGGAGGTGCTCGACGCCCTGCCGGGCGAACAGCGCCTGCGCCTGCCGATGCGCGAAGGCTGCCGCAGCCTGAACCTGTCCAACACCGTGGCAGTGGCCGTATACGAAGCGTGGCGGCAGAACGACTTCAAGTAACGCGCCAGTCCTGGATCGTTCCCACGCTCCGCGTGGAAATGCAGCCCGTGACGCTCCGCGTCACTGGACGCGGAGCGTCCCCAGAGGCATTCCCACGCAGAGCATGGGAACGATCAACGCGAGAACGATCGCCCAAGAAAAAAGCGCCTGTAACGGCGCTTTTTTCGTTGTTGCATCCACCGCTTACTGAACGGTCGGAGTCTCGCCGGATTCCTGCATGCGCTGCAGCTCTTGCGCGTACAGGGCGTCGAAGTTCACCGGGGCCAGCATCAGGGCCGGGAACGAACCACGGGTCACCAGGCTGTCCAGGGTTTCGCGAGCGTACGGGAACAGGATGTTCGGGCAGAACGCACCCAGAGTGTGGCTCATCGAAGCCGCGTCCAGGTTCTTGATCAGGAAGATACCGGCCTGTTGCACTTCAGCGATGAAGGCGACTTCTTCACCGTTTTTCACGGTGACGGACAGGGTCAGCACGACTTCGTAGAAATCACCTTCCAGGGCTTTCTGGCGGGTGTTCAGATCCAGAGCGACCGCCGGATCCCACTGCTGGCGGAAGATCGCCGGGCTTTTCGGGGCTTCGAAGGACAGGTCGCGTACGTAGATGCGCTGCAAGGAGAATTGCGGTGCGGTTTCTTCTTCGCTGGCTGCAGTGTTCTGTTGGTCAGTCATCTCAGATCCTTTCTGATCTCGGGTCTTTTAGGGTTCTTGGTGTTCGGTAGAGCGTGCAGCAGGTCAGGCCTTGAGCAGCGCGTCGAGCTTGCCGGCGCGCTCCAGGGCGTACAAATCGTCACATCCGCCGACGTGGGTGTCGCCGATCCAGATCTGCGGCACGGACGTGCGTCCGGCCTTCTGGGCCATGGCGGCGCGCACCTGCGGCTTGCCATCGACCTTGATCTCTTCGAAGGCCACGCCTTTGTTCGCGAGCAGGTACTTGGCGCGCGAGCAGTAAGGGCAGTAATCGCTGGAGTAGACGATGACGTTGCTCATGTCACTTCACCAACGGCAGGTTGTCGCCTTTCCAGCTGGAAATCCCGCCGGACAGCTTGGCGGCGGTGAAGCCGGCCTTCATCAGCTCGCGGGCGTGGGTGCCGGCGGTCTGGCCCAGGGCGTCGACCAGGATGATGGTCTTGGCCTTGTGTTTTTCCAGCTCGCCGATACGGGCAGCCAGTTTGTCCTGGGGAATGTTCACCGCGCCAACGATGTGACCGGCGGCGTATTCCTTGCTCGGACGGATGTCCACGACCACGCCGGCTTCCTTGTTGACCAGTGCGGTCAGCTCGCCCGTGCTCAGGCTTTTACCGCCGCCCTGCACCGTATGCGCCAGCAGCAAAGCCAGCAGTACGACGAAGATACCGACAAGAATGTAGTGGTTAGTGGCAAATTCAATCAGGTGAGCAACCATCGAAGGAGGTTCCAGGGCGTTAAAATGTCGGCCAGTATACACAGCCACTATGGTCGGCCAAACCCCGTCCGGCGGTGACGCCGCCGGAACTTCGCTTTAAACTCCAACTCCCTTTTCCATCGCCCTCTTCTTATTAGCCACGAGTGGATTCCATGACTACCACGCCTAAACCTTTGGTCCTGATGATTCTCGACGGCTTCGGTCACAGCGACAGCCACGAATCCAACGCCGTCTATGCGGCCAAAAAGCCTGTGCTGGATCGCCTGTGGGCCACCGTGCCGAACGGCTTGATCTCGGGCAGCGGCATGGACGTCGGTCTGCCGGACGGCCAGATGGGCAACTCCGAAGTCGGCCACATGAACCTCGGCGCCGGTCGCGTGGTGTATCAGGACTTCACGCGCGTGACCAAAGCGATCCGCGATGGCGAGTTCTTCGAGAACCCGACCATCTGCGCCGCCGTGGACAAGGCCGTGGCCGCCGGCAAGGCCGTACATTTCATGGGGCTGCTGTCAGACGGCGGTGTTCACAGCCACCAGGATCACCTGATCGCCATGGCCGAACTGGCCTTCAAGCGCGGCGCCGAGAAAATCTACCTGCACGCCTTCCTTGACGGCCGTGACACGCCGCCGAAAAGCGCCGCGTCGTCGATCGAACTGCTCGACGCGACCTTCCAGGCGCTCGGCAAGGGCCGCATCGCCAGCCTGATCGGCCGCTACTACGCCATGGATCGCGACAACCGTTGGGATCGCGTGTCTCAGGCCTACAACCTGATCGTTGATGGCAAAGCCGAATTCAGCGCCGCCACCGCCCAGGAAGGTCTGGAAGCCGCTTACGCCCGTGGCGAGAGCGACGAGTTCGTCAAAGCCACCAGCATCGGTGAGCCGGTAAAAGTCGAAGACGGCGACGCCGTGGTGTTCATGAACTTCCGTGCCGACCGTGCCCGCGAGCTGAGCCGTGTGTTTGTCGAAGACGACTTCAAGGAGTTCGAGCGCGCACGCCAGCCAAAAGTGCAGTACGTCGGCCTGACCCAATACGCCGCCAGCATCCCGGCCCCCGCCGCCTTTGCCCCGGGCAGCCTGGAAAACGTGCTCGGCGACTACCTGGCGAAAAACGGCAAGACCCAGCTACGCATTGCCGAAACCGAGAAATACGCCCACGTGACCTTCTTCTTCTCCGGCGGTCGTGAAGAGCCGTTCCCGGGCGAAGAGCGCATTCTGATCCCGTCGCCGAAAGTCGCCACCTATGATTTGCAGCCGGAAATGAGCGCGCCCGAAGTCACCGACCGCATCGTCGAGGCCATCGAGAATCAGCGCTACGACGTGATCGTGGTCAACTACGCCAACGGCGACATGGTCGGCCATAGCGGCGTGTTCGAAGCCGCGGTGAAAGCCGTGGAATGCCTGGACACCTGCGTCGGCCGTATCGTCGAAGCCCTGGAAAAAGTCGGCGGCGAAGCGCTGATCACCGCCGACCACGGCAACGTCGAACAGATGGCCGACGAATCCACCGGCCAGGCGCACACCGCGCACACCACCGAGCCGGTGCCGTTCATCTATGTCGGCAAGCGTGATCTGAAAGTCCGCGAAGGCGGCGTGCTGGCGGACGTGGCGCCGACCATGCTGAAACTGCTGGGCCTGGAAAAACCGGCGGAAATGACTGGGACTTCGATTCTGGTGTAATCGCCCGTCAAAACACTGAAAAACCCTGTGGGAGCTGGCTTGCCAGCGATAGCAATCTGACAGCCAACAACTATGTTGAATGTTCAGACGCCATCGCGGGCAAGCCGCTCCCACATTGGTTTGTGGGGTTTTCAAAGAGGATTTCACTCTGTCCGGCACCCCAGTTATCACACAGTCCCAATTGGGCGTTTTTTTTGCCGCGTCGGGCGGGCATACTAGGCCGTCCCTTACCCTGGTGCCGCCCGCCTCTATGCTTCGCGTCCTGATCGCCCTCGCTCTGACATGCCTGCTCCAACCGGCCTTCGCGGATGAGCGCGCGCAAACCCAACAGCAACTGGACGCCACGCGCCAGGACATCGCCGAGCTGAAAAAACTGCTGGGCAAGCTCCAGGAAGAAAAATCCGGCGTGCAAAAGGAGCTCAAGGGCACTGAAACCGAGATGGGCAAGCTCGAGAAACAGGTCGAAGCCCTGCAAAAAGAGCTGAAAAAGAGCGAATCCGAGCTGCAGCGGCTCGATGCGGAGAAAAAAAAACTCCAGAGCGCGCGCACTGAACAGCAGCGACTGATCGCCATCCAGGCCCGCGCCGCCTACCAGAATGGTCGCCAGGAATACCTCAAGCTGCTGCTCAACCAGCAGAACCCCGAGAAATTCGCCCGCACCCTCACCTATTACGACTACCTGAGCCAGGCTCGCCTGGAGCAGCTGAAAAGCTTCAACGAAACCTTGCGCCAACTGGCCAATGTCGAAAAGGACATCGGCTTGCAGCAGGCGCAATTGCTGGCGCAGCAAAGCGATCTCGACACTCAGCGCGAAGCGCTCGACAAGGTCCGCAAGGAGCGCCAGCAGGCCCTCGCCAAACTCAATGAAGACGTGAAAGCCCGGGACCAGAAACTGGCCGCCCGCGAGCAGGATCAGGCAGACCTGTCTAAAGTCCTTAAAACCATCGAGGAAACCCTGGCCCGCCAGGCCCGTGAGGCAGAAGAAGCGCGGCAGAAAGCGCTCATCGCCCAGCAGGAAGCCGAAAAAAAGCGCTTGCGTGAGGCCGAGGCGGAAAACACCGACGCCCCACGCAAACCGGTCAGATCGACTCCCGGCGCCCTGGTGTCCAGCGGCGGCGAGACCTTCGGTGGCCCTTTTGCGTCTAGTCGGGGAAAACTTCCATGGCCCGTTGATGGTCGACTGCTGGCACGCTTCGGCGAAACCCGTGGCGACGATGCCCGCACCAAGTGGGACGGCGTGATGATCAGCGCCTCCGCCGGCAGCCAGGTGCATGCCGTACACGGCGGGCGCGTGGTGTTTGCCGACTGGTTGCGCGGCGCCGGGCTGCTGGTGATCCTCGACCACGGCAACGGTTTTCTGAGTCTTTACGGTCACAACCAGACGCTACTGAAGTCGGCGGGTGACGTGGTTAAGGCCGGCGAGTCCATCTCCACTGTGGGTAACAGTGGCGGCCAGGACACTCCGGCGCTGTATTTCGCAATTCGTCAGCAGGGTCACCCGAGTGATCCGGCGCAATGGTGCCGCGCGCAAGGATAAGCGCGGGCAACCTAAATTAGGAGTTCGTTCGACATGCTGCATTTGTCCCGCCTTACCTCGCTGGCCCTGACGATCGCCCTGGTGATCGGCGCGCCTCTGGCGTTTGCCGCTCAACCGGCCCCGGCTGTCGCTCCGGCAGGCACTGCCGCGACCTCCAAGGCGCCATTGCCGCTGGAAGAGTTGCGCACCTTTGCCGAGGTCATGGACCGGATCAAGGCCGCCTATGTCGAACCGGTGGACGACAAGACCCTGCTTGAAAACGCGATCAAGGGCATGCTCAGCAACCTTGATCCGCACTCCGCCTACCTTGGTCCCGAGGATTTCGCCGAGTTGCAGGAAAGCACCAGCGGTGAATTCGGCGGCCTGGGCATCGAAGTCGGCGCCGAAGACGGCTTCATCAAGGTCGTGTCGCCAATCGACGACACGCCGGCGTCGAAGGCCGGCATCCAGGCCGGCGACTTCATCGTCAAGATCAACGGCGCGCCGACCCGTGGCCAGACCATGACCGAAGCCGTGGACAAGATGCGCGGCAAGATCGGCCAGAAGATCACCCTGACCCTGGTTCGCGACGGCGGCACGCCGTTCGACGTGACCCTTGCTCGCGCCGTGATTCAGGTGAAGAGCGTCAAGGCGCAACTGCTGGAATCGGGTTATGGCCTGATCCGCATCACCCAGTTCCAGGTCAAGACCGGCGAAGAGGTCTCCAAGGCCCTGGCCAAACTGCGCAAGGACAACGGCAAGAAGCTCAACGGCATCATCCTCGACCTGCGCAACAACCCGGGCGGCGTGTTGCAGGCAGCGGTGGAAGTGGTCGACCACTTCATCACCAAAGGCCTGATCGTCTACACCAAGGGTCGGATCGCCAACTCCGAACTGCGCTTCTCCGCCACCGGCAAGGACGAAAGCGAAGCGGTGCCAATGGTTGTGCTGATCAACGGTGGCAGCGCCTCGGCCTCGGAAATCGTCGCCGGCGCCCTGCAGGATCAGAAACGCGCCGTGGTCATGGGCACCACCAGTTTCGGCAAGGGCTCGGTGCAGACCGTGCTGCCGCTGAACAACGACCGCGCGCTGAAGATCACCACTGCGCTGTACTTCACGCCGAACGGTCGCTCGATTCAGGCCCAGGGCATCGTCCCGGACATCGAGGTACGCAAGGCCAAGATCACCAACGAGGCAGACGGCGACTACTTCAAGGAAGCCGACCTGCAAGGTCACCTGGGCAACGGCAACGGCGGCGCGGACCGTCCAACCGGTTCGGGCGGCAAGGCCAAGGCGATGCCGCAGGATGACGATTACCAGTTGGCCCAGGCCCTGAGCCTGCTCAAAGGCCTGAGCATCACGTCCGGCCGTTGAGGATGTCTTTGCGTTTTATCTTCGTCCTGCTGTGCTGTCTGGCGGGTGCTGCTCATGCAGAACCTGCCAGACCAACACCTCAAAAAGCCTACCTGACACTGATCATCGACGACCTGGGGCAGAACCTGCCCCGGGATCGCCGCGTGCTGGCCCTCCCCGGGCCGGTGACCACGGCGATCATGCCCGACACCCCGCACGCCACCGAATTCGCCCGCGAAGCCCATCGCGCCGGCAAGATCGTGATCCTGCACATGCCGATGGACCCGGCCACCGGTCCGTTCGCCTGGCATCCCGAACTGCCGATCGAAGAGCTGGAAAAACGGCTGAACGCCGCGTTCAAAATGGTCCCGTACACCGCGGGTATCAACAACCACATGGGCAGCCGCATGACCGCTCAACCAGTGGCGATGGCGTGGCTGATGGGCGAGTTGCAGCGCCGCCACAAATTCTTCGTCGACAGTCGCACCAGCGCGCAGACCGTCGCAGCGCAACAGGCGCAGAAGATCGATCTGGCGAGCGTTTCGCGGGATGTGTTTCTCGATGATGAGCGCACCGAAGCGGCGATCCTGACCCAATTGCAGACCGCAATCAGCCTGGCGCACAAACAGGGTTCGGCAGTGATGATCGGCCATCCCTATCCGCAGACCCTGGCCGTGCTGGAGCGCGAGCTGCCGAAATTGAAAGCTCAAGGCATCGAGTGGATCGACATCAAGCAGATGATCAGCGTGCGCAGCAATCGGGCCACCGCCGCTCATGGGAAAGACGGCGTTTATCGGTAACAAGCTGTCACGAAGCGATAGATAGATACCGCAGCCAGCCCCCTCGCTACCCGGATATTGAGACCCGTCGCGGCCACACCGAGCCGTTTCTTTATTCGGGATCAATCATGAACACCCAAACCAATCTTCATTTGCCTGTTCGGCAGATGGAACCCATAGCGGTTGAAAACCTGCTGATCAATTTCACCACCGAGTTCCACCGGATCTGGGACAACACCGGCTCGAAGTCAAAACCCGGCAGTTTCTGGCGTCCGACACCGGCTCCCGACCTGCTACCCGGTTATTTTCCGTTGGGTGATCTCGTTGTCGCCGGACGAGACAACATCAACGATAAGAAGGTGATGGCTGTCGTCCGCGAGGGGGATCTGCAAAATACCGAGCCGGGCAAAGGTCCTGCACTGAGCAGGCCGGATGATTACCAACTCGTCTGGAACGATATCGGCTCGAACGCCAACGGCGACTGCTCTGTCTGGCGGCCGATCCCTCCGCAAGGTTACGTGGCTCTCGGGCTGGTGTGCTCCAACGACCGCAGCAAGCCGTCCTTCAATGCCGTTCGTTGTGTGCGCACCGACCTGGTGATCGCCGCCAGTACCGGCGACCTGATCTGGAGCGACAAGGGCAGCGGAGCCGACCGCGATTTCAGCGCCTGGAGCGTCAAGCCTCCCGCAGCGCCCGCAGGGGAAATCTACTTTGCTCCGGGCACGTTCATTGGCGAAAACGGCTACGGCAAGCCTGCGTCGCCAGTCATCGCCTATGCCTTGCGGATGCAGATTCCCCTTCAGGTCGAGTCACCACCAGCCGCCCCCGTACTCACCGGGCACGATGCCTCTGCCGCCCTTACACCAGCGAAGATCACACGAGTGGTGCAGTTGCCGTGGTTCGCGGTAAACGACTCACTCATGGCAAACCTTGAACAACTGCGCACCTCACCGTTTTACAGCCTGGAGAGAACAGATCGCTATTTGCTTGTCGGCCAGGGGCAAAACAGTACAGACATGAACCGAGCGCTCAAATCGAAGGCCGGCCGTACCCAGTCCTGGGAGACGTTGCGCAAGTTCTGCCGTAACACAGGTATTGAAATCGGCGATCAATGGTCACCAAGCAGGTCTTTACCTGAGCCTGTCATCATCTGCTCGGCCAAATTGCACAACAGCTTCTTCAACGCCGAGTCAGAACCTTTCGAATGGGTGAACTCTTCGGACGCAGAGGTCATCGCACTCGTTGCAAAAAACCGGTTCGCGGCGGTTTACGTCTTGCAGAGCGACTATCGACTGTTGCGCGAAGACGGCTCACAAGTGGAAGGTCATTTCAGCTTTACCGACATGGACAGCCTGCATATGACGGATTGCCCGGTCGAGCCTGAACTCGAACGCGTGAAGGAACCGCTCGAAGAACCCGCGGAACCGACCGTCACTGAACCGGCAAAAGAGCCTGAAGAGCCGCCGGTGGCGGAGGTCGCAGTTAAACCGCAACCACCGGCTGAACCCGCAGCGGTTACAGATATCGCCCCATGATCTCGTCGACCACGCCATCCTTGCGCATCTGATCCAGCGCAGCTTGCAACTTGGCAACGGTTGCATCCGGTACGTCCTTGTTCAGCGCCAGATACAGTTCGGCACTGTTGAAGCGAAGCACGGTTTTCAGCCCGATCACGCCATCCTGCCGCGCCAGATAACGGCCGGCAGGATCGCCGGTGGCCCACAGGTCGATCTGGCCGCTGACAAGTTTTTTGGCATTGTCCTGATCGCGCAGCACCACCACCGGCTTCAGACCCTGTTTGGTCAACGTCTCGGCGATGGCATCGCCCTTGTAGGCGCCGATCTTGTATTTGCGCGCGTCATTGAGGGTTTCGAGGGTGATCTTGCTGTCGGCCTTGGCCAGCATGACCCAGTCGTCCGGGCCGATCGGGCCGACCCACTTGAAGAGTTTTTCGCGATCCGGCAGGCGCGCCATGACGAACGCACCGTAACCGGGATTCTCCAGCGCCAGTTTGTAGACCCGCTCCCAAGGGAAGCGCAGGGTCAGGCTGTAAGTGATGCCGGCACGCTTGAACATCTCGCGCACGATGTCCGTGGCGATGCCGTTGATGTTTTCATCCTGGGCGAAATTCTTGCCGTTCTTCGCCATGTTGTACGGCGGGAAGTTTTCGGTAAGAAGCACCAGATCGGTGTCGGGACTTACTTCGGCGTGGCCGGTGTTGATCAACAACACGGAGGCACTGGCGAGAGCGAGAAGCAGGCGTTTGATCATGTCGGGCTACCGAAATCCATGGCGTGCCCAAGAGTGCCTTGGGTACGCCATGCTGTCCACTGGCCTGTATGGATGTTTAACGCATTACGATACCGCGATGAGCCATGTAGGCTTTGGCTTCCTGAACGGTGTATTCGCCGAAGTGGAAAATACTTGCCGCCAGTACCGCGCTGGCGTGGCCTTCAAGAATGCCGTCAGCCAGATGCTGCAGGTTGCCGACGCCGCCGGACGCGATCACCGGAATACCCAGCGCATCGCTGATGGCGCGGGTCACGCCGAGGTCGAAGCCGTTTTTCATGCCGTCCTGATCCATGCTGGTCAGGAGGATTTCACCGGCACCCAGGCCTTCCATTTTCTTCGCCCACTCGACCGCGTCGAGGCCGGTCGGTTTGCGGCCGCCGTGGGTGAAGATCTCCCAGCGCGGGGTTTCGCCCGGGCCCGAAACCTTCTTCGCGTCAATGGCAACGACGATGCATTGCGAGCCGAAATGCTGCGCCGCTTCGCCGACAAATTCCGGGTTGAACACGGCAGCGGTGTTGATCGAGACCTTGTCCGCACCGGCGTTGAGCAGGTTGCGGATGTCCTGCACGGTACGCACGCCACCGCCGACGGTCAGCGGAATGAACACCTGGCTGGCCATACGCTCGACGGTGTGCAGTGTTGTGTCACGGCCATCGACGCTGGCGGTGATGTCGAGAAAGGTAATCTCGTCGGCACCCTGCTCGTCGTAGCGACGGGCGATTTCCACCGGATCGCCGGCGTCACGGATGTTCTCGAATTTCACACCTTTGACGACCCGACCGTTATCCACGTCCAGGCAAGGGATGATGCGTTTGGCCAGCGCCATGGTCAGTCCTCAGCCTTGGTACGAGTCGCAGAAAGCTTGCGCTTGGGCGACGTCGAGAGTGCCTTCGTAGATCGCCCGGCCGGTGATGGCGCCGATGATGCCCGGCGCCCTGGCGTCGAGCAGCGACTTGATGTCACCCAGGTTGTGAATGCCGCCGGAAGCGATCACCGGGATCCTGGTGGCAGCCGCCAGTGCAGCGGTGAACGGAACGTTGCAGCCCTGCATCATGCCGTCTTTGGCGATGTCGGTATAAACGATCGAGGACACGCCGTCGGCTTCGAACTGCTTGGCCAGGTCGATGACCTGCACGGTGCTGATTTCAGCCCAGCCATCGGTGGCGACAAAACCGTCCTTGGCGTCCAGACCAACGATGATCTTGCCCGGGAACGCGCGGCAGGCTTCAGCGACGAACGCCGGATCCTTCACCGCTTTGGTGCCGATGATCACGTAGCTGACGCCCGCCTTGACGTAGTGCTCGATGGTTTCCAGCGAACGGATGCCGCCGCCGATCTGGATCGGCAGGGTCGGGTAGCGCTTGGCGATTGCGGTGACGACTTCGCCGTTGACCGGCTGCCCTTCGAAAGCGCCGTTCAGGTCGACCAGATGCAGACGGCGGCAACCGCCCTCCACCCACTTGGCAGCCATGCTCACCGGGTCATCGGAGAACACTGTGGAATCTTCCATGCGGCCCTGGCGCAGACGTACGCAGGCACCGTCTTTGAGATCGATAGCGGGAATAATCAGCATCTGGCAAACCTTCAAATTTGAATGTTCAGCTTGGCTCGGAAATCAGTTTTTCTCGAGCGCCCACAGGTCGCTTTCAATGCTTTCAAACCGCTCCTTGAGGTGGGTCTGCACATCGAAAATCGCCCTGTTGTAATAGTGCGGAGCAATTTCGCGGGTAAACAGCTCAAGAATTTCCGCCGCCTCGAACGAACCCAGGTCCAGTTCGAAACGATCCTCCATGAACCGCTGAATCTTGCGGTTGGCCTCACTCTCCTGCTCAGGCGTGAGGGTCAGGATCGGCGGCCTGGATTTCTTGACGGCCATTTACCAGCGACCGTCCCACGCGGCGAAGTTCTGCAGCAATTGCAGGCCATGGGTATGGCTCTTCTCCGGGTGGAACTGCACGGCGAAACGCGAACCTTCGGCCAGCGCCGCAGCGAAATCGACACCGTAATGACCGCTGCCGACCACCTGCCGCGGGTTACCGGCGGCGATGTAGTAGCTGTGCACGAAGTAGAAGCGCGCCAGGTTCGGAATGTTGTGCCACAGCGGGTGATCCACCGCCTGCTTCACTTCGTTCCAGCCCATGTGCGGGACTTTCAGGTGTTCGCCGTCTTCATGCAGGTCTTTGCCGAAGAACTTCACCGCGCCCGGGAACAGGCCGATGCAGTCGACGCCGTCGTTCTCTTCGCTGCTGTCGAGCAAGGCTTGCATGCCGACGCAAATGCCGAGGAAGGGACGATCCTGGCTGACTTCACGCACCAGCGAGTCGAAACCGAGGCGACGGATCTCCGCCATGCAATCGCGAATCGCGCCGACGCCGGGGAAAACCACCCGGTCGGCTTCGCGGATAACTGCCGCGTCGCTGGTGATCAGCACCTTGCCGGCACCGACGTGCTCGAGGGCCTTGGCCACCGAGTGCAGGTTGCCCATGCCGTAATCGATAACTGCAACGGTCTGCATTACAGGACGCCTTTGGTCGAAGGCATCTGGCCGGCCATGCGCTCGTCCAGCTCGACGGCCATGCGCAGCGCGCGGCCGAAAGCCTTGAACACGGTTTCGATCTGGTGGTGGGTGTTGGTGCCGCGCAGGTTGTCGATGTGCAGGCTGACCAACGCGTGGTTGACGAAGCCCTGGAAGAATTCCTGGAACAGGTCGACGTCGAAGCCGCCGACGGTGGCGCGGGTGTACGGCACGTGCATCTGCAGGCCCGGGCGGCCAGAGAAGTCGATCACCACGCGCGACAGCGCTTCATCGAGCGGCACGTAGGCGTGGCCGTAGCGACGGATGCCTTTCTTGTCGCCAATGGCTTGCGCGAAGGCCTGGCCGAGGGTGATACCGACGTCTTCCACCGTGTGGTGGTCGTCGATATGCAGATCGCCCTTGCATTGGATATCCAGGTCGATCAACCCGTGACGGGCGATCTGGTCCAGCATGTGCTCAAGAAAAGGAACACCGATATCGAATCGGGCCTTTCCGGTGCCATCAAGGTTGATCGAGGCTTTGATCTGGGTTTCCAGAGTGTCGCGCTCGACAGACGCCTTACGTTCGGCCATCACCAGCTCCGCAAAATCATTGGGCGAAAAAGGCAGCCATTATAGGGGCGCGGGGCCGAAACAGAAACACGAGAGGTGCAATGACTGACGGATAGAACCCCCGGCCGTCGCGGGTAGACATGTCCATACAAGCCATTACAGGCAGCCTGAAAACAAATGTGGGAGCGAGCTTGCTCGCGAAATCGGTGGGTCAGCCGACAACGATGTCGACTGATCTACCCTCTTCGCGAGCAAGCTCGCTCCCACAGGTGTTGGTGCCGGCCTGAGATATCAGGCCGGCAATTTCAGCGTCTTAGTGGAACAGAACCGCCGTCTTCTGCAGGGTCACCCACACACCCCACGCCAACGGAATCCCCACCACCAGCCACGCAGCGATCGCCAGTGGCTTGCTGCCCGGCGCGGCTTTCCACTCCAGCACGGTGCTGGCGTCAGCACCCTTGTCGTGGCCCAGCGCCTGCTCGGCAGCCAGTTCGGCGTCGGTCATGAAGTACTTGTCGGCCACCGGGCGCACCAGCAGGTTGCACAGGAAGCCCAGCACCAGCAGGCCGGCGAGGATGTACAGGGTGATGTCGTAAGCGGCGGCGCGTTCAACGCCGATGCTCAGCTGATACTCACGCAGGTAGTTCACCAGCACCGGACCCAGCACGCCGGCGGCGGCCCAGGCAGTCAGCAGACGACCATGGATCGCACCGACCATTTGCGTACCGAACAGGTCGGCCAGATACGCCGGCACGGTCGCAAAACCACCGCCGTACATCGACAGAATGATGCAGAACGCCGCCACGAACAGCGCAACGTTGCCCAGGTGACCGAGATTCGGGATCAGCGCGTACAGCGCAAAACCCAGTGCGAAGAACACGAAGTAAGTGTTCTTGCGGCCCAGGTAGTCCGAGAACGACGCCCAGAAGAAGCGACCGCCGATGTTGAACAGGCTCAGCAGACCGGTGAAACCGGCTGCAATGGCAGCGATGGAAGCCAGTTGACCGGCGTCCAGTTGACCGAACGGCAGGTCGTTGCCCAGCAGCTTGCCGCCGAACACTTCCTGCAACAGCGGCGAAGCCATGCCGAGGATGCCGATACCGGCGGACACGTTCAGGCACAGCACCAGCCACACCAGACGGAATTGCGGGGTCTTCCAGGCCACGTTCACGTGAACGTGACGGTGGGTGATCATCGCGTTCGATGCTTTTTTCGCCGGCGCGGTCCAGCCTTCAGGCTTCCAGCCGGTTGGCGGAACGCGGTAGGCCAACGCGCCACCGATCATGAACACGAAGTAGATCGCAGCCATGGCCACGAAGCTCTGCCATACGCCCACGCCAGTCGGCGAAGCGAAGTGGCTCATCAATGCGGTTGCCAGTGGAGCACCAACCATCGCGCCGCCACCGAAACCCATGATCGCCATGCCGGTCGCCATGCCGCGCTTGTCCGGGAACCACTTGATCAGGGTCGAGACCGGTGAGATGTAGCCCAGGCCCAGACCGATACCGCCGATCACGCCGGAGCCGATCCACATCAGCCAGATCTGGTGGGTATAGATCCCCAGCGCAGAAATCAGCAGACCGCCGCACCAGCACAGAGCCGATACAACGCCAGCCTTGCGCGGGCCTGCGTGTTCGAGCCAGCCACCCCAGATCGCTGCCGAGCAGCCGAGGAAGATGAAGAACAGGGTGTAGATCCAGCCGAGCATGGAGATCGGCCAGTCGCATTGCGACGAGAAGACTTGTGCAATGAAGCTCATGTCCGGTGCGCAAGCCACCGGAGCGGTCACGCCCAGCGCCTTGGACAGCGGCAACCAGAACACCGAGAAGCCGTAGGCCATGCCGATGCACAGGTGAATGGCCAGAGCGGCCGGCGGAACCAGCCAACGGTTGAAACCGGGCTTGGCGATGATGCGTTCCTTGGACAGGAACCCGGGCTGATCGGCTTTGAAGCCGTCCGCCGTAATGGTCGTGCTCATTATGTATCCCCCAATTATTAGTATGGTTCGCCAGCCACTGCTCACCCCCGGCCTTTATGCACGCAGGCATGACCGTTTTTTTGCGGGTGAAGCTCCTTGAAAGCGCGACGTTAAGTCGCAGATGGGCGGACGAACGGGCGAAGGTTACCATTTGCACGTGACAGAAAAACCAAACTGACATCACCTTTTTTGGGTCATCTGATCTCCTGACGCCGGGGAACCCCGATGCCGATCGTTGTCGAAGCGCTGTACATCACGGTTCAGCGGGCTGACGGGGCACCGCAACAGCGAGGGTTGATGCAGCGCTATACTCCCCGGCTAAATCACGAATTCGACTACTTACAAGGACTCGCCCATGAAAGCGTTCGGCAAAATCCTGGGTCTGGTACTTCTCGGGCTGTTGCTGATCATTGTGGCGGCGGGCTTCGCCCTGACCCACCTGTTTGATCCCAACGACTACAAAGACGAGATCCGCCAGATTGCCCGCGACAAGGCCCACATCGAGCTGACGCTCAATGGCGACATCGGCTGGAGCCTGTTCCCGTGGCTCGGCCTGGAACTGCACGAGGCCAGCGTCGCTACTCTGGCCAAGCCTGCCGAACCGTTTGCCGACCTACAGATGCTCGGCCTGTCCGTGCGCGTGTTGCCGCTGCTGCGCCGCGAAGTCCAGATGAGCGATGTGCGCGTCGAAGGCCTGAACCTGCGCCTGAATCGTGACAAGAATGGTCATGGCAACTGGGAAGACATCGGCAAGGTGCCGCCCAAGGCCGGCAGCACACCGGCACCGACCACCACCGCCGAAACCGCACCCGAGACCACCCCGCAACCGGAAAAACCGGCCCAGCCGATCCGCCTCGACATCGACAGCCTGACCGTCAACAACGCCCGCGTGGAATACAACGACGAGCTGACCGGCAAGCAATTCAGCGCCGAAAGCATTCAGCTGAGCACCGGCGCGGTCCACGATTCGACCAACATCCCGGTCAAGGCCACCGCATTTCTCGGCACCAATCAGCCAGTGCTGCGGGTGCGCACCGAGCTTAACGGCGAGCTGCGCTTCGAGCGCGCCCTGCAACGCTACAAGTTCGAAGACCTTAAGCTTTCCGGCGAAGTCGCCGGCGATCCGCTGCAAGGCAAAACCGTGACCTTCGCCGCCCAAGGCCAGTTGTTGCTGGACAAGGCCGCCAACGTCGCCGAATGGACCGGCATCAAGCTGTCGGTCAATCAGCTGCGTGCCTTGGGCGAGCTGAAAGCCAACGACCTGGACAAGACGCCACAGATCACCGGCGGGATTTCCATTGCCCAGTTCGACCTGGCGAAATTCGTCGACAGCATCGGTCAGACCTTGCCAGCCATGGCAGAAGGCAGCCTGAGCAAGGTTGAACTGGTCAGCCGTGTCGCCGCGACGCCGACCAGCGTTTCGCTGGACAACATCAACCTGAAACTCGACGACAGCAGCTTCAGCGGCCGCATCGCCGTCGAAGACTTTGCCAAACAATCATTGCGGGCGATCCTCAAGGCCGACACCTTCAATGTCGACCGCTACCTGCCGCCGAAATCGGAGAAAGCCAACAACGCCACCCAGGTCCGCCAGGCCGAAGTTGCCAACACCGAGGCCGATGCGATGGCCGGTGCCGGCAGCACACCGCTGCCGGAAAAACCGAGCAAAAGCGCCTGGAGCACCGAGCGCCTGTTCCCGGTTGAGCGCCTGAGCAAACTCGACGTAAACGCCGACCTGACCTTCGGCCAGTTGACCCTCGACAAGCTGCCGATCCAGAACGCCGCACTGAAAGCCACCGGCCAGGGCGGCCTGCTGACCCTGGAAAATCTGCGCGGCGAGCTGTACAACGGCGACTTCGAAGCCAAGGGCACGCTGGATGTGCGCCAGACAGCGCCGGTGCTGAACCTGCAAACCCGGATCAACCGGGTGCCGGTGGAGAAAATCCTCGAAAGCCAGGGCAAGAATCCGCCGGTCAAAGGTCTGGTCAATCTCACCAGTACCGTCACCGGCAGCGGCAACAGCCAGCAGGCGCTGATCGACACCCTCAACGGCAACGCCAGTTTTGTGATCAACAATGGCGTATTGCTCAACGCCAACCTTGAGCAGCAACTGTGCAAGGGCATCGCCACGCTCAACCGCAAATCCCTGAGCGGTGAGCCGCGCGGCAAGGACACGCCGTTCCAGGAACTCAAGGGCAACCTCACCTTCCGCAACGGCGTGGCCAGCAACCCGGACTTGAAAGTGCGCATCCCCGGCATGAGCGTCAACGGTGACGGCGATATCGACCTCAAGGTGCTGGGCATGGATTACCGCGTCGGCATCATCGTCGAAGGCGATACCAGTGCCATGCCGGATCCGGCCTGCCAGGTCGGCGAGAAGTTCGTCGGCATCGAATGGCCGCTGCGCTGCCGTGGCCCGCTGGAACTGGGCGCCAAGGCCTGCCGCGTGGACAACGAGCGCCTGGGCCAGGTCGCGACCAAAATGGCCGGCGACAAGCTCAGCGAAAAAATCGACGAGAAACTGGGCGACAAAGTCAGCCCGGAACTGAAAAACGCATTGAAGGGGCTGTTCAAGCGATGAGAGCGGAGCAGTTTTCCACGGCGGTGCTGGAATGGTTCGACCGCCACGGCCGCCATGATTTGCCCTGGCAACAGAACATCAACCCGTACCGGGTGTGGGTGTCCGAGATCATGTTGCAGCAGACCCAGGTCAGCACCGTGCTCAATTACTTCGACCGCTTCATGGCCGCGCTGCCGACGGTCGAAGCCCTGGCCGAAGCGCCGGAGGATGAAGTGCTGCACTTGTGGACGGGCCTGGGTTACTACACCCGCGCGCGCAATCTGCAGAAGACCGCGAAGATCGTCGTCAGCCAGTACGGCGGCGAGTTTCCCCGGGATGTCGAGAAGCTCACCGAACTGCCGGGCATTGGCCTGTCCACGGCCGGCGCGATCGCCAGCATCAGCATGGGCCTGCGTGCGCCGATTCTCGACGGCAACGTCAAACGGGTGCTGGCGCGCTTTACCGCGCAAGAAGGCTACCCCGGCGAGCCTAAGGTCGCGAAACAGCTGTGGGCCAACGCCGAGCGCTTCACGCCGCAGGATCGGGTCAACGCCTACACCCAGGCGATGATGGACCTGGGCGCCACGCTGTGCACCCGTAGTAAACCGAGCTGCCTGCTGTGTCCGCTGAAAAAGGGCTGTGAAGCGCACCTGCTCGGCCTGGAGACGCGTTACCCGATCCCCAAGCCGCGCAAGGCCATCCCGCAGAAACGCACGCTGATGCCGCTGTTGGCCAACGAGAACGGCGCAATTCTGCTTTATCGTCGACCGTCCAGCGGATTGTGGGGCGGTTTGTGGAGCCTGCCGGAGCTCGATGACCTCGACGACCTGCAACACCTCGCCGCGCAGCACTCGCTGGAACTGGGCGAGCAGCAGGCGCTGCCGAGCCTTGTCCACACATTCAGCCACTTCCAGCTGTCCATCGAACCCTGGCTGGTTCAGGTGCAGGAGGTCGGCGGTCACGTGGCCGAGGCCGACTGGCTCTGGTATAACCTCGCCACCCCGCCGCGCCTGGGCCTCGCCGCCCCGGTCAAGACCTTGCTCGAACGCGCGGCCGCCGTCTTGAATGCAGGAGAGTCGACATGACCCGCACCGTAATGTGCCGCAAATACAAAGAACAACTCGAAGGTCTGGAGCGCCCACCGTACCCGGGCGCCAAGGGCCAGGACATTTTCGAACACGTCTCGGCCAAGGCCTGGGCCGACTGGCAGAAACACCAGACCCTGCTGATCAACGAAAAACGCCTGAACATGATGAACGCCGAAGACCGCAAATTTCTTCAGGGCGAAATGGACAAGTACTTCTCCGGCGAGGAATACGCTCAGGCCGAAGGCTACGTTCCGCCAGCCGAATAACCCCCGGATTTCGTAAGCGACGGAATTAATTTAAGAAATTTTAAAAAAGTCGTTGACGCAAATCCGAAAAACCCTTTTAATGCGCCCCGTTGCCCAGATAGCTCAGTCGGTAGAGCAGGGGATTGAAAATCCCCGTGTCGGCGGTTCGATTCCGTCTCTGGGCACCAAATACCGAAAACCCTGAATCGCAAGATTCAGGGTTTTTTTATGCCTGCGATTTGACGGTGACCCGATTCCGCCCTTCTTGCAGACCGGAAATCGCGATACGTTGCTCAACCCTTACGCAAGAGGGTCATCCGCGCGATGAACCAGAAAAGAACCCGCGTTCCCCTCCCCCATCCCGCTCCACCGATAAAACGCACCGACTGGCTGATGATCGCTCTCGGCCTGATGTTCATGCTGTGTACCGGCCTGATCGCCTATGAAACCGTGGACGGTTTGATTCAGGGACGCATCGGCAACCTGGCTCGCGGCAAACACTTCGCCGTGTATTCGTTGACCACACAACCCGCCAACTTCTGGTTTGCCATCGCCACGCATTGCCTCCTCGCCCTCTTCCTGTCGGGCGCAGCATGGGTATTGATCTGGCTGGGCCGCACGGCAACGGTCACGCCATCCCGGCGCGACCGGTAACGCTACTAGCTGTTGTCATTCCAGTGAAAAACCAGATTGCGCGCAGCACCGCCGCCTATTTCGGCCGCATCCCGGCGTGTTTCACCGTTGCGGGTCGCCACGACCGTGTATTTGCCGGGCGGCAACTGCACGTAGACCAATGGCCCGGTCTGATTCAGCGTCAGCACGGTCTGACCCGGAGCTTTCTGGATCATCACGTCGACATCGGCGGTGTATTGGTTTTGCATGCCGACGGCGAACGTCATGTGCAGGTTGTAGCCCGCGGATTGCTGAATGGCTTTCGACTCATCTTCGCCAATCCCGCCAGCCAGATAGCGAACGCCGTTTTGTTCTTGCTGCTGAGCCTGCACAGCGGAGCTGTCGATCGGCTCCAGACTCGCAGCCTGCGCCATGGCCGGAAACAGCAGCACCGCAGCAGCGGCAACGGGCAGCACGAATGAAAGAACACGTTTCATGAGGACGACTCCCGGGCTCTCGCGGAACCCAATCGTTACCTCTTTTTAGATTTTGTCTTGCGGGGTGGGTTTTAGAACGATTGGGAGTTGCGGTTGATACGAAAAGGACTACACGCCGTACTCCTCGTTCGCGGACTCCGTCAGCCTGATCTCGCAAAACCCGCCCACTCTTCCTTCAGTGGCATCAGACACGGCCGGCATCCCCAGGCCCTGAACAATTGGCATGCTCTTGCTTCTGTTCACCCCGAGCCGGAAGACCTGATGAGCCAACTGGAAACGGCTGAACCACAAGATTCAAAACTTGAGTCGCTGCTGGGCGATCTGGGCGACCTGATACGCGAGGCCAGGCAGAAAGTGCTGCGAACGGTCGACACAATTCAAGTCCAGACCTGCTGGCAGATCGGGCGACACATTGTCGAGTTCGAGCAACAGGGAGCCCGGCGTGCGGGGTACGGAAAACAGCTTCTGGCTACGCTGGCGAAGGAGCTGACTGCAGACTTTGGGAAAGGCTTCGACGTTACCAATCTTCGAAAAATGCGGCAGTTTTATCAGCTCTTTCCAATTCGAGACGCACTGCGTCTCGAATTGAGCTGGACCCATTACCGCAGGATATTGCAGGTCGAAAGCGAACCCGCCCGGCAGTGGTACATGAACGAAGCCGCTGCGCAAAACTGGTCAAGCCGTGCCCTCGATCGCCAGATCAACACCCTCTACTACGAACGTCTGTTGATGAGTCGGGACAAAACCGACGTCTATGCAGAGGCCGCAACCAACATTGCCGCGATGAAAAGCAATCCCCGGGAATTCATCCGCGACCCGGTCCTGCTGGAATTTCTCGGCCTGCCATCACCGGGCAAGCTTCAGGAATCCGAACTGGAGCAAGCCTTGATCGACCAGCTCCAGGGATTTCTCCTTGAGCTGGGCAAAGGCTTCGCTTTTGTCGGTCGCCAGCAACGCATCAGCGCTGGCGACGATGATTTTTACATTGACCTGGTGTTCTACAACTACCTGCTCAAATGCTTCGTCATCCTCGATCTGAAGCGCGGCAAACTCAGTGCTCGGGACGTAGGCCAGATGGACATGTACATCCGCATGTACGACGACCTCAAACGTAGCGAGGGCGACGGGCCAACGGTGGGGATCATTCTCTGTGCCCAACAAAATGAATCGGTGGCGCGCTACACGATCCTCAAGGGTAATGAACAACTGTTCGCCAGCAGCTACAAACTGGTGCTGCCGAGCGAAGAGGAGTTAAGAGCGGAGTTGAATCGGGAACACACGCTGCTGGAAGAGCGCTTGAGCGATCAGACGGCTGATTGATCGCCGACGGATTGTTCACCGAGCCAGCTGGGACTATCGTTGGCAGCTACTCCGCGAAGGTCGAGAGCCATGGGTTTTCAAGACACGCACGCACTGGAAGCTGCCCGGAACAGAACCACACTCGCAAGCGATGTTCAGGACGCCCCCTTTCGGGAACCTGCCGCCGACGGTTATCTGCTCGGCGGTTTCACCTGGCGTCACGCCTCACCAGACCCACAACGCCCAGTGGTAATCATCAACGCCGCCACGTCCGTGCGCTGCCGTCACTATTCGCGCTTCGCGGCGTACCTTTTCGCCAACGGCTTCGACGTGATCATTTACGACTACCGGGGCATTGGTGAATCACGACCGAAATCGATGAGGCATTTGCAGGCTTCATGGACGGATTGGGGCGCGCTGGATTTCGAGGCGATGCTCAAACGCGCGCAGCGGGAGTTCCCCGGGCAGCCGATCGATGTGGTCGGGCACAGCTTCGGTGGCTGCGCAGCAGGCCTGGGGGCGTCCGGGAAGATAATCCGGCGACTGGTGACGGTCGGCGCGCAATTCGCTTACTGGCGCGATTACGCGCCCGAGCACCGCTGGCGGATGTTCGGCAAATGGCATCTGCTGATGCCACTGGTCACGCTGTTTTGTGGCTACTTTCCGGGCAAACGACTTGGCTGGCTGGAAGACACCCCCGCCGGCGTGGTGCGCGACTGGAGCACGCCGGACGCACGTTATGAGCGGCGCCCGAGCGGCAGAACGATGACCGACTTGCCCTTCGCCAACGTCCGGGCCAAAGCCCTGGCAATCAGCATCAGCGACGATCCCTACGGCACGATTGCCGCCATCGAACGTCTGCTCGCTTACTTTCACAACGCGCAAAGGACCCACCTGCGAATCGAGCCGCAGGACATCGGTGAACAGCAAGTCGGACATTTCGCCTTTTTTCGCAGCGCATACCAAGCCACACTATGGCCCATCGCTCTGACCTGGCTGCAGACCGGCGAACTGGCCTCCGACACCCCGGGGCGCAAAATCCCACGCAGCCAAGCCCTTTAACGCACCACGGAACACACACCATGGCTTCCGCCAACAAGCAGCAAAAACGCGCCGCCCGAGCCAAGACCAAAGCCAGGCAGAACCGCACCAAGCGTGCCGAAGCACCGGTCGAGCTGGACCCGAACGACGACCGCATCGATTTCGAATCGGTGGACCTGACCGAACTGTTCAAGAAAATGATCGACGCCGAGAAGATCAGCCAGCAGGCCATGTGCACCGCATTCCTCGAAGACCCGTTGCTGGAGCTGGTGTACGAGCAGGAAGGCGAAGAAGGCGCGATGGATTTCATCCTCGCCGCCCTGATCGAGTACCGCCAGTGGTCCACCGAAACCGACGAAGTCGGCGCCCTGGCCTGGATCGAGTCGCCTGAATTCCAGAAAGACTATGTGGCCGCGTCCGACGCGATCGCCGCACAAACCCAACAGAAAAACTGAGTTCCCATGGCATCCCTGAACAAGCAGCAGAAACGCGCCAAACGCGCCAAGGCCAAAGCCAAGCAGATCCGCATGGTCGGCCGCAAACCTCTGGCCCTGGACGATGACCACGGTCACCTGGCGGAGCCGATCCCGGAATACACCCTGGCGATGTTCAGCAAAATGCGCGACGCCGAAGCCGTCAGCCGCGACGAAATGCTGCTGACCCTGCTGCGGGAGCTGGCGTTCATCATCGTCGACCATCCTGAACTGCTGGACATGGAAAATGCTGACGACGAAGGCATGGCCGCCACTCACCTGGCCGCCGACATGCTGATCGACTACCGCATGTGGGCCGACGGAATGGATCGCGAGACCGCCCAGGCCTGGCTGAGCGAGCCGCAGTTCATCACCGATTTCGGGAAGGCACTGGACACCTACGGCCAGTCGCTCGAAGCGCAGGAAGAAAAGAGCGAATAAACCTCGCCCGCAAACAAAAACGGCCGCTTGTCATCGCTGACAGCGGCCGTTTTGCATGACGCGATACGGATCAGTTCAACACCACCGCACCACGGTTTTCTGCCTTGCGACGGCGTGCCACGAGCAGGCCGGTCGCGACAACCACCAGGCTCAGCAGGCCGGTCGCGAGGATTTCCACGCGGTGGGCTTCCTGGAACAGCATGATGGTCAGGGCCGCCACGATGAATACGATCACCGCGTAGGTCAGGCCCGGGAACAGCCACATGCTGAAGACGATTTTCTCGCCGCGAGCCACGCGTTGTTTACGCATGCGCAGTTGCGAAATCGCGATCACCAGGTACACCAGCAGTGCGATGGCGCCGGAGCTGGCCAGCAGGAACTCGAACACCGCAGCCGGGGCCACGTAGTTGGCGAAGGTGCACAGGAACGCCGCGCCGGTGGACAGCATCACCGCCCAGTAGGGGGTGCCGCTCTTGTTGGTGCGGGTCGACATGGCTGGAGCATCGCCCCGTTTGCCGAGGGAGAACAGCATGCGCGAAGAGGTGTACAGCGCCGAGTTCAGGCAGCTGGTCACAGCGACCAGTACCACGATGTCGACGATCATCTTGGCATTCGGGATGCCCATGCGCTCAAGCACGGTCTGGTAGGAACCGAGGCTGGCCAGTGCAGGATCGTTCCATGGCACCAGCGCCACGACGATGAAGATCGATACGAGGTAGAACAGACCGATCCGCCAGATCACCGAGTTGGTGGCCTTGGAAATCTGTTTGCCAGGGTTCTTCGATTCCGCGGCCGCGATGGTCACGATCTCGGTACCCATGAAGGAGAACATGGTGGTCAGGATCGCGCCCAGCACCGCGCCCATGCCGTTCGGCAGGAAGCCCTGGGTGTCGAAGATGTGCGAAACGCCGCTGACCTGGCTGTTCGGCAGGAAGCCGAAAATGGCCGCGACGCCGAGAATGATGAAACCAATGATCGCCACGACTTTGAGCAGGGCGAACCAGAATTCGAACTCACCGTAGTTTTTCACGCTGAACAGGTTGGTCACGGTCAGCAGCATGGTGATGATCAGCGCGAATGCCCAGATTTCCACACTCGGAAACCAGGCGTGCAGGATGGTTGCGGCGGCGTTGGCCTCCAGCGGAATCACCAGAACCCAGAACCACCAGTACAGCCAGCCGATGGTGAAACCGGCCCAATGACCGATGGCACGGTCGGCGTAAGTCGAGAACGAGCCAGTGTCAGGCGAGGCGACAGCCATCTCGCCAAGCATGCGCATGACCAGCACAACCAGCGCGCCAGCAGCGGCGTAAGCCAGCAGAACAGCGGGACCGGCGGCGGCGATGGCATGGCCGGAGCCTACGAACAGACCTGCACCGATCACCCCGGCGATCGACAGCATGGTCACATGACGCGGTTTGAGCCCCTGTTCGAGGCCATTGGAGCTTTGGGTACTGCTCATTGAAACTACCTTTGCGAGGAAAGCGATGGCGTCCGGCCCGTCTGGCGTTCCTTCTCGTAAAAAGAATCCAACGGGGCGTTCCGAATTCTGCACGCAATAATTGCGCCAAAATGTTTCAAAGTCTTCTGGCCCGCGGTTTTCAGCGCGACCGGACAGTCATCGCAAGTCATTGAGAATAATGGCCTTTCGCCAAAGCGTTACCCTGCGACCCACTTTTCAAACGAATCAGCGCACCAGAAACACACTGAAAAAGTACGGGATGCACAATAAAAGGGCGAATGAGGAACGTTCGGCCGGTTAGCGCTTCCAACACCCCGCCAAAGGTGGCAACATCGCGCCTTTTTTTACGCGACACCCACGGGAATCCACGTTCAAACACCCGTTCGGTTGTTGATGGGGCGACAGTCTGCTGCGCCGATGCGACAACCTGTCACACGCCATCCGTTTACCGCTCGTAGCGCTGTTGGCTGCCATTGAAACGCTATGCTAGCTTGGCCGCCTCGCCAGGAAGGCCAACCAACAGCAGGAGCGCAACATATATGAGGAACGCACATGGCTGAGGCCACGCCCGCGCTTGAAATCCGCAACTTGCACAAACGCTACGGACAGCTTGAGGTGCTCAAAGGCATCTCGCTGACCGCCCGCGACGGCGATGTGATCTCGATCCTCGGTTCCTCCGGTTCCGGCAAGTCCACGTTCCTGCGTTGCATCAACCTGTTGGAAAACCCGCACCAGGGCCAGATCCTGGTCGCCGGCGAAGAACTCAAGCTCAAGGCCGCCAAGAATGGCGAACTGGTTGCCGCCGACGGCAAACAGATCAATCGCCTGCGCTCCGAGATTGGTTTTGTATTTCAAAACTTTAATCTATGGCCGCACATGAGCGTGCTCGACAACATCATCGAAGCCCCGCGCCGCGTGCTCGGCCAGAGCAAGGCCGAAGCCATCGAAGTCGCCGAAGCGCTGCTGGCCAAGGTCGGCATCGCCGACAAGCGCCACGCCTACCCGGCGCAACTGTCCGGCGGCCAGCAACAGCGCGCGGCGATTGCCCGCACACTGGCGATGCAGCCCAAGGTGATCCTGTTCGACGAACCCACCTCCGCCCTTGACCCGGAAATGGTCCAGGAAGTACTTAATGTCATCCGCGCACTGGCCGAAGAAGGCCGCACCATGCTGCTCGTGACCCATGAAATGGGATTCGCCCGTCAGGTCTCCAGCGAAGTGGTGTTCCTCCACCAGGGCCTGGTCGAAGAGCAAGGATCGCCACAGCAGGTGTTCGAGAACCCGCTTTCGGCGCGCTGCAAACAATTCATGTCCAGCAACCGCTAACGGAGCTACCCGCATGCAGAACTACAAAAAGGTCTTCCTGGCCGCCGCCGTCACTCTCGCGTTCAGCGCCGGTGCCATGGCCGAGACCCTTAAGATGGGCATCGAAGCGGCTTACCCGCCGTTCAACAACAAAGACGCCAGCGGCAACGTCGTCGGCTTCGATAAAGACATCGGCGACGCCCTGTGCGCCAAGATGAAAGTTGAATGCTCCGTAGTCACCTCGGACTGGGACGGCATCATCCCGGCCCTGAACGCCAAGAAGTTCGACTTCCTGATTTCCTCGATGTCGATCACCGACGAGCGCAAGCAAGCGGTGGATTTCACCGACCCGTACTACTCCAACAAGCTGCAATTCATCGCGCCGAAGGATAAAGAGTTCAAGACCGACAAGGACTCCCTGAAAGGCAAAGTGATCGGTGCCCAACGCGCGACCCTCGCCGGTACGTACATGGAAGACAACATGCCGGGCGTCGAAGTGAAACTCTACGACACCCAGGAAAACGCCTACCTCGACCTGACTTCCGGTCGTCTGGACGGCATCCTCGCCGACAAATACGTCAACTACGAATGGCTGAAAAGCGACGCTGGCAAAGCCTACGAATTCAAAGGCGACCCGGTGGAAGAAAGCGACAAGATCGGTATCGCTGTACGCAAAGGCGACCCGATCCGCGAGAAGCTGAACGCTGCACTGAAGGAAATCGTCGCCGACGGTACCTACAAGAAGATCAACGACAAGTACTTCCCGTTCAGCATCTACTGATCCTGACCTGCCGGATCGGCACCGTCACATGGCGGCGCCGATCCCCGGCCTTGCCTGCCGCGATTTGAAAAGAAATCCATGATTATCGACCTCCACGGATTCGGCCCGGCGCTCTTCGCCGGCGCGCTGATGACCGTCAAACTGGCACTCTCGGCCCTGTGCCTGGGGCTGGTGCTCGGTCTGCTCGGCGCCTTGGCCAAGACTTCCCCGTACAAGCCGTTGCAGTGGCTTGGCGGAACCTATTCGACCCTGGTGCGCGGTGTCCCGGAATTGCTCTGGGTGCTGTTGATCTACTTCGGTACGGTCAACGCGATGCGCGCGCTCGGTGAGTTCCTCGGCAATCCCGAACTGGAACTCAGCGCCTTTGCCGCCGGCGTCATTGCGCTGGGCCTGTGCTTCGGCGCCTACGCCACAGAGGTGTTTCGTGGCGCGATCCTCGCCATTCCCAAAGGCCACCGTGAGGCCGGCGTGGCCCTGGGCCTGTCGAAATGGCGGATCTTCACCAAATTGATCATGCCGCAGATGTGGCGCATCGCCCTGCCCGGCCTGGGTAACCTTTTCATGATCCTGATGAAGGACACCGCGCTGGTGTCGGTCATTGGCCTGGAAGAAATCATGCGTCACGCGCAGATCGGCGTGACCGTGTCCAAGCAGCCATTCACCTTTTATATGGTGGCGGCGCTCATGTACCTGTGCCTGACCGTGCTGGCGATGATCGGCATGCATCTGCTGGAAAAACGCGCCGCACGCGGCTTCGCGAGGAGCGCTCAATGAATTGGGAAGTCATCATCAAATGGCTGCCGAAACTGGCCCAGGGCGCGACGCTGACCCTGGAACTGGTGGCCATCGCCGTGATCGCCGGTTTGCTGCTGGCAATTCCGCTGGGTATCGCCCGTTCTTCGAAGCTGTGGTACGTGCGCGCTTTGCCCTACGCCTACATCTTCTTTTTCCGTGGCACGCCGTTGCTGGTTCAACTGTTCCTGGTCTACTACGGCCTGGCGCAGTTCGATGCGGTGCGTAACAGCTCGATGTGGCCATACCTGCGCGACCCGTTCTGGTGCGCCACTGCGACCATGACCCTGCACACCGCAGCGTACATCGCCGAGATCCTGCGCGGCGCGATCCAGGCGATTCCGCCGGGCGAGATCGAAGCGGCACGGGCACTGGGCATGTCACGGCCGAAAGCACTGTTCTACATCATCCTGCCGCGTGCCGCGCGCATCGGTCTGCCGGCCTACAGCAACGAAGTAATCCTGATGCTCAAGGCCAGCGCCCTGGCCAGCACCGTGACTCTGCTGGAACTGACCGGCATGGCGCGCACGATCATTGCCCGCACTTACTTGCCGGTGGAGATCTTCTTCGCTGCCGGTGTGTTCTACCTGGTGATGGCCTACGTGCTGGTTCGCGGCTTCAAGCTGCTTGAACGCTGGCTGCGCGTCGATGCGTGCCAGGGGCGCTGATTCTTCTGACGTGCTGATGGGCGAGGATCTGCTCGCCCGTTTCACGGCACTGGATACATTTCTCACAGCGCATCAGGCGCTGTGGAAACCCCGCCCGTTCACTCATCTGCAACTGCCTTGGGAAGCGTCCTACCCGGAACTGGCCTCGTGGCTACGCAGGCGATCGCTGGAAGATGCGGAAAACGCCCACAACCAACCTGCCGAACTTATAGATTCGCCGGAGCCGTTTGCTTCATTGGCAACGTTGTCGCTTGAGCTGGGTTCGGTGGGTGATTTGCCTGCGCATACGCTGGAAGCCGCCGGACATCGCCTGAATATCGATGTGCCGGGGCGCAAATGGCAGCAGATCGAGGCGTTCGCCAGTCGCTTGTCGTTTGCCGCGCAACCGAAGCACTGGCTGGATTGGTGTTCGGGCAAAGGCCACTTGGGCCGGCGTCTGCTCGGTGCTGACCAGCAACTTACCTGTCTGGAATATGACCCGGCGCTGGTCGCCAGCGGTCAGGCATTGAGTCAGCGTCATCATTTGCATGCGCTGCATGTCGAGCAGGATGTGCTTGCGGCGAACACCGCATTGTTGCTGAGCGCCGAGCACACGCCCGTCGCTCTGCACGCATGCGGTGACTTGCACGTGCGGTTGATGCAACTGGGTTCGGCGGCTGGTTGCCGACAATTGGCCATCGCCCCGTGTTGCTACAACCGGATCAGTCACACGGAGTATCAGGCGCTATCTTGCGCCGGTTCGCGATCAGCCCTGCAGCTCTCGCTGGAAGATCTGTCCCTGCCAATGAGCGAAACCGTCACGGCTGGTGCCCGCGTCCGACGTCAGCGTGACGCCTCCATGGCCCGCCGACTGGCCTTTGATCTATTGCAACGGCAAGTGCGTGGCGTCGACGAATACTTGCCGACGCCGTCCCTGCCGAGCGCCTGGCTGGACAAACCGTTCGCCGATTACTGCCGCGATCTGGCAGCGTTGAAAGAGTTATCCACAGTTGGCGCGCCAGATTGGGTAGCACTGGAAGCCGCTGGTTGGCAGCGATTGGCCGAAGTTCGCAACCTGGAATTGCTGCGCGGACTGTTCCGACGGCCGCTGGAGCTTTGGCTGAATCTGGATCGGGCACTTTTCCTCACCGAACAAGGATATGTCGTACGTCTCGGCACCTTCTGCGAGGCGCCGCTCACACCGCGCAATTTCCTGTTGCTGGCAGAACGCGATTAATCCTTCACAGCCTGTGGATAACTCTGTTGATGGAATTGTCGTGGATCCAATATCTACGGTTGTTTCAGGCCATTAACAGCCTTGGTCATTTTTTGTTCATGAAAAGAAAAAACCGGCAAAACAGGGATTTGCAACTCAGATGAGAACCCGTTCACAAAAACCTGCCTAAGCGCGTTCTCTACAAAGCCTGTTGTGCATAAGCCTTCGAATAAAAGGACATAACCGCCGAATCGCGGACGCCGGCAACCGGCAATTGCGCCTGCCCACCGCCCTTGTTATACAGACCTACGCCGTGCAGGTAGCGCACGCCCGAACAAGAAAAAATCTGACCGACAGGAAGCGACCGTGACGTTCATTTCTTACGCACAGAATTTCGAGGACGTTCGCCTCTGGCGCGCCCTGCAGTATTTTGAAAACGGTTTTTATATCGACGTCGGCGCCAATGACCCGATCCACGACTCGGTCACCAAGGCCTTTTACGATCGTGGCTGGCAGGGCATCAATGTCGAACCGATGCAGAACTACCACGACGCACTCCGCCAGCATCGCCCCCGCGACACCACGCTGCAATGCGTGGCCAGCGACCAGCCGGGCGAACTGACCTTTTACGGTATTCCCGACACTGGCCTGTCCACCGCTGACCCGGTCATTGCACAAGAGCGCAAAAACCTCGGCATGAACGTGCAAAGCCTCACCGTCAATGCACGCACACTGACTTCAATCTGCGAAGAACACGCCGCCGAGCGGCCGATCCACTTCCTGAAAATCGACGTTGAAGGCCATGAGGAAACCGTCCTGCGCGGCATGGACTTCAACCGTTTCCGCCCATGGATCATTCTCATCGAAACCCCATGGGAGCGCGACCACACCTGGGAACACCTGGTGACCGACGCCGGCTACACCAACGTCCTGTTCGACGGCCTCAACAGCTTCTTCCTCGCCAACGAACACATCAACCTCAAACCCGCGTTCGACCTGCCACCGTGCAATCTCGACAACTTCCAGCTGTGCAAAGGCCACAACCTCGCCCACCCGGTGAACCCGGCACTGGAAACCGCCCTGCAACGCGCCGAACAAGCCGAAGCCGAACTGCGAGCCATGCAAAACAGCCGCGCCTGGCGCGCTGTACAAAAACTGCGCAACGTCCTGCGCCGGGCGTGATTCGAAGAGGGCGCAAAAATAGTCTGAATTCAGGGGTTTACAGAAGCACCCGAGTCGCTATAATCGTCGCCCACACGCCGGTATAGCTCAGATGGTAGAGCAACTGACTTGTAATCAGTAGGTCCCGGGTTCGATTCCTGGTGCCGGCACCATACAAAACAAAGCCCCTGCAGAAATGCAGGGGCTTTGTTGTTTCTGGGGTTTGGGTTTTCCGCGCCAAATGAAAAGCCCCCAACAGCAATCGCTGTCGGGGGCTTTTCTCCAATCCTACGCAGCCTCAACCGAGAGCAAAATCCGGCGCCCAAGCTGCTGCAATGCACGCTCGACATTCTCGATCTTGGAGTGATGCAGGAAATCGACTAATCGATCTACCTGGGGTCGTTGTACACCCAAGCGTCGTGCCAGTTCAGCTTTGCTGACCCCAGACTCCAGAAGCGTATTCCAGAGCCCAACCTTTGCCGCAGTCAGTGCAGGCAGACGCAATACCGCGTCACTTTCCTGCTCTCCCGCATCACCTGTCGGAATCAATCGGCGATCATCAACGTAGATCGACAAGGCTGTTTCCATTGCATCTATGGCGCCGTCGAGTGCTTCCTCGAGGGTGTCGCCAGCGGCGTGCATCTCTGGAATTTCTGCGCAGGACAACCAGACACTGCTCGGCTCCTCGTGGACTTCCAACGCATATTCGAACATCACGTTTCCTCTCATGGGGTACAAACTCAGTCTCACCCTTGTGGCCTAGCTGCATCGCTGAAACTCGATGTCGCTTATGCGCATCACGCGCTATTTCGGCAGAGCGACCGTGCAACATATTTGTTACCCATGCAACATAAGTGTTGCATGTGAGTATGTCGTCCTCCTCGCCACCACCTGGCCACGATTGCGCTCAACCCTCCCCCACGCTACCGTCAATCCCGTCGCTGCCAATTCAGCGACCGGGCCTGATAACCCGCGTAAGATACAGGCGCACCAGCGCCCCAACCCACGTTTGTCGGCGCTTTTTCATGCCTGCAATTCCGTGTAATGGCGGCTGTGCGTGGGAGACCTTTGGGTCTGCCGGGTTCCTGTATCTCCGGTTTATCAGCCTGCGCATAGCTGCCACCCCATTCGCCTGATAACGAATTGGCAGCCCTCATTTGATACAGGGAGTTTCACAAATGATTAGCATCGATCCGTCCAGAGTCTGCCCTTTCCACCAACCAGCCAACGGTAGGTGAAGCCATGACCAACCCCAACGATCTGAAAACCCTCGGCCTCACCCATTTCTCCTTCCAGTCCAACCACGCACTCTTCCGCACCAACCCCGGCGTCCCGGTCGTCACCGCCCTCTCCCACGCCTCCCACCTGCTTCATATTTCCAAATTGCTCACCTCGGATACTTCTGCAGCCAACGACCCGGAACTCCACGCCTGCGCCTCGCAATATTTGCAGGAGTTGAGCAAGGCGCTGGTCGATGATGCGGTCAAAGTGTTGAGTCCGGATCCGTAATCCGCCGCCCATAAAAAAAGCCCTCGCATCGCTGCGAGGGCTTTGTGTTACCGGATCAATCAGTGCCCAGCGCTCTGCCCGCCATCCACATGCAGAATCTCACCGGTCACAAAGTTGGCGTTATCGAGATACACCACCGCCTGCGCAATGTCGTCGATCTCGCCCATGTGCCCAACCGGATGCAGCGCACCCAGTGCCGCGTGGGTTTCCTCGCCGTGCATCGGCGTTTTGATGATGCCCGGCGATACCGCGTTCACCCGGATTCCGCGTTTGGCGTATTCGATGGCCAGGGATTTGGTGGCGGCGTTGAGGCCGCCCTTGGTCAGGGAAGCGAGGACCGAAGGCACGCCGTCGATGGCATGGTCGACCAGGCTGGTGGTGATGTTGACCACGTGGCCCTTGCCCTGTTTTTCCATCTCGGCGATGGCCAGTTGGGTGATGTAGAAGAAGCCGTTGAGGTTGACCGACAGCACCGCCGCGTAGTCTTCCGGGGTGTAGGCGGTGAACGGTTTGGCGACGAAGATACCGGCGTTGTTGACCAGGGTGTCGATGCGGCCGAAGCGTGCCACGCCTTCGCTGATCACGCGTTGAGCAGTGGCCGGGTCGCCGATGTCGCCGGCGATGGTGAGGATCTGCGGGTCGTTCGACGGTTTGATCGAGCGCGAGGTGGCGACGATGTTGTAGCCCAGTTCACGGAAGGCCTTGACCATGCCTTCGCCCAGACCTTGGGAAGCACCGGTGATAACAACGGTTTTTTTCGAGTTGCTCATGATGAAATCCTCAATCAATAAGTGGGTGTTGAATCAGGCGATAGCCAGTTGTTTCAGCATTTGTTCGTAGTACTCGACCGATTGCGAACCGGACACCAGGTGCTTGCCGTTCAGGATCAGCGCGGGCACCGAGTTGATCCCGTGCTGCCGGTAGAACGCCTGCAGTTGGCGCACTTCGCTGGCGAATTCGTCGTTGGCCAGCACCTTGCGAGCCCTCGCCGCATCCAGCCCCGCTTCGGTCGCCAGACGGATCAGCGTCGGGTGATCGTTGGGGTTGTCACCATCGCGGAAGTAAGCGCGCAGCAGGATCTTTTTCAGCGCAACCTGCCGCCCTTCCTGCGCCGCCCACATCAGCAAGCGATGGGCGTCGAAGGTGTTGTGAAAGTGCGTGCGTTTCTCCAGGTCGAACTCGAAACCGATGGCCTTGCCGCGTTCGATCTGCATCTTCTTGCCGGCAGCGACGTCTTCGGCGGTGCGGCCGTATTTGCGCATCAGATGCTGCACGGCCGGTTCACCTTCGGCGGGCATGTCCGGGTTGAGTTCGAAGGGCTTGTAGGTCAGCTCCACCGAAATCTCGCCGGCCAGATTGCCGATCGCCTGCTCCAGCGCTGTCGCCCCGAGTGCGCACCAGGGGCACACCACGTCGGAAACGAAATCGATGGTCACGGTCGGGGTCATGACTGACCCCGTTCCGCCAGTTGTCGGCGGTATTCGGTGGTGGTGATGCCGGCGTAGCCCCAGTTATCGGTGTCGACTTCTTCGATCACGATGTGGGTCAGGTCCGGGCGTTTGTTGAGGACGCGTTCCAGGGTTTCAGTGATTTCGGCGATCACCTGAGCTTTCTGCTCACGGGTAACGCCGTCGCGGGTGATGCGTACGCTGACAAATGGCATGACGACTACTCCAGTGACCTGCCCTCGGGATGATGGTCAGGTGTTGGAGCTCAATTTAGGCGCGTGCCGGGAGGGGAAAAAGTAGGGGCGGGGTACTTCATTTGTGAGGTGGTGTAATGAATTGAAACACCTACGTCGCTCCCAGTTACCCCCTGAAGTCTCGGGTTGACACATCGAATTCAGTGGCCGAGAATCGGCCCCAAGAGCGCGAAACCGACTGCCATCAGGTGGCTATAGTCGGCGTTAGGAACCCCGTTGATGACCTGAAAATCAGCGTTCGGGTGAGACCTCTTCTCCCCTGCTTGAGGGAGCACAATATCAAGCAACTTTTTCGTGAAGGGCAGCCTATCAAGGCTGCCCTTTTTGTTTGGACCATCGGTAACGTTGAAACAGTAGCTCTCCATGCCGATGCTTGTTCAGACCCTTTTTTTCACAGTTCATGAAGTTCCAGAGTACGTTGCCATGATCGATATGGATCACGACCAGCATCTGGTATTTCGTGTTGTAGGCACCGATATATGAGAGCCGGAAAGAGTCGTCATCGTAGGAAATCTTCCAGATCTCTAACGGTTTTTTCAGGGTGTCTTGCGCGAAGTCTGTGAAGCGCTCCCGAGCATTCGGACGTTTTTCCACAATGTGCAACAAGTGCTCGCGCCTCACCAGAACTGGGCAAATGGGTGTCTCAATCACAGTCGAATTGAGGCCGTCATGAAGTCCGAAGCCTTTGGCAACTTGCTCCCATGCAGCCTCCAGACTCTCGGCGCCCGGACGTTCTCTGATCGCAGAAGTCAGCAACTCGGGATCAATGTCCCGAATGTCCGGTAAACCATGATCCTTCCAGTTCTTTTGTTCAGGTAACGCCATGCTCCAAGGCAAATTCATTGGCACCTTCTCGCTAGCTTCGCGGATGCCGGCATTGCCTGGATATCCAATGGCCTCGGACTGAAAAAGTCCCGAAAGTAACTGCCTGATATTTCAGCCACTTGCACTGCGCTAATAAATCAGCCCGTTCTTGTCTTTCAATAGGAGGCTTCCGACATCAACGCAGAACAGCGCGAGATGGCTTTACGAAATTGTCCCAGCCGCTGTAACCCAACCGCACAAAAAAGTGCCCGACTCCTTCGCGTCGTGCACTTTTTTTGACCCCAATCACCCCCGCGTCGCCAAAAACCCCGATCCTGTGTCAGCCTCCAGCCATCGGCGCGGACATCAATTCGCTACTAATTGCGCGACAACTATGCTCAGGTACAGGAATATAGCCGGCAAATGGAGCCGTTCAGGCCGTCACGTACACAACAATACCCAGCCCACTTCAGAGGGCATTACCCATGGATAGCAGAACCTTACGCAACCTCATGCGCATCGTGCAGACCGGCTCGTTGTCGGCCGCAGCCGAGCATTCGTGCCTGACCGTGCAGGCCCTGGCCGCACAGTTGAACAAGGTCGAAGAGCAGTTCGGTTTCCGCTTGTTTAGACGATCCAACAAGGGGCTGACGCTGACGCCGCAAGGCACGGAGCTGACGCCCTATATGGACAGAGTGCTGATTGCCACGCGGCAGATGGAAGAGAAAGTCGAAGCGTTGAAGGTGCCGGGACAGCGCACGCTGAAAGTGGCGTTGAACACTACACTGGACCCGGATTTCAACCGGCGACTGATCGGACGCCTGATCGAGGTGTTTCCCGACTATCAGATGGAATTCAGCTACGCCGAATCGATGGAAAACCTCAGCAAGCTGAAGAACGAGGACTTCGATCTGGCGGTGCTGATCGGGCCACAGCGTCCGGGCTTGCCGAGCATTGTCCTGCCGGAAGTGCAGGTGCAGGTGGTCGGCGCGCACTGTGGTCAGGAGAACGATCCGCTGACGTTGCTCGGCAACAAGTTTCAAGTGCGTCCGGCAGAAGATTGTCCGTATTCCCACAGCTTTTTGCGTTTTCTCGACGCCGGGCTGGGCAATTACGAGAACAGTCAGCGGACGATCTACTCCTGCAGCGAAACGCTGACCTTGTCGCTCATCACGCAGATGGACGCCATCGGCATGGTCTCTCGCGAGGCCGCTCAGAAAAACGGCCTGACGATCTTCCCCGGGTTCGAGGATTTCCTCGAAGTGCGCCTGGCGGTGAACAACCCGGACCTGTCCGGCCAGGCGTTGAACGACGTGGTCGATCTTCCGCTACATGAACGAGCCGAGCGCAATGTACGCAGCCGTCCCAACCGCCACACTGAGAAAGAGGTTTTTGCTGAAGTACGCACATAACAGCGTCGGAATCGCTGCATAAAATTCCGGGCGATCGAGCTGTATGTGCTGATCCTTGATCAACAAGGGTGTCAGGCTGATCGCAGCGACGATCGCCACCGGCAGGTATTCCAGCGCCCGGGCGACGAAGGGCGGCCAGTGCTCGGTGTTGACCTGCAGCGGCAGAGCCCGAGGCAGAAAGGTCACGGCCATCATGAGCGCGACCACCAGAATCAGGAACGTTTGGTCAGGCATACACCCACTCCGCAGCCCACAAACGTGGCGATGAAAACGTTGAACGGCGAGCTGCCCACCAGGCTCAGAGCGCCCATGCAGACGACGGCGGCCATGGCGGCGATGAGCTTGTTGCGGGTGTTGCACAGCGAGACCAGCACGTAGAGCATCATCGCGGTCAGCGCGTAATCGAGCTGGTACTTGATCAGGTGCGACGCGTACTGCGCACACAGGGCGCCGAGCAATCCGCCGATCACCCACGAGGTGTGGCAGAACAGGTTGAAGCCGATCAGATAGCGGATGTTCACCGGCGCACCGGTGCCGAGTTTGACGCTGTGGAAGGCAAACGATTCATCGGTCAGGCCGCCGGCGTAGCACCAGCGCTCCATGCGGCTCAGACCCAGCGCCCGCAGGGCTTTTGCCATGTAGACCGACATCAGCATGTGCCGCGCATTGATCAGAAACGTGGTCAGCACGATGGTGGTCAGCGACGCCCCGCTGCTGATCAGCGCCAGCGCCGCGAATTGCGAAGCCCCGGCATACACGAACAGACACATGGCCACCGGCAGCCACAGCGGCAGCCCCGCGTTGACCGCCATCAGCCCGAACACGAACGACACGGTGAAGTAACCGGCCACCACCGGGCTGGCTTCGGCAAAGGTGCGCGACGGCTGACGGTCGACCATCAGCGGCGCACTGCCGGATGTTTCATTCATAGATCCCTCTCAAATGTCCGCTCGCCATGAGGTTCGCAAAAACCCTGGGCCGTCCAGAAACGCTTGCCCGCGAGGTTAGCATCATCGACGAACAGGAACATCCGCAGCACACCGACCCGTTTCATGTCGGCCGACGCCGCTTCCACCAGCCGCTGGCCGACGCCCTGGCTGCGATAGCGCAGACTGACCGCCAGATGGTTGATCGTGCCGCGACTGCCGAGCATGCCACCCAGCACCGCGCCGACGATCTCGCCTTCGACATCGAAGGCCAGATAGGCCGTGGTAGTTTTCTGGATCAGCACGCCGCGCAGGCATTTGGCGTCCTGCCATTCGCAGAACGACACCTCGTCGAACTGGCGGAAGAAACGCTCCATGCGCTGCGCGTCCTTGGCCGTCGCGCGCCGCAGCACCACCGGCGTCGAGCATTCGACGCCGTCGATTGGGGTGATCTGATTAGCGAACAATGTCGAAAGCGGTCCCGGGCCGCGAGAAGGAAATCGCCAGGATCTGCCGGTACGCCATGGCGTGGGAGTGAGTGTTGCGTGCCGGTGTCACGTAGTGGCGCATGTCGCGGTCGAGGAAGTACGTGGTGTCGAGGATTTCCTGGTAGGTGGTCGACGCCAGTTGCTGCTCGTGAATGTCGTACAGGCGGCTTTCGGCGCCCTCGACATTGTTGCGCCCCCAGAAGTGCACGCCGCTGAACGGATAGCCGTCGCAGTGAATCCCCTCCGGAGTGATTTCCAGTTGTTTGCCGGGTTTGATCTCAATGCGGATCTGATGGATCTGGCACTGCCAGATTTCATCGTGCAGCTCTTCCGGCAACACGCTTTTGTACACTTCAAAATCGGTGTCGATCAGGCTGCGCATCACCGGCGAGCTGATGACTTCGTCCGAGAAGTCCTGGAAGTGCCGCACCACACCGCCCACATAGCTGTTGTTGGCCTTGGACTGCACGTACGCGCGATGTTCCAGCTGCTTCAGTTCGCGCGTCTTGGGGTTGTATTCAAAGTCGCTGTAACGACGGTAACGCATGCCGGCTTCGGCCTGACCGTAGTAACTGTCAGGCTCCATGTTTTCCCAACTTTTGGTCAGTCTGACGAAGTCGGCGAAATGACCGTAGAGATTGAAGTCAGCACCCTGCACATTGGCGTACTTGTCGCGCCGTAGCGATTCGCCCACTTCTCTGGTTAAAACGATCATTACCCAATTCTCCGCTGCGTTGAGCGGCCTAATCTATTAGGTGGAGAATTTGCGTCCATGAGAAAGAATTTCAGGCACTTAAAGCGCTGTTTGAAACGCGATTTGAAGCCGCCTGAAAGTGCATTTCAAATGACAAAAACACGGGTTTTTATGCTGTTTTTTCAAAAAGCGTCAAAAAAAAACCCCGAACGAGTCGGGGTTTTTCTGTCGCGTCTTGCGGGTCAATCGATCATCAGAAGACGTTGATCGGGTAATCCACAAACACACGCAGTTCGTTGCCGCTGACGTTGTATTCGCTGGATTTCTGCGACACACGCAGGATCGAGCTACGCAGCTTGATGCTCAGGTCTTTGGCCGGGCCACTTTGCACGACGTACTTGAACTGGTTGAAATATTCGCGCTCGGTACCGCCAGTGCTGGTGGAGGTAGTGATGTTGTCGCCACGCACGTACGCGAAGTTGTAGCTCAGACCCGGTACGCCGAACGCCGTGAAGTCCAGACCGTAACCCAACTGCCAGCTGCGCTCGTCTTCAGCATTGAAGTCGGACCAGTAGGAGTTGGCCAGGTAGATGGTATTGCCGCCATCACCCACGCGCCCTTGTTCTTTCTGATAGCCGCCATAGGCATAGCCCAGGTTGCTGTCACCAGTGGAGCGCTGATGCGCCACGGTGAACGAGTGCGGGCCGGTGGCGAAAGTTGCTGCCAGGCTCCAGATCTTGTTGTCGTCGCCGGTCACACCATTTTCGCGGACATAGGAGTTGTCCAGCTTGGTGCGGTAGCCGTTGAAGTCCAGGGTCAGGGACTGGTCCTTGTCGAACGGGAACACGTAGTTGGCGTTCACGTATTGCTTCTTCAGCACGTCTTCGACGTCGGAAGCGTACAGCGCAGCCTTGAACTGTTCGGTGAACTGGTAGCTACCGCCCAACACGTTGATCGACTTCAGACCACCGCTGTCACGACCTTCAGCGCTTTTACGCGATTCGGCAGTGAAGCGACCGGCATTCAGCTCCAGGCCTTTGATCTCTTTGGAAGTGATCAAGGTACCGGTGTAGCTTTCCGGCAACAGACGCACGTTGTCATAGCTCAGCACCGGCAGGGCCGGCATCTGGTCGCCGTAAGTCAATACGGTGTTGGAAATACGGAATTTGACGGCCGCGCCGCCCTTGGACAGGTCATGAGCGGCTTTATCGCTTGAGCCTGGCGGGTGATCGCCCTGCTTGAAAAAGTCGATACCCTGCGCGCCGGTATGGCCTTCGCCACCATCCAGACGCAGTGCATACAGACCGAAAGCGTCCACACCCACACCTACGGTGCCTTGAGTGAAACCGGACGAGAACGTACCGATGGCCGCCTGGCCCCACTCGGCTTTGTCTTTACGACCGTCTTTGTAGTCACGATTGATGTAGGCATTGCGCAGCAGCACTTTGAGGCTGCTGTCTTCCACAAAACCCTTGGACTCGGCCTGGTCGTTAGCCATTGCCTGAGTGGCGCTCAACATCCCCAGTGCGATCAAACTGATTCGCTTGTTCAACATTTTGTTTTCCTTATTACGGGTTGAAACGCGCTGTGTCGAACGGCTGAAACGGCGCTTGGTGCACTCTTTTATTCACCCCGAAACAAAAAGACCCGCTCAAGACAATGTCATGGCGGGCCTGCTCCTGATTTTGAATCATGGCGGTTAGCCACAGGCGTTGGGCCGAATCGTAGCCGCGCCCTCAACAATGTGTCAATTTCAAGAATCGTCTTTAAATAGGCGAAAAACGTCTAAAAAAAGTAAATTTTGCGATGGCCGATTGCACGGAAATGCCAGCAATCAGGGATTTTAATGCGGGATCATGCGCAACCCTCGAGGCCACAGACCGGCAGGCTTTCAGTCCCTCGCGCCGGTGTAAACGACTCCCTCAACCATTGGGCAAAAGCCTCTGGCTTGCCAAGCCACGGCCCGATATCAACCAATGCGAATTGACCGTCCTGTTCCAGTGCGAAAGTTGGAAAACCCTGCCCACCCAGTTTTGCCAACAGGGCGCGGCTGTTCTTTATGTGTTGTTCGGTGTCGACGGACTGCAAGGCATACAAGAACCTCTCGGCGTTGTAACCCTGCGTCACCGCGTATTCCACAAGCACACTTTGGTCGGCAATTCGCCGCCCTTCGACATAGTGCGCAGTCTGCAAACGCCCAAGCATTTCCAGACCACGGCCGTCGATTTTTTCGGCTGCCATCACAGCGGCAATGGGTGGTGTCGAATCAAATACCGCCGAGTGATCGCGCAACAGACCTTCGAAGTACGCTTCGCCAAACGGCTGACCGGTGTATTCGGCGATGCGCCGGTCGTGAGGCATCACGTAATTGCGAAGTTGCGGCGAAACGCTCTGGCGGTTGGCACCGGTCATCATGCCGCCGGCGTGGGCGATCACCGGCAGCACCTGCTGCGCGGCTTGCACCAGCGGTTTGGCGCCATAGCACCAGCCACACAGCGGGTCGTAGATGTAATGAAGAGCCATCGGAGAACTCCGGCAAAGGATGGGAAAGATGCCGGCACATTAGTCCCTCGGTCGCTGCGGAAAAACGCCGGAATGACTTTCAGTCTGTTGCGGCAATCGGTCGAATCAAAACCGCCAGCCGTCATCGCCAGAAAGGCAGTCAACCTGGTGGTCAACGACCCCAACAGCTTCTGATATCGCGTCCATAAAAAAAGCGCTGCCATCCCGGCAGCGCTTTTTACAATCCTTGTTTGTTCTTCTTATCCTTCCATCACATCCCAGAGTGCTTCCAGTTCGGCCTCGCTGAACAGGCCAGCGGGGTAACGCTCGATCATCATCCGGCGCGGATCAGGTTCCCTGATCTGACGCGTTCCATTGGACTTCAACCAGTGCGCGACAATCTGGAGCGACTCACTATTTACAGCCATGGGATGCAACGTCCGCTCGCTGATTACGTTCACTTCGGCGTTCATTTCAGCGCTCTCTCCCCGTTCATGAGCGGCTAAGTTATCCAAGGTTTATGACAGAACCGTTGAAGTTCTCCCCCCTCCCTAGTGCGCCATAAGCGATACAAGAGCTATGCCAACGTAATCAAATTGTCGACCAGCGGACATAAAGAAACCCGCAGTCCTGACGGGCTGCGGGTTTCTCTTCAAGCATGGGCAACAAATGACTGCCCGGTCGTTTTTCCAATCAACTCAAGCTGTTACATCCGCACTCACTCTTTGTGCGGCGCGGGTTGCTGTTGGGTAAGGCAGTGAATGTTACCGCCCCCCAGTAACAGTTCACGGCCCGGCACCATGACCACTTCGTGTTGCGGGAACAGGTTCTGCAGGATCTCCCGGGCCGGAGCATCCATCGGGTCGTCAAAGCTCGGTGCGATGATGCCGCCATTGACGATCAGGAAGTTCACGTAGGAACCGGCCAGGCGCACGCTCGGATTGCGCTCCTGGGTGCCGTCCACCGGATCCACGCCCGCGCATTCTTCTTCAGTGGCAAACAGCGGCCCCGGAATCGGCATCTTGTGCACCGTGAACGGGCGCCCCTTGGCGTCGGTGCTGCTTTCCAGCACTTTCATCGCAGCCTGGCAGCGCGGGTAGTTCGGATCCTGCGGATCGTCAGTCCACGCCAGCAGCACTTCGCCCGGACGCACGTAGCAGCAGAAGTTATCCACATGGCCGTCGGTTTCGTCGTTGAACAGGCCATCCGGCAGCCAGATGATCTTGTCTACCGACAGGTTTTCGCTGAGCACCGCTTCGATTTCTTCGCGGCCCAGGTGCGGGTTGCGATTGCGGTTGAGCAGGCATTCTTCGGTGGTGATCAGAGTGCCTTCGCCGTCGACGTGAATCGAGCCGCCTTCGAGCACGAAGCCTTCGGTGCGGTAACGCGGGCTGCGCTCGATTTCAAGAATCTTGCCGCCAACCTGGGAATCACGGTTCCACGGCGAATACAGGCCGCCGTCAAAGCCGCCCCAAGCGTTGAAGTCCCAGTTCACACCGCGCACTTCACCGCTGTTGTTGATTACGAAAGTCGGGCCGCTGTCGCGAACCCAGGCATCATCGCTGGACATCTCGACCACACGGATATTCGGCACGTCGAGACGAGCACGAGCGTTTTCGTACTGGCTGGCGGAGACCGCCACGGTCACCGGTTCAAAACGCGCGATGGCCTTGGCCACTGCCGCATGAGCAGCCTGAGCCGGCTTGCCGCCCAGACGCCAGTTGTCCGGACGCTCGGGCCAGATCATCCAGGTCTGGGTTTGCGGCGCCCACTCGGCCGGCATGTAGAAGCCATCGGCGCGTGGGGTACTTTTCAAGGTGGTCATGTCGATCAGACTCCAGGGAACCGTCGAGGTTTTTTCAACACGCCGTACAGGTTTGGACGACGGACTATGGCGACTTTATAAACGATAAATATCGGCTTTAGAAGCCATAAACAAAAAACAATCCCAATTTAACCCGTTAAATATCGATACAAATCGGCATTTAACGGGTTCGAAACGCCTTAGAGTCCTTCTTCCAGCACCTTCACCAGCATGTCGACGAAGAAATCCACACTCTGACGCGAGGTGACCATCGGCGGCTTGATCTTCAGCACGTTCAGATAATCACCGGTCGGCTGCATGAAAATTCCCAACTCGCGCAGGCGATCACACAACCGCGTGGTTTCCTCGGTCGCCGGTTCCAGGGTTTCCCGATTGCGGATCAACTCGACCCCCAGGTAGAACCCGGAACCGTGCACCGCACCGACCAGCGGATATTGATCGATCAACGCCTCCAGCCGCGCCTTGAAGTGCTCGCCGACCACCTGGGCGTTTTCCCAGAGTTTTTCTTCTTCCATGACATCCAGCACCGCCATGCCGATCTGGCAGCTCACCGGACTGCCACCGGCGGACGAGAAAAAATAGCCCTCGGCTTCCAGCGCCTCGGCGATTTCCCGGCGGGTGATCACGGCGCCCAACGGCTGGCCGTTGCCCATGCCTTTGGCCATGGTGATGATGTCCGGCACCACGCCTTGCTCCTCGAAACCCCAGAAGAAGTGGCCCATGCGCCCGTAACCGACCTGCACCTCATCGGCGATACACACGCCGCCACGGGCGCGCACCATTTCATAGACCCTTTTCAGGTAACCCGGCGGTAGCGAGATCCCGCCCGCGTTGCCATAGACCGGCTCGCAGATGAACCCTGCCAGTTGACGCTTCTGCTCATCGATCTTCGCCAAATGCTGTTCGACGCTGCGCACATAATCCGGTGCCGAATCCGGGCCGCGAAATTCGCCGCGATAGGTGTTTGGAGCGGTCACCGCATGTACCCAGTCCGGGCGACTGCTCAGGGCCTGCGGGTTATCGGCAATCGAGGTCGACACCGCATCCGCCCCTACCGTCCAGCCGTGATAGGCCTCCAGCACACTGATCATGTCGCGTCCACCGCTGGCGGCCCACGCCAGACGAATCGCCAGGTCATTGGCCTCGCTGCCGCTGTTGACCAGGAACACCCGATCCATGCCCTCCGGCGCCAGTTTCAGCAAGCGCTCGGAAAACTCGGCGACCGCCGCATAGTTGAATCGCGAGTTGGTATTGAGCAGCGACCACTGCCGGCTCGCCACCGCCGCCATGCGCGGATGACCATGACCGAGCACCGCGACGTTGTTGAGCATGTCGAGATAGGAGCGGCCCTGCATGTCGATCAGGTGATTGCGCCAGCCACGTTCGATGCGCGGCGGGTCGACGTAATAGTGTTTCTGGGTGCGGGCGAAACTGGCGTCGCGGCGCGCCAGCAAGGTCTTGGCGTCCAGTTCCGGCTCGGCGTCGCAGGCCAGGCCCAGCAGCGCTGCCGGCGACGGGGACAACGCCTGCCACGCCGGCGCACGGCTCGGTGTACAGAACAGCGGCGCCTGCAGATGCGCATCGCGGACCCACTGCACAATCAACGGACCGTCCACCGAACCCAGCACCTGGCCTTTGACCAGCGCTGCGCCGCTGTGCAACGAAGGCTTCACACCGAGCAAACGCAAGCTCAGTTGCGGGCCGTCGAGTCGCAGCGCGCCGTCAGCCGACAGGTGAAATACGCCAGCAAACGGTGCTTCCACCGTAGACCCCTGGGGCACATGCAATTCAACGTGCAGCGGGAATGTCTCTGGCTCTTCGGCACTGTCGGGCCGGGTGCGCGACAACCGGTATTGCCCGTATCGACTGGACGCCAGGCCATGGATAGCAGCAGCTTCACTCAACAGACGCTGATCGATGCCAGGCTGCTCCCAGTTGCCCGCCTCGAAGTGCGCACTCAACACCCCCAGATCGATCAACGCGAACTCGCGCCCGACCAGACCGGGCAACAACGGCGCAAAGCCTTCACTGTCAATGGCCGGTAACGTCTGCCCCACTGCCGTGAGAATCGCCGCCTCCATCAATGCCAGCGGCACCGAAGTGGCGACCCGGAAGATTTCCCATTCGTGGGTCAGGTTGTCGCGGCTGTAGGTGTTGCCCGGATCGATGCTGACCTGTTGCTCGCCACTGAGCACCAGCACCGCCGCCCGCGCCACGATCAGCGGCCACAGCGCCAGAAGCTCTTCGCGTTGCAGCGGATTGACCGCGTGATAGGCCTGCACCGCCGGCAGAATCACGAACGGATCGCCGGCGGCGTGGTGCAGCAGCGCGGCGCAGGTGACCGACAGATCGGTGATGCGCCAGGTGCGCACCAGATCACCGAAATCGATGACGCCCTGCAACTGCCAGTGGCGCCGTGCGTCACGCTGCCAGACCACGTTGTCATCGGTGATGTCCATGTGGATCGCCTGCACCGGCAGCTTTTCCACCAGCGGTTGCAAACGAAGCCTGGCCTGCTCGCCAGCCTCGGCGATCAGCGCGCGCTGGCGTTCGTCTTCGATCACCGGCAGCAGGTGCTCGATCAGGGCGCTGGCGTGGCGCGCATCCCATTGCAACGTGCGTTCGAGCCCCGGATGGTCGAAACCGGCGAGGGCCAGATCCATTTCGCCGCAAAGTCGACCGAAGCCGGCGACAACCTCATGGCCAAGATGATCAAGGGCCGTCAGCGGCTGCCCCTCGATGTAATCGAGCAGCCGCACATGCACCGACTCGCCCTCGACGTCCAGCGTCAGCAGGTCAGCGCCGTTGCTGGCCGCAATCACCCGAGGCACCTTCACCGCGCCCTGCTCGGCCAGGTACTTGAGGCCCGCATGCTGGGCTTGCAACTCCACCAGCGAATAGTCGCCCCGGCAGATCTTCAGCACGAACCGCCCACGCTCGCTGTCGACCCGGTAATTGAGGTCCTGTTGGCTGCCCAGAGCCAGTAACGTGCCGTTCAAGCCGTAATGCTGCGCCAGCAGATGCCGGGCCTGCTCCAGCGAAACCTGAGGACTGGGCAAACTGGCGCGATGAATCAACGTGGCGAACGACATGGAACGACCCCTGAAATTTTATTAGGCGCCTATATCGCCATTGCTTCGGGCGATAAGCAACCCCCGACCATCCGTCCCCCGACACGCAGCGAAGCAGATGGATTTGCATGCCTCCCCTCGCACCCAACGGCACTTTGCGCAAGAATGTCGGCCATTCAAACCTGCCACTGGAATATCCCGATGAATGTAATCCCCACTGACCTGCCTGGTGTCCTGATCATCGAACCCAAGGTGTTCGGTGACGAGCGCGGGTTCTTTTACGAAAGCTTCAATGCCCAGGCCTTTCAGGACGCGACCGGCCTCGACACGCAGTTCGTGCAGGACAACCATTCGCGCTCGCAGAAAGGCGTTCTGCGCGGGCTGCATTACCAGTTGGAAAACACCCAGGGCAAACTGGTCCGCGTCACCGTCGGCGAAGTCCTCGATGTCGCCGTGGATATCCGCCGCAGCTCGCCGCATTTCGGCAAGTGGGTGGCGGTGCGTCTGTCTGCCGACAACCATCGTCAATTGTGGGTACCGGAAGGTTTCGCCCATGGTTTCGTGGTGCTGAGCGAATTCGCCGAATTCCTCTACAAGACCACCGACTACTACAACCCGTCGTCCGAGCGCAGCATTCGCTGGGACGACCCGGACCTGGGCATCGACTGGCAACTGGATGAAGCGCCAAAACTGTCGGCCAAGGATCAGGCTGCCGCCCTCCTCAAGGACGCCGACGTCTTTTCCTGAAGTCCTGTGTGAATCTTCAGCGCCGCTGCACACCGGGCCACGGGTGCGCAGACTGCGCCTGCAAGCCTAGGCATAATGCGCCTGTACCCACAGGCGCTCGATGCTCATGACTCCGACCCTTCCCCGCCGCCCTCGCTGGCGCAGCCTCGCCCTGCTGGCCCTGTGCCTGGCACCGCTGCTGTGGCCGCTGGAACATCTGGCCGAGCGCTATTACCGCAGCGAACTGGCCGGCCAGAACCGCCAGACCCTCGACCTCTACGTCGCCAACCTGCTGGGCACGCTGCATCGCTATGAGGTGCTGCCACAAATCCTCGGCGACCTGCCAGCGCTGCGCGCAGTGCTCGGCGCGCCGGACGACGGCGTCACCCAGGGCAATGCCAATCGCCTGTTGAAAAACATCGCCGCGCAGACCGGCGCCGAAGTCATGTACCTGATGGACACCAACGGCCGGACACTGGCGGCGTCGAACTGGGACAAGCACGACAGTTTCGTCGGGCGCAATTTCTCTTTCCGGCCCTACTTCAGCGAGGCCATGGCCGGCCGCCTCGGGCGCTTCTTCGGGTTGGGCACCACCTCCGCCAAGCGCGGCTACTTCTTCGCCGCCGCCGTGCGCAGCGGCGAAAAAATCATCGGCGTGCTGGTGATCAAGGTTGACCTCGATCACACCGAAAGCCTGTGGGGCAAAACCCCGGAACAACTGCTGGTGACCGACCACAACGGCGTGGTCATCCTGACCTCGCGCCCGGAATGGCGCTTTCGCGCGACCCGCCCCCTGAGTGATACCGAACGTGCGGCGATTACCGCGATCCAGCCCTATCCGACCCGCGAGCCACGCCCCTTGAACCTGAGCCAGACCGCCTGGCTGCCGCAGACCCAGGACATCGCGGAAACCGGCTGGAGCGTCAGCATCCTCGCCCCGCGCACATTGATCGACCGGCCGGTGCGCACCGTGGTGGCGATCGGCGGCGCTACCTTGCTGGTGGTGATGCTGTTGCTGGGCCTGATGATGCAGCGTCGTCGTCATTACCTGGAACGCATCGCCTTCGAAGCCAAGGCCCGACGGGAACTTGAGGGCCGGGTTGCCGAGCGCACCAGCGATCTCGAAGGCCTCAACCGGCGCTTGAAGCAGGAAGTGCTTGAGCGTGAACAGGCGCAGCAGGAACTGGTCCGCGCCCAGGACGATCTGGTGCAGGCCGGCAAACTGTCGGCGCTGGGGACGATGTCGGCGAGCATCAGCCACGAACTCAACCAGCCGCTGGCGGCGATCCGCAGCTACGCCGAGAACGCAGAAGTGCTGCTCGACCATGAGCGGACCGAAGACGCTCGCGGCAACCTCAAACTGATCAGCGAACTGACCGGGCGCATGGCCTCGATCATCGCTCACCTGCGCGCCTTCGCCCGCCGCGACCGCCACGCCCCGGAAAGCGTCGCCCTGCAACCGGCGCTGGATGATGCACTCGCCTTGCTGGCCAAACGTCGCCGCAGCATGGACGTCGAACTGATCCGCGACCTGCCCGCCGCGACCTTGTGGGTCGAGGCCGGGGAAACCCGGCTGCGTCAGGTGCTGGGCAACCTGCTGGCCAACGCCCTCGACGCCCTGACCGAGAAAGGCCCGCCGCGCAAATTGTGGCTGAGTGCCGAATCCACCGACGAAGGCGTCAACCTGTACATTCGCGACAATGGCCCGGGTTTCTGCATGGAAGCCCTGGGCCGAGCCAGCGAACCGTTTTACACGACCAAGACCCGCACGCAGGGTCTCGGTCTGGGGCTGGCCATTTGCGAAACCCTGATGCGCGCCTTCGGCGGCGAACTGTCGTTCGCCAACCACAAGCAAGGTGGCGCCTTGATTACCCTGCGACTGCGCGCCGGCGCACCCGGGGTCAGCCTGCAACCGTCCGAGGATCGAAGCGCATGACCATCGACAACCGCATTCAGGTGGTGCTGATCGACGACGATCCGCACCTGCGTCAGGCCCTCGGCCAGACTCTGGATCTGGCCGGCCTGAAAATTCTGCCGCTGTCCGAAGCCAAGGGCCTGGCCGCGCAACTGGAGCGCGACTGGCCGGGCGTCGTGGTCAGCGACATCCGCATGCCCGGCATGGATGGCCTGGAATTGCTGAGCGAACTGCACGCTCAGGATCCGGAGCTGCCGGTGCTGCTGATCACCGGCCACGGCGACGTGCCCCTGGCCGTGCAGGCCATGCGCGCCGGTGCCTATGATTTTCTGGAAAAACCCTTCGCCAGTGACGCCCTGCTCGACAGCGTGCGTCGCGCCCTGGCTCTGCGGCGTCTGGTGCTGGACAACCGCAGCCTGCGCATGGCCCTGAGTGATCGCAACGAATTGAGCGCGCGGCTGGTCGGTCAGTCCGCGCCGATGTCGCGCCTGCGCGAGCAGATCGGCGCACTGGCGGCGACCAAGGCCGACGTGCTGATCCTCGGCGAAACCGGTGCGGGTAAAGAAGTCGTCGCCCGCGCCCTGCATGATCTGTCGAGTCGGCGTAACGGCCCGTTCGTGGCGATCAACGCCGGAGCGCTGGCCGAGTCGGTGGTCGAAAGCGAATTGTTCGGCCATGAGCCCGGCGCCTTCACCGGCGCGCAAAAGCGCCGGATCGGCAAGTTCGAATTTGCCAACGGCGGCACACTGTTCCTCGATGAAATCGAGAGCATGAGCATGGACGTGCAGGTCAAACTGCTGCGCATGCTGCAGGAGCGCGTGGTCGAGCGTCTGGGCGGCAATCAGTTGATCCCGCTGGACATTCGCGTCATCGCCGCCACCAAGGAAGACCTGCGCCAGGCCGCCGATCAGGGGCGTTTCCGGGCGGACCTGTATTACCGACTCAACGTGGCGCCGCTGCGCATTCCGCCACTGCGTGAACGGGGTGAAGACGCGCTGATGCTGTTCCAGCATTACGCCGACGAAGCCAGCGCCCGCCATGGCCTGCCACCGCATGAATTGCAGCCGGCGCAACGGGCGTTGCTGCTGCGGCATTCATGGCCGGGCAACGTGCGGGAATTGCAGAACGCGGCGGAGCGTTTTGCCCTCGGCCTGGAACTGGCACTGGACAACACGCAGCCCGATGGCAGCCCCGGCACCAGCGTCGAAATCACGGCGGGAGGGCTCAGCGAGCAAGTGGAAAACTTCGAAAAATCGCTGATCGCCGCCGAACTGGCCCGCTCTCACAGTTCCGTGCGCAGTCTCGCCGAAGCCCTGGGCATTCCGCGCAAGACCTTGCATGACAAACTGCGCAAGCACGGGTTGAATTTCGCTGGCAGCGGCGGCCATTCCGACGAGTCCGAATGAAGCACGCTCAATTCACTTTTCTGCCGCAAGAGGTCCGGGCATGAAGCACGACAGTCGTTATCTGGAATCGGTCCTTCACCACGACATTCCGCTGACCCGGGACATGGGCCTCAAAGTCCTCGACTGGCACGAGCAGCAACTGCGCCTGCACCTGCCGCTGGACGCCAACGTCAATCACAAGAGCACCATGTTCGGCGGCAGCCTATATTGCGGCGCCGTACTGGCGGGTTGGGGCTGGCTGCATTTGCGCTTGAAAGAGGAAGGCATCGAGGAGGGACACATCGTGATCCAGGAAGGACAGATCAGTTATCCACTGCCGGTGACCGGTGATGCCATTGCGATCTGCCCGTCACCGAGCGCTGCGGTGTGGAAGAAATTTCTGACGATGTATCAGCGCTATGGACGGGCGCGACTGACGCTGCACACGCGGGTCGTCAATACGGGCAGCGATGAAGATGCGGTGACGTTCAGCGGGCAGTACGTCCTGCACCGCTGAAGATTGAGCGAGCTTACGTGCGGGCGAGTTCCAGCAGCTTCGTCCGCCAGGCGGCTTTCGCCGGCAATGCCAGGAAGAAACCGTTCAATAACGACTCCCGTGGCGGGTAACAGAATGCTTCGCCGCTCAGGTCGAGCACCTCGCCGCCGGCCCCTTCCAGCACACCCTGCGCCGCCGCCGTGTCCCACTGCGAAGTCGGCGCCAGACGCGGGTAACAATCGGCAGCACCTTCAGCCACCAGACAGAACTTCAGCGAACTGCCGATATTGGCCAGTTGCAACTCGCCAAGACTGGCGCTCAAACCGGCCAGCAGGCGTTCCTGTTCCGGACTCGAATGACGACGGCTGGCAACCACGGTGAAGGCTTCACCAGGCCCCGGCACGTCACGCACCTGAATCGCCGCCGGTGTACCGCCCGTGTCGCCGCGCCAGGCACCCAGATCCGCGCCGCCGACGTAGAAGCGCCCGTTGGTCGGCATCGACACCACACCGAACACCACCCGGCCGTTTTCGATCAGCGCGATATTGACGGTGAACTCTTCGCTGCCGCTGATGAACTCCTTGGTGCCGTCCAGCGGGTCCACCAGCCACCAGCGCTGCCAGCCCTCGCGCACGCTTTGCGGGATGTTGGCATCCTCTTCGGACAGCACCGGAATGCTCGGATCCAGCGCCGTCAGACCAGCGACGATCACATGGTGAGCAGCCATGTCCGCCGCCGTCACCGGCGAATCATCGGACTTGGCGGTGACCGCCACACCGGCGCGCCAGAACGGCAGGATCGCCTCACCGGCCCGCAGGGCCAGCTCGACCACCGGCGCCATCAACGGATGGGGAAAATTCATAGACATCTCACTCATGACTGAAAAAATCCGCGCTGGGTCAGCAGATCGCGGGTCAGGTACAACGCCGCCAGGGCGCGTCCCTCACTGAAATTCGGATTCTGCGCCAGCGCCGACAACTCCCGCAGGTTGACCTTGTCCACGCGCATCGGCTCAGGTTCGTCGCCTTCAAGACGCTCTTCGTACAGGTCGGTGGCCAGCACCACCTGGATCTTCTGGCTCATGTAACCGGGCGACAATGACAACTCGGTCAGATGCTCCAGCTGACGCGCGCCGTAACCGGCTTCTTCCTTGAGCTCACGCTCGGCGGCGGCCAGCACGTCTTCGCCGGGTTCGATCAGGCCTTTGGGCAGCGACAGCTCGTACTCGTCGGTCCCGCCGCAATATTCCTCGACCAGCACCGCATGCTCGGCATCAAGCATCGCCACGATCATCACCGCGCCATAACCGGCGCCCTTGCCGACCAGCCGCTCGTAGGTACGTTCCACGCCGTTGGAGAAACGCAACTTCAGCTCTTCGACGCAGAACAGTCGGCTGGTGGCGACGATCTCGCGGGCAAGTACGGTGGGTTTCTGGCGCATGCAAAGCTCCTTGGCGTGAACGCGCTACTATAACGCGGCTTTTCCGATTGTTTGCGTCGGATATCTTTCTACCGTTCGAGACGTTGCCATGCCTTCATTACCGTGGTCCGACATCGATACCGTTCTGCTGGACATGGACGGTACGTTGCTCGACCTGCACTTCGACAACCACTTCTGGCTGGAGCACCTGCCGCAGCGCTACGCCGAACTGCATGGCGTGAGCCGGGCCATGGCGGAAATGGAATTGCAGCCGCTGTTCGAGCGCCATGCCGGTCAATTGCAGTGGTATTGCCTGGATTTCTGGAGCGCGGAACTGAAGCTGTCGGTGCGTGAACTGAAACTGGAAACCGCCCACCTGATCGCCCTGCGCCCGGACGCCGACACGTTTCTGGAGGCGATCAAACGAGCCGGCAAACGTGTGGTGATGATCACCAACGCGCACCGCGATTCGCTGTCGCTGAAACTGGAACGAATCGAACTGGCGCCGTACTTCGAGCGGCTGATCAGCTCCCACGATTACGGTTTTCCCAAGGAAAACCCGCAATTCTGGGACGCCTTGCAGGCCGATATCGACTTCGACCCGGCACGCAGCCTGTTCATCGACGACACCTTGCCGATCCTGCGCAGTGCGCGGAATTTCGGCGTGGCGCATCTGTTGGCCGTGAAGGAACCGGACAGCCGCAAAGGGCCGAAGGACACCGGGGAGTTTGCGGCGGTCGAGGATTATCGGGATTTGATTGCCGGGCTCTGATTGCCGAGCGCTGATTGCCGAGCGCTGAAGACTGCGGGAGCTGCTCAAGGCCGCTCCCGCAGGCGTGCGGTTACTCGGGAATACGCAGCGTCTGCCCCGGATAAATCTTGTCCGGGTGTGACAGCATTGGTTTGTTGGCCTCGAAGATCTTGTTGTACTGATTGGCGTTGCCATACACCGCCAGGGAAATCGCGCTGAGAGTGTCGCCCTTCTTCACGACCACAAAACGCGCCGCCGCCACCACCGGCCCGGTCACGGTGATCTGGTCATCGACGCTGCCGACACCGGCAATGTTGCCCACTGCCAGCAGAATTTTCTCTTTCTCTTCCTGGCTCGCCACTTCACCGGTGACCGTTACCTTGTCACCGTCCACGGTCGCCTGGACATTCGGGTTACCCAACCCGACCTTGCTGATGTGTTCCTTCAGTTGGTCGCTGGCATTGGCGTTGCCGGGGGTCAGCAGGTCGAGCAACTTCTCACCGGCCTCTTTCACAAAGCTCAAAAGACTCATAGCACACACTCCTTGATTTAAGTTCCAGACGCCCAAGCCTAGACCACGCCGGACAAACCCGGTTGCGGCCCGACCAATGACCCTGCCCCCGCGCAAGCGGTAGAATCGCCCACCCTTGCCAGCGCCCCGGAGCGAAGATGGACATCAAGCAGCTGAAATTCCTCATCGCCCTCGACGAAACCCGCCATTTCGGCCAGGCCGCCGCCCGCTGCCACATTACCCAACCGACCTTGTCGATGCGTCTGCGCAGCCTCGAAGAAGAACTCGACCTGCCACTGGTCAACCGTGGCCAGCGCTTCGAAGGTTTCACCGCGCCGGGGGAACGGGTGCTGGCCTGGGCGCGCACGGTGCTGGCGGCCTATGACGGTTTACAGGCGGAAGCGGCGGCCTGTCGCGGCAACCTGATCGGCACCCTGCGGCTGGGCGTGGTGCCGTTGTCGAGTTTCGATGCCTTGCCCTTGATGCAACGCCTGCATGCGCAACACCCGAACCTGCGCTTTGAACTGTCCTCGCTGAGCTCCGAACAGGTTCTGGAGCAACTGGCGAACAACCGCATCGACATTGGCGTGTCTTACCTGGATCGCCTCGACGGCGAGCGTTTTGAATCCCTGGCGTTCAGTGAAACGCAGATGGGCCTGCTCTACGACCAGCGGTTCTTCAGCTTTGGCGAAGCACCGCTGAGTTGGGAATCGCTGATCGAACTGCCCCTGGGCATGCTCACCAGCGGCATGCACTTTCGCCAGTCCATCGACCACAACTTCCACAGCCGAGGTCTGACGCCGCAACCGTTGCTGCAAACCGATGCCGTTCACCAATTGTTGCAAGCGGTGCATGGCGGCCTCTGCTGCGCGGTGATGCCACTGGATGGCGGTCTGGAAAACCTTACGGATAACCTGCGCCTGCAACCTATCGAAAACGCCCAGACCCTCGCCCGACTCGGCCTGATCATGCGTCGCGGAGCACCACGGTCGGCGCTGGCCGAAGCCTGTTTCGCGCTTTATCAAAAATCACCAACGGACGCTTGATCGACGGCATCTATCGAAGCATCGACACTAGCGATTAGACGCGACAACTTGCCGCGCCTAGTCTTAACGTTGATCAATCCGTCGGTGATGCCATGAACGCCAAGCGCCCGGCCTGCGCGGCGCCTGCTCTCGAAACGCCCGCGCCTGCTGCCAGTCAGACCTACAGTTACAGCGATCTTCCCCTCACGGAATCGGCCAGCACCGCGCTGGCCGAAGAGGTCGCGCTGGCGATTGCCTACAACGGCATCAGTCAGGCCGTGATGCTGGTGACGCCGACCGACCTTGAAGACTTCATCGTCGGCTTCAGCCTCGGCAGCGGCATCATCGAAGACGCTTCGGACATCTACGACCTGCAACTGACCGGCTCGGGCTCGGCGCAATACGCGCAAGTGACCATCGCCAACCGCGCCTTCTGGAACCTCAAGCAACAGCGTCGGCAACTGGCCGGCACCAGCGGATGCGGGTTGTGCGGCGTGGAAGCGGTGGAACAGGCGCTGCCTGATCTCAAGGTTTTACCCGGCGCCCCCTTGCCGCCCATCGAATGGCTCGACGGTCTGCGACAGCGCATCGGCGCGTTTCAGCCGCTGGGCCAGCACTGCGGCGCGGTACATGCGGCGGTGTTCATGAACGCCAGCGGTGAATTGCTGCTGGGTCGCGAAGACATCGGACGGCACAACGCCCTCGACAAACTGATCGGCGGCCTGATCCGGCAAAAGATATCCACAACGGGCGGCCTGGCGATTGTCACCAGCCGTTGCAGCCTCGAGTTGATCCAGAAAGTCCTTCGGGCCGGGATTCAGACCCTGGTCAGCCTGTCCGCGCCCACCGGCCTCGCCGTGCAATGGGCCCGACGCCATAACCTCAATCTCATCCACCTGCCGCAAAAAAACGCGCCGCGGGTGTATAGCCCAGAAATGGAGAAACACCCGTGAGCCAACACCATCAAGCCGACCAGAAACCCGTTCCGCGCTACAAGCCTTACAAGGGCCCAGCCGGTGGCTGGGGCGCACTGATCAGCGTGGCCCAGGCCTGGCTGACCAGTGACAACGCGTTGAAAAACCTGCGCGCGATGCTCAAGACCAACCAGAACGGCGGCTTTGACTGCCCGGGCTGCGCCTGGGGTGATTCGCCGGAAAGCGGCATGGTCAAGTTCTGCGAGAACGGCGCCAAAGCGGTGAACTGGGAAGCGACCAAGCGTCGGGTGGACGGCAAATTCTTCGCCAAGCACAGCGTCACTGCGTTGCTGGAGCAGAGCGACTACTGGCTCGAATATCAGGGTCGTCTGACCGAGCCAATGGTCTATGACGCCGAAACCGATCACTACAAGCCGATCAGTTGGGACGATGCCTACGCGCTGATCGGCAAACACCTGCAAGGGCTGTCGAGTCCGGATCAGGCCGAGTTCTACACCTCGGGCCGCGCCAGCAACGAAGCGGCGTACCTGTATCAACTATTCGTGCGCGCCTTCGGCACCAACAACTTCCCCGACTGCTCGAACATGTGCCACGAGGCCAGCGGTGTTGCGCTTGCGCAAAGCGTTGGTGTCGGCAAAGGCACCGTGACCTTCGATGACTTCGAACACGCCGATGCAATTTTCGTCTGGGGCCAGAACCCGGGCACCAACCACCCGCGCATGCTCGAACCGCTGCGCGAAGCGGTGAAACGCGGCGCTCAGGTGGTGTGCATCAACCCGCTGAAAGAACGCGGCCTGGAGCGCTTCCAGCATCCGCAGCACCCGATCGAAATGCTCACCAACGGCGACAAGCCGACCAACACCGCGTATTTCCGCCCGGCACTGGGCGGCGACATGGCGGTCCTGCGCGGCATGGCCAAGTTCCTGCTGCAATGGGAACGCGATGCGCAGAAGGCCGGTGCGCCGGCGGTGTTCGATCACGACTTCCTCAATGAGCACAGCGTCAACGTGCTGGAATACCTCGGTGTCGTCGACGACACGCCGTGGGAGCAGATCGTCGCGCAGTCCGGCCTGACGCTGGTGGAAATCGAGCAAGCGGCGCGCATGTACGCCAAAGGCAAGAACGTGATCATGTGCTGGGCGATGGGCATCACCCAACATCGTCATTCGGTGCCGACCATCCAGGAAATCGCCAACCTGATGCTGCTGCGCGGCAACATCGGCAAGCCCGGCGCGGGTCTGTGCCCGGTGCGTGGCCACAGTAACGTACAGGGCGACCGCACCATGGGTATCAACGAGCGTCCGCCGGTGGCGTTCCTCGATTCCCTGGAGCGTCGCTTCCAGTTCAAGGTGCCGCGCCACAACGGGCACAACGTGGTCGAAGCGATTCACGCGATGGCCGAAGGCCGCGCCAAGGTGTTCATCGGTCTGGGCGGCAACTTTGCCCAGGCCACGCCGGACAGCTCGCGCACCTTCCAGGCGCTGAGCAACTGCGACCTGACTGTGCAGATCAGCACCAAGCTCAACCGCAGCCATCTGGCCCACGGCAAGGAAGCGTTGATCCTGCCGTGCCTGGGCCGTACTGACATCGACATCCAGACCGAAGGCCCGCAGGCCGTCACCGTGGAAGATTCGTTCAGCATGGTGCACGCTTCCAACGGCCAGTTGCAGCCGCTGTCGAACCAGATGCGTTCGGAGCCGTCGATCATCGCCGGCATCGCCGCCGCAACCCTGGGCAGCAAACCGGTGGACTGGAACTGGCTGGTGGCCGACTACCGACGCATCCGCGAACTGATTGCCGACACCATCCCGGGCTTCAAGGATTTCAACGAGAAGGTCAAGAACCCGGGCGGCTTCTACCTCGGCAACAGCGCCGGCGCGCGCAAGTGGAACACCACGTCGGGGCGGGCCAACTTCAAGCCGAACATGCTGCCCAAGGACCTGATCCACGAGCGCACTCGCGCTACCGGCAAACTGCCGGACCTGATCCTGCAATCGATGCGTTCCCACGATCAGTACAACACCACGATTTATGGTCTGGACGACCGTTATCGCGGCGTGAAGGGACAGCGTGATGTGCTGTTCGCCAACGAAGCCGACATCATTCGTCTGGGCTTCAAGCCGGGGCAAAAGGCTGACATCGTGTCGCTGTGGGACGATGGCCGCGAGCGTCGGGTGAAGGGCTTCACGCTGCTGGCGTTCGACATTCCGGCGGGGCAGGCAGCGGCTTATTACCCTGAGGTGAATCCGTTGGTACCGCTGGAAAGCACCGGCGATGGCAGCCATACGCCGACGTCGAAGTTCATCGCTATCCGGCTGGAAGCGGCGAGTGAGACGGGGCTGATTATGGCCAGATCGGCCTGATACAAAACTTTTCTGCGCCCACAAAAAAGGCCGCTTTTGCATAAAAGCGGCCTTTGTGAAGTAGCTAAAGACCGGCGAAAATCCGTTAAGTTCCGCCCAAAAATCAGTAAGTTGCAGAATTGTATACAAGTCGTGTTATTCGTCGGATTTCGATTGTCACGCCCATTCCAGAGCCTCAGGATCGCGCCGTCATCCCTTTGAGGCTCCTCTATGAAGTTCTCCTCGATTCTCTTGTTGTCCCTTGGCCTGGTCAGTGGCTTCGCTTCTGCCGGAGGCACCACCGAAGCAGGTGTGGGCGGCGCATTGGGCGGGGTTCTTGGCTCGGTCGTCGGTCAGTCGTTAGGCGGCAGTACAGGTTCAACCATTGGCGCAGCCCTGGGCGGCGCGGGTGGTAGTGCGGTCGGCGCCGACAAGCGCAGCCGTGGCGAAGCAGCCATCGGTGGTGCGCTGGGCGCAGCCGGCGGCAACGTGGTCGGCCGCAGCATGGGCGGCACCACCGGCAGCCTGATCGGCGCAGCAGCCGGCGGCGGCGCCGGTGGCGCGCTGGGCAACTACATGGGCAACAAGAGTGACGACGATGATCGCCGTTACGATCGTCGCCATGATGATCGTCGCTATTACCGCGACCGTCACCCAGGTCGTGGTCATGCCTATGGTCATCGCAAGCACCACCGCTACTACCGCGACTGAGGTTTGACCTCGTTGCCGTAACAGCCAGATCGCAGCTCCCCCGGGCTGCGATTTTTTTTGCCTGTCACACCGCCAGGCGTTCCATCGCTTGGCGCAATCGGGCTGGAATCGCCACCGGCCGATTGGATGCCCGGTCGACGAATACATGCACGAAACGTCCGGCCGCACAGGCTTCCACCTCTCCTTCCTTGAACACCGCCAGTTCGTATTGCACCGAACTGTTGCCCAGCTTGCCGACCCGCAGACCGATTTCGATTCGATCCGGGAAAGCAATCGACGCGAAGTAGTCGCAGGACGAACTCACCACAAACCCCACCACCTCGCCGTCATGGATATCCAGCCCTCCGACCTGGATCAGGTAGGTGTTCACCGCCGTGTCGAAGAAGCTGTAATAGGTGACGTTGTTGACGTGGCCATAGGCGTCGTTGTCATGCCAGCGCGTGGTGATCGGCTGGAAGTGCGGGTAGTCGCTGCGTTGCGGCATCGGGTTAGACATGAGTGTCGATTCCTGGAGTGATTTGCCCAGTCTAAAGGTAAAAACCCTTGCCTCGCGCCGCCAGCTCGCCAATCAATGACGCCGGCCGCCAGTGATCGCCCTGCCGGGTCTCCAGCGCCAGCAATCGCTTGTGAATGTCAGCCAGCCCCTGATCGTCCGCCCAGGCCATCGGCCCGCCTCGCTCTACCGGGAAGCCGTAGCCATTCAGATAGACCTGATCGATGTCATGCGCCGACTCGGCAATCCCTTCCTGCAGGATCTTTGCGCCCTCGTTGACCAACGCCAACAGGCACCGCTCCAGGATCTCCTCCGAGCCGATATCCCGGCGATGAAACCCCAAACCTTCGCTGACACTCAACACCAGCGCATCGACCTCGGGATCATGTTCGGCCTGACGACTGCCGGGCTCGTAGTGGTAATAACCATTGCCAGACTTCTGACCGAACCGGCCCCGTTCGCACAAGCGGTTATCCACCTGAACCTCGGGCGCGTCCTGCCCCTTGCCGGCAAGCTCGCGAGCGCGCCACTCAAGATCGATGCCGACCACGTCGTACATGCGAAACGGCCCCATGGCGAAACCGAAACTCTGCAATGCCGCATCGACCTGCTGCGGGTATGCCCCTTCGAGCAACATCTTGCGCGCTTCGAGCACATACGGATGCAGCATGCGGTTGCCGATGAATCCGTGGCAGTTGCCCGACACCACACTGACCTTGCCCATGCGCTTGCCCAGCTCAAGCGCGGTTTCAAGCACCGCTGGCGAGGTCTGCGCGCCACGGACTATTTCCAGCAATTTCATGATGTGCGCCGGGCTGAAGAAATGCAGGCCCAGCACTTGAGTCGGACGCCGTGTCGCGGCGGCGATGGCGTCGATGTCCAGCGCCGAGGTATTGCTCGCCAGCAGCGCCTCAGGCTTCAGCACGCCATCGAGCTCGCGGAAGATCTTCTGCTTGAGTTCAAGGTTTTCGTACACCGCTTCGATCACCAGATCGACGTTGCGGATCGCCACATAGTCCGCCGCTGCGCTGATACGGGCGATCCGGGCATCGGCATCGGCCTGTTCAATTCGCCCCTGTCGCACGTTGTGCGCATAGTTGTCGGCCACGGTGGCCAGCGCCTGCTCGAGCATCTGTGGATTGTTATCGACCCACTGCACTGACACGCCGGCGTTGGCCAGGCACATGACAATGCCGCGGCCCATGGTGCCGGCGCCGATCACGGCGGCCTGCTGAATAGCGAAGGATTTCTGGCTCATGTTGTTCTCTTGTTGGCGATCCGAAGACAGCCATCACCATAGTCAGCCACCGGGCATTTTTGAAGTTCATGGCCGTGATGATCGACATTCAGCAGATGGATTCGAGAACTCAGAGATGCGCCTGAGCCCAGGCCCTCACCTCGGCGTAGGGATATTCCTCCAGCGCCGCAAACCCGGAAATGGCCCGCGCCTTGAGCTTGGTAAACAACGGCACGCTGATGCCGCACAGGAACCGGGTAACCTGCTCCGCCGACGGAGTACTGCCAGCGTGCTGCTGATGCCTGTGGATAAAATCGCCACACAACGCCGCGAAATTTTTACCCACAAGCGCCGGCAATTCCGGAGTTGTCGGCAGCCGGGCGACTTGCCCGTGACACACCGAACAATGCCCGCACTGCTGCGGCGCATCGTGATCGCCGAAATATTCGGCCAGCCGATAACCAAGGCATCGCTCGGTGGCGAACAGCTCGAGCATGGCGTGAATCCGCGCCACTTCGGTTTGCTCATGGCGGGTGAAATAGTCGTGCAGTTCAGCGCTCAAGGCCTGGCTGTCGAAATCGCCGCGCAGGACGTTGTAGACCTCGGTCATCTGCTTGCTCTCAAGCTCGACCCAGCCCTTTTCCTGGAAATAATCCAGTGCCTTCACCACCCGATTGCGCTCGGCCGAATACTGCTCGTACATCGCCTCGAAATTCACCGTGGCCCAAGTACGCGCGCGGCTTGAGGTCTGGATGATCGCGGCAACGAAATCCCTGCGCTCGCCCTCGAAACGCTCAAGCAGCGCTTCGGGCTCCAGCAAGTACTTGAAACGGTATTCGGCGTAGTACGCGTAGCGCGGGGCAATCAGCCCTCGCAGTTCCAGCTGCACCAGCAACGTCTTCAAAGGCAACGAACGAATGTTGCTCTGATCCGCCAACGGCCCGAGCAGAAACTCCCATTGGCCTTCGGCTGCGGCGGCCTGCAACTCGTCCAACACATGGCGAATGCCATCCTGTTCCGGCGTGTCGCCGTACACAAAGTTTTCCAGCACGTTGAGGCTGTCGCGGTTGGCCAGCACCAGGCAATCGGACGGCTGCCCGTCACGCCCGGCGCGACCGATTTCCTGGCTGTAGTTTTCGATGGATTTGGGCAGGTCGAAATGCACCACATTGCGGATGTCGCTCTTGTCGATACCCATGCCGAAGGCAATGGTGGCGACGATGCAATTGGACTGTCCGCTCATGAAGTGCTTCTGGATCGCGTCCCGTTGCTCATGGGGCAAACCGGCGTGATAAGCCTCGGCCTGAATGCCATTGCGCTCAAGATGTTCGGCAATCTGTTCGGCGGTTTTCTGCAGGGTGACGTAGACGATGCTCGGCTGACCCGCACGCTCGCTCATCCACTCCACCAGCCGGCGGCGCTTGTCCTGTCCACGCACCGGCTCGACCAGCAGATTGAGGTTGGGCCGATAGAAACCGGTGGTCACCACATCTTCTGCAGCGATGGCGAATTTCGCCTGCATGTCGGCGATGACTTTCGGTGTTGCCGTGGCGGTCAGCAGCAAGGTTTGCGGGATGTTGAACTGGCGCTGGTAGTCCGGCAGCTTGAGGTAGTCGGGGCGGAAATTGTGGCCCCACTCGGAGATGCAGTGCGCCTCGTCCACCACCAGCAGCGAGATCGGCACCTGCTGCAAAAAGTTGCGAAAGCGCTCGTTCTTCAAACGCTCCACGGAAATCATCAGGATCTTCAGTTCACCGGAACGGGCGCGAGCCATCACATTGTTGGCGTCTTCGCGGCTCTGCGCCGAATCGATGCTGCCTGCCGAAATCCCGTGCCGACGCAAGAACTCCAGCTGATCCTGCATCAACGCCAGCAGCGGCGAGACCACCAGCGTCAGGTGTGGCAGCAGGATTGCCGGCACCTGATAACAAAGGGACTTGCCGGAGCCGGTGGGAAAGATCGCAGCCGCCGAGCGCCCGGCGAGAACGGCGCTGATTGCCGCTTCTTGACCGGGACGAAACTGTGGATAACCGAAAACCTGTTCCAGGGTGTTGTGCATTCGCTGTCACTCCGTTGACCGCTGTGATGCCAACAGCCTAGCGGGCGATCGCAGCGCGTCGAGAAAGGTCGGGGGTCAAATCGATACGGGATGATACAGCGTGAAATGCCGAGTCACGGCTTGAAACAAACGAAACACTTTGTTCCTCGCCTGCATCGCCGTGGCGAGAGTAACGTCCGACATTCATCGCGCCAGGACGGCCGATACATCTAGAGACTCGCCAAGGAATGAATATGTCGAACCGTTTGAAATTGCTCTTCGCCCTTCTTGTCCAGAGCCTGTTACTGGGCGGGTGCCTGCCCTTTCCCGGCGAGCTTCCGCCACTCGCCAGCGTGGTGGCGGCGAGCCCCACGCCAACGGCTTAGCAGACTCTACGGCTGCAACACCGCCACTCGCAATTGCTCGTTCAACAGCTGCTCATGCACGCCCAGGCTTTTGCTGGCCCACAGTGCATGGGCCGGGCTGATATCACCGGTGAATGCCGCCGCCAGCTGACGCAGGTCGGCAACACTGCGCACCCGTGGGCAGAACGCTTGCTCGTCGCAGCTCTGACTGGCGTTGCGATAGGTGGCGAGCAGACGATCCCATAAACCCTCACGCACCTGACGGATTGACTTGAGCTGCGCATGCGGCACACCCAGGCGTTGTTTGAGTGCGGATTCATCCAGGCCTTCGCAGGCCAGCAGTGCCTTGCCGAACATCAACACTTCGGCACGGGAAGCCGTGTCGATGCCGGCCTGGGTCGTGAGTGCGTCCGGCCAGTCCGTGCGCTCCACGTGCGCGAGCAACAGTCCGTTGCCCGCCTCGGAGGCCAACGCCAAACGACATCCACTGGCCCAAAGCAAAATGATCGAGGCCATTCGTAGCCACTGCATACCTAATTCCCTTTAAGTCTGGGTCGGACGTCCGGAAACGCCCCACGGATTCTGGCGCGCACCATACAGATGTTTAACGGGAATCGCCCGCTAAACACGTAGGAAATCTCTCCACTCAGGGTTTGGCTGTGAAAAAGCCGTAAAACTGCGTAGGGAAAATGCCCGAACCCCGGAAAAACCCCTACGAATTCTGTCCATTGTGGCTGTCTTGTCCCATTCGAAGGAGCCCTTCTATAGTGGCCGGCGCGACTGAAAACTCTGTGTCGGCCCGCCGAAGCGACTTCGAAAAGGACACGCCTCAAACATGAACATTTCCACACCGCTGAATAATCGTTTTCGCCCTCTCAAGAGCTGCGACGGCAACAACCCGGTAATGGTCATCGACACCGAAGCAACACCGGTTGACTTACTCGATGCCGCCGATCTTCGGTTGCGCGCCGCCAGCGATCTTCTGGAAACTCTTTACTGCTTGTGTTTCAAACAGGCCGATGTAAAAGACATCCCCAACATCGTCAATGCGCTTTATTTATTGACGCAGGACGGCTGCGACTTATTGGAAGTTGCCAGGCAACGATTAAATAATTAGCGCTCGCGGACAAACTTACAAAGTTCGCAACAACCCACCACTTCCCTTACAGCAAAGTTCAGAACTAGCCTGTTCGCTCTTACATCAACCAAGAGCAATAACATGACTACGCTGACTATTTTCTTTTGCGGTACAGGTTCGACAAAGTTTGATGATACTCACGAAAACTATTGGAATGGAGAATTGGTCTCCACACTTGCGTCTCATCACACGGGGCGCGAGTTCGCCGAATGGATCGTCGTCGATGGCCCCGGTACCAGCAACCTGCAAGCTGATGATCTGTTCACCAAATCCAAGGACTACGGTCTCAGCGGAACTTTGTTCGGCAAGGGCTGGGAGGAGAACGTCCAACACGCGGTAAACATCATCAAGGGCCAATGTGACTGGCAGCGCGAGCAACTGACCGAAGCGGAATATAACCGCCTCAAAGCCGCCGGCATCCCGATTGAAGATGTAAAGGTCGAAGGTTCGTGGCTGTGGCGCAAATACAACTATGGCGATCGCAGCGTCACGCAACAGAAGTTACAGGAGCAGATTATTAAAACCTTCCGAAAGGGTGGTGTTATTCCAACAAAAGTCAATCTGGTGGGCTGGAGCCGCGGGGGTATCAGTTGTCACATGCTGGCCAATGTCATGTTCAAGGACAGTGCACTGAAAAACATTCCAGTGAATATCTTCGCCATTGACCCGGTGCCAGGTATTGGCAACTTTCAGGAACATCGGGTAAAGCTCAACAGCAACGTAAAAGAGTATGTGGGTTTCTACGCTCGGGATGAACGTTCCAAGGGCTTCAGTTGCGTCATCCCGCAAACCGCGACCGGAACCAAGACCAGCATCTTCCCGATGCCCGGCCGTCACGCCACCCTGGTGGGCAACGCCTCCGCCGATGGCAACAGTGGTCCAAAAGTGCTGGCCGAACCCGGCCTGATCGTGCGCCACTTTGCCGAGGTCTGCCTGAAACGCTGGGGCACCGTACTCGACAAAAACCTCAACCTCACCGATGCCGCCCTTCGCAACCACACCGCCGCCATCGTCAACGCGGCAGCGAAATACAAGGCCATGGAGAAGTGTTCCTACACCTGGTTCACCGAGCTGGATCAAGGCGAGCGCTACGTTTCGCTGGGCAGCAAAGGCGTTCCGTTCTCGACGGTGAAAGGCACGATCTATACCCCGGCGACCGGGCTGACCACGAGTGTGCTGGATATTGAGGCGTATCGATCGATTCGTTGAAAACCGTGATTGATCCGTAGGAACGGGCTGCACGAATCTGCATCCCGTTCCTACACGCAGCGGCGCCTTGTCTTCTATCGGCGCCAGTGGGCCGAAACCTATAGTTGTGACTGTCGCTGACAATTCAGCGACTCGGGCTTGGTCACCCGAATGGATCATGCATTCGCGTCCGCTGTATGCTGCCGGCACTCAATTGCCAGCAGCGTTATGGTGGCTGTGTTTGGGACGCTTTCGAGCGTGCCGGGTATGTGCATGATCCTCACCGGTTGACCAACCCGAACACAGTCGCCTCCAGTCGCTTGGTCACGATGTGGTGGCTTCATTCGAAGCAATTGAGGATCTAAAAAATGAAATCATGGAACGAGCTCCACTCCAATCGCTACCGCCCACTCGACTCCAATCTCACCGACACCAAGCCCCTCGTCATCGACACCGAAGCCAACCCGCAAGACATCCTCGAATGCGCCGTCCAGCGCCTACGCGCCTCAAGCGACCTGCTGCAAACCCTCTACTGCCTCTGCTTCAAACACGCCGACGTCGAAGACATCCCGCACATCACCCACGCCCTCTACCTGCTGACCAAAGACGGCTGTGACCTGCTGCAAGTCGCCCAGCAGAAAGTGCTCAGCTGGAAAGCCCCGGCCTGACGAACTTCGGGCAGGCGTGTTCATGGCTAGAACTGTCTGTCTCCATCTCGAACACTGACGCTGACATTTCCGGCGCAAAACTTAAGGACCTGAATTTTGCAAACTATTATTGATTGCGTACGATGGGAGCCATTGTTCAACCAAGGGCTTGCTTTCATGACCATTGAAACCATTGATCACAGCACTCTCACGCGACTGTTTGAGAGCGGTTCGATCAGTAGCGCACATATCGTCGCCAAGCCCGGTGGCTGGTCGATTCAAGTTCAGCAAGGAAGCAAAGAGTATTCACTGGCGGCGCAACGCAGTGGCCAGGTGCGGCTGTTTAAGCGGTTCGAAACACTGGTGACCTACCTGCAAGGAGTGGGTATCAATCACTTCGATGTGGACGCCTCCAGTTATGATCCTCTTCAAATAAAAACCTATGCTCGCCCTGATCGCGCCGAAGCGATGAAGCAAGCTCATGAAGCCGCTGCATATGAAGAATGGGTCAAACAACAGGTACAAATCAGCATTGATGACACAAGACCCAGCGTCAGCGATGAAGACGCTCGCAAATTATTTGCCGCCAAGCGGGATGCCTTGCGTCAGCGAGTACGTTGATGAGGTTGGTCTGGCGCCAAGAGGCGCTGGATGACCGAGACAACATCATGGAGCGTATCGGACAGGAAAATCCCGTTGCAGCGATTGAGCTCGATGAGGTTTTCGAACTGAAAGGAGAAAGCGCTCGCAAGCACCCAGCCATATACCGAAAAGGTATCGCGGAAGGCACCCGCGAAATCGTCGTCACCCCAAACTACATCATCATCTACGCAATCAAATTTGATGCTGTGGAAGTGCTGCGAGTGCTGCATACCAGAAGGCAATGGCCATGATGACTGGAGAAAAAATGCTTAGGAGTTCGCGGACCCTTAAGTAGCATTATTCTGGCTGTTCAGCGCGGACTCTGCGGGAATAATGGCAGCTGATCTGACAACGATGTCTAACCAATCACCCACAAAAAAGCCGCCCTCAAGAGGCGGCTTTTTCATTCACCAAAACCCAGTCTTACAACTTAGGCCCGGCAGCCTTGATCGCGTCGCTCACTTCGAACTTCTTGAAGTTCTCGATGAACAGACCGGCCAGTGCTTTGGCAGCTTCGTCGTACGCAGCCTTGTCAGCCCAGGTGTTGCGCGGGTTGAGCAGGTTGGTTTCGACGCCCGGTACAGCCAGTGGCACGTCCAGGTTGATGGTGTCCAGGTGCTCGGTGGCTGCGCCGATCAGCGCGCCGCTCTGGATCGCTGCGATCACCGCGCGGGTGGTCGGGATGTTGAAGCGTTTGCCGACGCCGTAGCCACCGCCGGTCCAGCCGGTGTTGACCAGGTAGACCTTGGAGCCGAAGCCGCGGATGCGCTTGATCAGCAGTTCAGCGTATTCGCCGGCCGGACGCGGGAAGAATGGTGCGCCGAAGCAGGTGGAGAAGGTCGACTTGATGCCGCTGCCCGAGCCCATTTCAGTCGAGCCCACCAGTGCGGTGTAGCCGGACAGGAAGTGATAGGCCGCTTGTTCTTCGTTGAGGATCGACACGGGTGGCAGGACGCCGGTCAGGTCGCAGGTCAGGAAGATCACAGCGTTTGGCTCACCGCCCAGGTTCTTCGCGGAACGCTTGGCAACGTGCTCCAGCGGGTAGGCCGCGCGGCTGTTCTGGGTCAGGCTGACATCGGCGTAGTCGGCGTGCTTGGCGTCGTCGATCACGACGTTTTCCAGCACCGCGCCGTGCTTGATGGCTTTCCAGATGACCGGCTCGTTCTTCTCGGACAAGTCGATGCACTTGGCGTAGCAGCCGCCTTCGATGTTGAAGACAACGCCTTCGCCCCAGCCGTGTTCGTCGTCACCGATCAGATAACGGCTTTCGTCGGCGGACAGGGTGGTCTTGCCGGTGCCCGACAGACCGAAGAACAGGGTCACGTCGCCTTCTTCGCCGATATTGGCAGCGCAGTGCATTGGCAGCACGTCAGCGGCCGGCAGCAGGAAGTTCTGCACGGAGAACATGGCTTTCTTCATTTCACCGGCGTAACGCATGCCGGCGATCAGCACTTTCTTCTGGGCGAAGTTGATGATCACGCAACCGTCGGAGTTGGTGCCGTCACGCTCTGGTACGCACTCGAAGTTGGCAACGTTCAGCACTTGCCACTCTTCGCGACCGGCCGGGTTGTACTGAGCCGGGTTGATGAACAGGCAACGACCGAACAGGTTCTGCCAGGCAGTCTGGGTGGTCATCTTCACGGCCAGGTAGTGATCTTCGGCCGCGCCTACATGCACGTGGGAAACGAAATGCTCTTGCGCGTTGTTGAATGCTTCAACACGAGCCCACAGCGCGTCGAACTTGTCGGCCGGGAACTTGCGGTTGATCGGGCCCCAGGCAATGGCAGCCTGGGTGGAAGGCTCTTCAACGATGAAACGGTCGACTGGCGAACGGCCGGTGCGGTGACCGGTGCGAACAACCAGAGCGCCGGTATCGGCAAGCTCGCCTTCACCGCGGTTCAGGGCTTCTTTTACCAGATCATCAACACTCAGATCGGTGTACACGGCGTTATTGGCTTGCGTCATGAGGTTCCCCGTCGGCCAGTGGCCGAGTGTGCTCCAAACGTTTTGTAGTAGAAAGTCGTGCACTACTACCGCGAAAAAAGTGGGCCGGATTATGCCAGAAAAGCCCAAAAAGAGTAGGGCCCTCCCGTCGTAACGGCGTTATTCCGTCGTTGAGCAGTGAATTTACCTGCGCTGAACCGTTTTAGTGCCGGGTCTCTGACGGCGTCTCGACGCCTGCGCCAGCGAACAATTGAGCGATATCTGCCGCATCGAACAGGTAGCGCTGGTTGCAGAACTGGCAATCGATCTCGACTTGTCCACCTTGCTCGGCAACAAGTGCCTGCGCATCTTCCAGACCCAGGCTGACCAGTGCATTGCCCGAACGCTCGCGGGAGCAGCTGCAGTGGAAGCGCAATTTCTGCACATCGAACAGACGAACCTGCTCTTCATGGTAGAGGCGATGCAGAATCGTTTCGTTGTCCAGGCTCAACAGTTCATCAGCGGTCAGGGTGTTGCCCAACGCGGTGATGTGCTGCCAGCTGGCGGCGCGTTCTTCTTCGTCTTTCAAGCGATCGGCCGGCAGTTGCTGCAGCAGCAGACCACGGGCACGACGACCATCGGCGCACAGCTTGAAGCGGGTGCCAACCTGCTGGGACATGACGAAATAGTTGGTGAAGCAGTCGGACAGGGTTTCGCCGTCGAGGTCGACGATGCCCTGATAGCGCTGGCCGACGATCGGGTCGACGGTCAAGGCCAGCACACCGTTGGGCATCAGTTCGCCGAGGGTGGCGTCGGCCGGAATCTGATCGGCGTGATAGCGCGCCAGGCCACGGATTTCGCGCTCGCTGGAGCACTCGATCATCAGCAGCGGGATCGGGCCTTCGGAACGGGCCTGAAGAATCAGCAAGCCATCGAATTTCAGGGTGCCCACCAGCAACGACGCGGCAGCCATCAGTTCGCCCAGCAATTGCGCAACCGGTTCCGGGTACGGGTGCTTGGCGAGCACTTCGGCATAGCTGCGCTCCAGCGACACCAGTTCGCCGCGAGTGTCGCTGTCATCGAAGATGAAGCGTTGGGTGTAATCGGTATCGAGGAAATCGGTCATAGGTCTGGGTATCTGAATGTGATGACAAAATGGTTACAAAGGATGAAAATTCCGCGCTTCTGGCATCCTTCTTGATGCCGATGTTCAGCCACGGGAGGCATTTTATGAACAATCCGGGTTTGTTCCAATCAAGGTGGAACCTCGGCCGGCTGGTTCTGTGCAACATCGTGCCATTGGCACTGTTGGCTTTCTGGTTATGGCCTACGGGTCAGATGCTGTGTGTGATTTTCGACGAGTGGCTGTTCCGCTCACTCAACGCACCGCTGGCCAGCAACCCCATATGGCTCCACATCTGGGCAATTGCAAGTCTGCGACCGTTCGACATCGTCGTCGGCCTGATTCTGCTGATGCTGCTGATCAAGGGCGACTGGGTGTTCAGGGCGATTGACGTGCGTCGCGCCTTTTTCGGATTTTTCTCGATCCTGCTGTTGATGGTGGTGATCCGCGCGCTGTTTTCCAAGTTCGCCGATCACATGGACTGGCAACACAGCAGCCCGTCGATGGTGCTCGAAGGCGCGGTGCATATCAGCGATTACTTCCCGCATCTGGAGAAGACATGGGAACTGAAGGATCGCTCGAGCCAGAGCTTCCCCGGTGACCACGCTTCGGTGTTGCTGATCTGGGCGCTGTTCATGGGCGTGTTCAGCCGCACGGTCGGCCAGTTCGCAGTGATCTGGGGCCTGGCGCTGCTGTTCATGCTGCCGCGTCTGGTCGCCGGTGCCCATTGGGGCCAGGACGATTACATCGGCGGCATGCTGCTGGCGGTGTGGGCACTGGGCTGGGGTTACTACACGCCATTTGCTTATCACGCGGCGAACTTCTGGTTGAAGGTCACGTCGCCGGTTTTCCGGCTGCTGGGCAAACTGCCGGTGATTTCGCGGATGAGTGTGGTGTCCGCGCAGTAATCAAATGGCTGAAAAAAACGCAGCCGCCAGCGGGTCTTGAACCCAGTCCGGCAGGCTGCGTTTTTTTATTCGCCGCTACTGTTCCCACGAAATTTAAACAGATCCCGACGCTGCTTCTTGCTCGGTTTACCGTCAGTGGTCACGCCCAGAGCGCCGGCCTTGCGCATCGCAGCAGCCGATTCACGTTTGGCAATACTCGCCTCGGTCTCGGCATACAGCGTCTGCGCCTCAGGTGCGCCGCGACGCACGATCGACAAGGCCTGAACCACCACGGTCTTCTCGTCGAAGCCGGTACGAATCTCGAACTCATCACCAATGCGTGGTTCTTTGCCAGGTTTGCAGCGCTCTCCCCGACAATGCACTTTGCCGCTCTCGATGGCAGCCTTGGCCAACGCGCGAGTCTTGAAAAAACGCGCAGCCCACAGCCACTTGTCGAGACGGACCTTGTCGTCCTCTTCCTGTTTTTGCGCCATATGAATTCCTCGTTCAGCCAGTAGTCGGAACTGTACTACCGATTCTGTCGGGCGCAAGAATCCGGCCCTCCAGATAAACTGTGATCTTCGCCGGGTCAACGGCATGGAGTGATCGAGTGACCAAATTTCCGTCTTCATTGACCTCACCCAAATCCGGGTGCGCGGGCTGCCAGCAAAGCGAACCGCTGGGCTTCGATTTTTCCTTCGCCTATCAGCCCATCGTGGATCTGCGTGACGAGTCGGTGTACGCCTACGAGGCACTGGTTCGTGGTGTGGCCGGTGAAGGCGCTTTAACCGTGCTGGATCAGGTTACGGAAGATAATCGCTACCGTTTCGACCAGCTCTGCCGGACTCGCGCCATCGAAGGCGCAGCCGAACTAAATATGCAGACACACTTGTCGATCAACTTCATGCCCAACGCCGTCTATCGTCCAGAGTTATGCATTCGCAGCACCCTGGAGGCTGCCAGGAAACACAATTTCCCGATCGACCGGCTGATTTTCGAAACCCTGGAAAGCGAGCACGTAGATAACTATCGCCATTTGACCAATATTCTGCGTGAATACCGCGAATTCGGCTTCAAGACGGCCATCGACGATTTCGGTGCCGGTTATTCGGGGCTCAATCTGCTGGCCGATTTCCAACCGGATCTGATCAAACTCGACATGTCGCTGATCCGCGATATCGACCGTGACCGTGTTCGTCAGGCTATCGTTCGGGGGATTGTCACAATCTGTGCGGAGTTGAACGTTACAGTCATCGCCGAAGGCATAGAGATTGCGGGGGAACGGGATTTCCTGGCGGACTGCGGAATATTTCTGATGCAGGGTTTCTGGTTCGCCAGGCCCGCATTCAAAGCGTTGGCCCAGGTGTCCCCTGAAGCGTGGACGCGTTAATCGTTGGTTTTTTCCTTTGAAGACATTTGACCATTTGACCGTTATCGGTCTGCGCGAGTGGGTGGCGCTTCCGGATCTGGGAGTCGCCGGCCTTCGGGCAAAAATCGATACCGGCGCCAGCACCTCCAGCCTGCATGCCACCGACATCGAGCCGTTCGAACGCGACGGTGAGAAGTGGGTGCGCTTCACCGCGCACCTGGGCACCGTCGTGCAGTTGCGCCATCGGCGATGCGAGGCGCCGCTGGTCGCCCGCAAGACCATCAAGAGTTCCAATGGCCAGGCCCAGGTGCGCTACGTGATCAGCACCACGCTGGCCCTGGGTGACAGGGTCTGGCCGATCGAGTTCACCCTCGCCTGCCGCAAGTCCATGCGCTATCGCCTGTTGCTCGGTTCCAAAGCCCTGATCGACGGCCAGCTGGTGGTCAATCCGGGCATCAAATATGTACAAGACAAGCCGGTGTTCCCGGTATCTACCTCCTCCACAGGTGTTGCATGAAGATCGCTGTGCTGTCGCGAAATCCGCGTCTGTATTCCACCCGCCGTCTGGTCGAAGCCGGAACTGAACGCGGGCATGAAATGGTGGTGATCGACACCTTGCGCGCCTATATGAACATTGCCAGCCACAAGCCGCAGATCCACTACCGCGGCAAGCCGCTGGAGGGTTTCGATGCAGTGATCCCGCGGATCGGCGCGTCGGTGACGTTTTATGGCTGCGCAGTGTTGCGCCAGTTTGAAATGATGGGAGTGTTTCCGCTCAACGAATCGGTGGCCATCGCCCGCTCCCGGGACAAGCTGCGTTCGCTGCAATTGCTGTCGCGCCGGGGCATCGGCCTGCCGGTGACCGGGTTCGCCCACTCGCCGGATGACATTCCCGACCTGATCGACATGGTCAACGGCGCGCCGCTGGTGATCAAGGTGCTGGAAGGCACCCAGGGAATCGGCGTGGTGTTGTGTGAAACCGCGACGGCGGCAGAGTCGGTGATCGAGGCGTTCATGGGCCTGAAGCAGAACATCATGGTGCAGGAATACATCAAGGAAGCCGGCGGCGCGGACATCCGCTGCTTCGTGGTCGGCGACAAGGTGATCGCGGCGATGAAGCGTCAGGCCAAGCCCGGCGAGTTCCGCTCCAACCTGCACCGGGGCGGCAGCGCCAGCCTGATCAAAATCACCCCGGAAGAACGCATGACTGCGCTGCGTGCAGCCAAGGTCATGGGGCTGACGGTGGCGGGCGTGGATATTCTGCGTTCCAACCACGGGCCGCTGGTGATGGAAGTGAATTCGTCACCGGGTCTGGAAGGGATCGAAACCACCACGGGCAAAAACGTGGCGGGGATCATCATCGAGCACCTTGAGAAGAATGGCGGGCCGAACATGACCCGCACAAAAGGCAAGGGTTGAACCTTGAATCAGGCGGCCGCAAGGCCGCCTGAAACTTAAACCGCGTCTCGCGGCAGCATCAATCCCAATGGCAACCGGACCCGCGCCTCCAGCCCGCCACCGGAGCGGTTGCGCAACTCGACATTGCCGCCGTGCATCGAAGCAATCCGCTTCACAATCGCCAGTCCCAGCCCGGTGCCCTTGCCGCCCCGCGCACGATCGCCACGGGTGAACGGGTTGAAGATCGCCTCAAGCTCGGAAGGATCGATCCCCGCACCCCGATCCATTACGCTCAGCACCACGTACGGCGCACTGGTGTCTCCGGAGACATAGGCCGCGACGTCCACGCTGCCGCCGGCATGATTCAAGGCGTTGCCGATCAGGTTGTTCAGCAAACGCTTCATCGACACCCGACGCAGCGGGAACGGCTGGATCGGCTCCAGGCGCAGGCGTACTTTCTCTTCACTCTGGTTGAAGGGCGCCGCCACTTCACGCACCAGATCGCTGAGATCCACTTCCTCCACCGACTCGTCCCGGCCATCGCGAATGAATGCGAGGAACTGGTCGAGGATCGCGTCCATGTCTTCGATGTCTCGGACCATGTCCTCGGTCAGGTCGGTGCGGTCGCCCATCAACTCCAGTGACAGCCGCAAACGGGTCAGCGGTGTGCGCAAGTCATGGGATACCCCCGCGAGCATCAGCTCACGCTCGCGACCGGCCTGCTCGACGTCTTCGGCCATCTGGTTGAACGCACGATAAACCTCGGCCATTTCGCTGGGGGTATCGCTGATCGGCAGGCGCACGCTACGGCCCTGGCCGAGTTGCCGGGCGGCATATACCAGACGTTTCAACGGTTGGTTGAGCTGGCTGACGAAAATCCACGCCGACGCCGTGGACAGCAAACCGATCGCCAGGAACCAGCCAAGCACGTTCCAGATTTTCTGGCCGCGCAGCGGGTGTGGATACAGCGGGACTTTCAGCCAACCATCACCGAGACTCGGCGCGCGAACCCACAAGGCCGGCGGCGAGTGCATGCGCAAGCGCACTTCGGTGTCGGCGCCCAGCTCCGCCTGCATCTGCCGCTGGTAGATTTCGCTGTACGGCCAGTGCTGTTCACCTTCCGGCACACCGGCACCAACCACCCGGATCAGGGTCGCGGCATCAGCGATTTTCGCGCGGTTTTCTTCGTCGGCCGCCCAGTAGGCACGCAGCGTCAGGGCGACGCCGTGGCTGTATTGCCGATCCACCAGCACGTCCTCGTTCATCAACAGATAAACCAGAGTCAGTGCCTTGGAAAACAATACGACGATGAGCACCAGCCACAGGGTGCGGGAGAAGAAACTTTGGGGGAACCAGACGGGGGTTTTCATGGATAAGCGCTACACACTTGCAGGAGCGAGCAATGCTCGCATATTGCGGATTGCGAGTCTGCGCGGACGGCATTTCCGACCGTTTCGCGCAGACCCGCTCCTACAAATCACCCATCACTTGGTGGAGTTGCCATCCGGCACGAACACGTAGCCGACACCCCAGACGGTCTGAATGTAACGCGGTTTGGACGGATCGGGTTCGATCATCCGGCGCAGACGAGAAATCTGCACGTCGATGGAACGCTCCAGAGCATCCCACTCGCGGCCACGGGCCAGGTTCATCAGTTTGTCGCGGGTCAGTGGCTGGCGGGCATTCATCACCAGAGCCTTGAGTACCGCAAACTCACCGGTGGTGAGCATGTGCACTTCGTCGCCGCGCTTGAGTTCCCGGGTGGCCAGGGACAGCACGTAATCGCCAAACGTGACGTTTTCTTCTTCACTGCCCGGCGCGCCCGGCACCGGTGCCGCCTGGCGGCGCAATACGGCTTTGACGCGAGCCATCAGCTCGTCCGGGTTGAACGGCTTGGCCAGGTAGTCGTCGGCGCCCAGTTCCAGACCCTTGATACGGCTCAGCTCGTCGCCCTTGGCGGTGAGCATGATGATCGGAATCTGATTGTTCGCACCGCGCAGGCGGCGGCAAGCGGTGAGGCCGTCTTCGCCCGGCAGCATCAGGTCGAGGACGACCAGGTTGAACACTTCACGCGACAGCAGACGATCCATCTGCTCGGTATTCGGTACGGCGCGGGCACGGTAGCCCTTGCTGACGAAAAAGCGTTCCAGCAGGCTGCTCAGCCCCGGATCGTCGTCAACGATGAGAATTTTTTCGCCTTCAGCAGTTTGTGCAGTGCTGCTCATTGGATGCTCCTTTTAGCTCGGCGCGCATTATGGCGTAGCTGCCGTTATACGCACCGTGTGCATTGTTAGCAGATTTTTCCTTCACTGCCAGAAAACCGGGGCTTGTGCCTACAGACTGCGTCGCCCCCGAATGACAGAACGCTGGTTATAATGCGCGGCCTTTTGTGTCAGGCAACGTCTGAATCGTTACCGCAGGTGGCCGCCCCTTATTTTCATGGGCGCCGCAGTAATTGTTCGATTTCACGGGTCAATGGGATGCCTTTTGACCCAGGCAGCGGCCAGCATCAAGCCGCCCCACCAGACTCCGGGCCTTTATTTACGCGCCTGCGAGCCTGCTTTCACAATTTGTCAGGTGGTTTTATGGACAGCATCAACAGCCGCATCGCCGAGGAACTCGGCGTACGCCCACAACAGGTCGAAGCGGCCGTCGCGCTACTCGATGAAGGCTCTACCGTTCCCTTCATCGCCCGTTACCGGAAAGAAGTGACCGGCAGCCTCGATGACACCCAATTGCGTCATCTGGAAGAGCGTCTGCGCTACCTGCGAGAACTCGACGAACGGCGCATCAGCATTCTTTCCAGCATTCAGGAGCAGGGCAAACTCACCCCTGAGCTGGAGCGCGAAATCAAACTCGCCGACACCAAGACCCGCCTCGAAGACTTGTACCTGCCGTACAAACAGAAGCGCCGTACCAAGGGCCAGATCGCCCTGGAAGCCGGCCTCGGCGAGCTGGCCGACGGGCTGTTCAACGATCCGAACCTGGCCCCGGAAACCGAAGCAGCGCGCTTCATCGACGCCGAAAAAGGCGTGGCGGACATCAAGGCTGCGCTGGAAGGCGCCAAGTACATCCTCATGGAGCGTTTCGCCGAAGACGCCAACCTGCTGGAAAAACTGCGCAACTATTTGAAGCAGGAAGCCACCCTCAGTGCCCGCGTGATCGCCGGCAAGGAGGAGGAAGGCGCCAAGTTCCGCGATTACTTCGAACACGACGAACCGCTCAAAGGCGTGCCGTCGCACCGCGCGCTGGCAATTTTCCGTGGCCGCAACGAAGGCATCCTCAGCTGCGCGCTGAAAGTCGGCGAAGAACTGCCGGGCACCCTGCACCCGTGCGAAGGCATGATCGGCCAGCACGTCGGCATTCAGAACCAGAACCGGCCGGCCGACAAATGGCTGGGTGAAGTGGTGCGCTGGACCTGGAAGGTCAAGCTCTACACTCACCTGGAAACCGACCTGCTGGGCGAGTTGCGCGACGGCGCCGAAACCGAAGCGATCAACGTGTTCGCTCACAACCTGCACGACCTGCTGCTGGCCGCCCCGGCCGGCCCGCGCGCCACCCTGGGCCTCGACCCGGGCCTGCGTACCGGTTGCAAGGTTGCGGTGGTCGACTCCACCGGCAAGCTGCTGGATCACACCACGGTTTACCCGCACGTGCCGCACAACAAATGGGATCAGACCATCGCCATCCTGGCCGCCCTGTGCGCCAAGCACTCGATCGACCTGATCGCCATCGGCAACGGCACCGCCAGCCGTGAAACCGACAAGCTGGCGATCGAGCTGATCAAAAAATATCCGGCGATGAAAATGACCAAAGTCATGGTGTCCGAGGCGGGCGCGTCGGTGTATTCGGCCTCGGAGCTGGCAGCCAAGGAATTCCCGGATCTGGACGTATCGATCCGTGGCGCCGTGTCGATCGCCCGTCGCTTGCAGGATCCGCTGGCCGAACTGGTGAAGATCGATCCGAAATCCATCGGTGTCGGCCAGTACCAGCACGACGTGTCGCAGCTGAAACTGGCGCGCGGCCTGGACGCCGTGGTCGAGGACTGCGTGAACGCCGTGGGTGTGGACGTGAACACCGCGTCCGTGGCGCTGCTCGCGCGGATCTCCGGCCTCAACGCGACCCTGGCGCAGAACATCGTGACTCACCGTGACGAGCACGGCGCGTTCAAGACCCGCGCTGCGTTGAAGAAAGTCGCGCGTCTGGGCGAGAAAACCTTCGAACAGGCCGCCGGCTTCCTGCGCGTGATGAACGGCGACAACCCGCTGGATTCCTCGGCCGTTCACCCGGAAGCCTATCCGCTGGTGCAACGCATCGCCGCTGAAACCGACCGCGACATCCGCTCGCTGATCGGCGACGCCGGGTTCCTCAAGCGCCTGGATCCGAAGAAGTTCACCGACGAGACCTTCGGTCTGCCCACCGTCACCGACATCCTGCAGGAACTGGAAAAGCCGGGCCGCGACCCGCGTCCGGAGTTCAAGACCGCCGAGTTCCAGGAAGGCGTCGAGGACTTGAAGGACCTGCAACTGGGGATGATCCTCGAAGGCGTGGTGACCAACGTCACCGCGTTCGGTGCGTTCGTCGATATCGGCGTGCACCAGGACGGTCTGGTACACATTTCGGCGCTGTCGGAGAAATTCATCAAGGATCCGCGCGAAGCGGTGAAGGCCGGTGATGTGGTGAAAGTGAAGGTCATGGAAGTCGACATCCCGCGCAAACGCGTCGGCCTGTCGATGCGCATGAGCGACACCCCGGGCGAGAAGATCGACGGTGCCCGTGGCTCGCGTCCGGGCTCGGCACCACGCCAGTCGCAGGGTTCGGCGCCACGCAAGGAAAGCACCCCGGCTGCTCCGGTGAATAACGCGATGGCGTCGTTGTTTGCCAACGCCAAGCAGTTGAAGAAACGCTGATGGACATTCCGGCCGGGCTCGTCGAGAGCGCGTTTTTCAAGCTGTTGGGCTGCCGCCTGCACAGCCTGGAAACCGGGGTGGCGCAAGTCGCCCTGGCGCTGGAACCCGAACTGCGCAACCGCGGCGGCAAGCTGCACGGCGGCGCGCTGTTCAGTCTGGTGGATATCGCCATGGGGCTGGCCTGTTCCAGCACCCACGGCTTTGACCAGCAGAGCGCGACCATCGAGTGCAAGATCAACTACATCCGCGCCGTCTCCGAAGGCGAGGTGATGTGCACGGCACGGGTGATCCACCCGGGCCGGCGCACGCTGGTGGTCGAAGCCGATGTGATGCAGGGCGACAAACTGGTCGCAAAAGCGCAAGGCACGTTCGCTGTCCTGTAGATGTTGTTCATCATTTTGAGTTAATTTCGGCGCTGTGATTGCAGCGTCGAGCTTTTCTGTGGGAGCGGGCTTGCCCGCGAATGGGGTGTGTCAGACCAGTTGATACTGGCTGATACGCCCCATTCGCGGGCAAGCCCGCTCCCACAGGGACTGCGTAATCTTCGCGTGCATCGGCCAGATTCAGGGAGTGAAGTTGGCGTTTCAACGGGTGCTTCAGAGCCCGAAAAACCAGGCGAAAACGCCAGTTTCAACTTCACCCTTGTAGACCGTCCTGCCCACCCCCATATTGGGGCGACTGACGCGTGAAGGAATCCAAATTGAGCGAACTTCTCAACCGCCGCCTGGCTCTGCTCGGCGAGCGCGCTAACCTCTCTCTGCTTGAGCAGTGCCTTCACGGTATCGAACGTGAATGCCTGCGCGTGACCGGCGAAGGCCGCCTGGCCCAAACCCCGCACCCTGAAGCCCTGGGTTCCGCGCTGACCAACGAACAGATCACGACCGACTATTCCGAGTCGCTGCTGGAGTTCATCACGCCCGCCCTGCCAGAGCCTGCCGACACGCTGGCGAGCCTGGAAAAGATTCATCGCTTCGCCTACAGCAAGCTCGGCAACGAGTACCTGTGGAGTCCATCGATGCCGTGCCCGTTGCCGGCCGAGGAAGACATCCCGATCGCCTATTACGGCACCTCCAACATCGGACAGCTCAAGTACGTTTACCGCAAGGGCCTGGCCCTGCGTTACGGCAAGACCATGCAGTGCATCGCCGGGATTCACTACAACTTCTCCCTGCCGGAAAAGCTCTGGCCATTGCTCAAGGAAGCCGAAGGCTTCGTCGGCACCGACCGGGATTTCCAGTCATCGTCCTATATCGCGCTGATCCGTAATTTCCGCCGCTACAGCTGGCTGCTGATGTACCTGTTCGGTGCCTCGCCGGCGCTGGACGCCGGTTTCCTGCGCGGTCGTCCGCATCAGTTGGAACAACTGGATCCGGACACCCTGTACCTGCCTTACGCCACCAGCCTGCGCATGAGCGACCTCGGTTACCAGAGCAACGCCCAGGCCGGCCTGACCCCGTGCTACAACGACCTGGCGAGCTACACCGACAGCCTGCGCAAAGCGGTGGCCACGCCGTACGCGCCGTATGTCGAAGTCGGCACGCACCAGGATGGCGAGTGGGTGCAGTTGAACACCAACATCCTGCAGATCGAAAACGAGTACTACTCGAACATCCGCCCGAAACGCGTGACCTACACCGGCGAGCGGCCGATCCAGGCCTTGATGTCTCGTGGCATTCAGTACGTCGAAGTGCGCTGCCTGGACATCAACCCGTTCCTGCCGATGGGCATCGACCTCACCGAGTCGCGCTTCCTCGACGCGTTCCTGCTGTACTGCGCACTCAACGAAAGCCCGCTGCTGACCAACAACTCCTGCGGCAACGCCACCTCCAACTTCCTCAGCGTGGTCAAGGAAGGTCGCCGTCCGGGCCTGCAATTGCAGCGCGACGGTCAACCGGTCGAGCTGAAGGAATGGGCCGCCGAACTGCTGGAAAAAATCGCTCCGCTGGCGGCGCTGCTGGATCAAAGCCACGGCGGCGATGCCCACAGCAAGGCGCTCGATGCGCAGTTGGCGAAGGTCAAGGATTCGTCCCTGACGCCTTCGGCCCAGGTGCTGGCGGCGATGGCCACGCACAAGGAAAGCTTCGCGCAATTCTCCCTGCGCCAGAGCCAGGCCCACGCCGAGTTCTTCCGCAGCGAGCCGTTGGCGGCTGAAGAACAAGCGAGGTTCGAAGAACTGGCGCGGTCTTCGCTGGCGCAACAGGCTGAGCTGGAACAGAACGAGGTTGGCGATTTCGACGTGTTTGTCGGTGCGTATCAGGCGAGCATTCTGGCGATCAGCAACTGATCGTTTGTCTTTTATCGTTGATCGTTCCCACGCTCTGCGTGGGAATGCCTCAAGGGACGCTCTGCGTCCCAGTGACGCAGAGCATCACGAGCTGAATTCCCACGCAGAGTGGGAACTGTCAACCGTCTGCGTGGGAACTATCACCTTCCCTTCCTTAGATTTTTCCGCTCATAAGCTCATTCTAAAAAGTTATTTATTTTTAGTTTCTTAGATCATTTAGTCTCCTTTCACGCCGACGTTCGGTCGCCTGATATGGAGCTTTTCAATGAAACTGAATTTCCCGCTTCGCCTGCTGGCCGTGGCCTCTCTGGCTGCCGCGAGTTTCCTGGCTCAGGCCGCCGACCTCACCGTCGCCTACCAGACCACCGTTGACCCGGCGAAAGTTGCCCAGGCCGATGGCGCCTACGAGAAAGCCACCAAGGCCGACATCAACTGGCGCAAATTCGATAACGGTGCCGACATCATCGCCGCCATCGCGTCCGGCGACGTGCAGATCGGCTACCTCGGTTCCAGCCCGCTGACCGCGGCGATCACCCGCAAGGTCCCGGTGGAAACCTTCCTCATCGCCACCCAGATCGGCGCCGCCGAAGCACTGGTCGCCCGCGACGGCTCCGGCATCAAAACCCCGCAGGATCTGGTCGGCATGAAAATCGCCGTGCCGTTCGTGTCCACCGGTCACTACAGCCTGCTCGCCGCACTGAAGCACTGGAACATCGACCCGTCGAAAGTCACCGTCCTCAACCTCGCCCCACCAGCGATCATTGCCGCGTGGAAACGCGGTGACATCGACGCCACCTACGTTTGGGATCCGGCGCTGGGTGTGGCCAAGGAAAACGGCAAAGTGCTGATCACTTCCGGCGAACTGGCCAAGTTCGGTGCGCCGACCTTCGACGCCTGGATCGTGCGCAAGGACTTCGCCGAGCAGCACCCGGAAATCGTTACCGCTTTCGCCAAGGTCACCCTCGACGCCTATGCCGACTACCGCAAGGATCCGAAAGCCTGGCTGGCCAATCAGAGCAACGTCGACAAGCTGGTGAAGCTCTCGGGCGCCAAGGCCAGCGACATTCCATTGCTGCTGCAGGGCAACGTCTACCCGCTGGCGGCGGATCAGGTCAGCGACCTCGGCGCACCGACCACCAAAGCCATCACCGACACCGCCGCGTTCCTCAAGGAGCAAGGCAAGGTCGAAGCGGTACTGCCGGACTACGCGCCGTACGTCAGCGCCAAGTACATCACCAACTGATCGGGAGTTAATTGCGATGGCCTTGCTACAGCTGGAGCGCATCAGCGCACAGTATCCCGGCAGCCCGGAACCGGTTCTGTCCGACATTTCCCTGACCCTCGGCCCTCGGCAATTGCTGGTGGCCCTGGGCCCGTCCGGCAGTGGCAAGACTTCGCTGTTGAACCTGATCGCCGGTTTCGTCGAACCGAGCGCCGGGCGCATCACTCTCGACAACGTGCCGGTCAAAGGCCCGAGCGCCGAGCGCGGCGTGGTATTCCAGGACGACGCCCTGCTGCCCTGGCAGGACGTGCTGGCCAACGTTGCCTTCGGTCTGGAGCTGGCCGGTGTGGCCAGGGACAAACGCGAACAGATCGCCCGGGAAATGCTGGCGCTGGTCGACCTTTGCGGTTTTGAACATCGTCGCATCTGGCAGCTTTCCGGCGGCCAGAAGCAGCGTGTCGGCCTGGCCCGCGCCCTCGCGGCGGACCCGCGTGTGTTGCTGATGGACGAACCCTTCGGCGCCCTCGATGCCTTCACCCGCGAACAGATGCAGGAGCTGTTGCTGCAAGTCTGGCAACGCACCTCCAAACCGGTATTCCTGATCACCCACGACATTGAAGAGGCGGTGTTCCTCGCCACTGACCTGATTCTGCTGGCGCCGAATCCGGGGCAGATCGTCGAGCGCCTGCACCTGGATTTCGGCAAGCGTTACGCCGCCGGCGAATCGGCGCGGGCGATCAAGTCCGATCCACGCTTCATCGAAACCCGCGAACACGTGCTGACAAAAGTGTTCTCGCAACGCAGCGCCGTTCAACGGCAGGAGCGCGCATGAGCAGTTACGACGTTTCCGCCACCGCAGTGAAACCCGCCACCACGTCGGTGGCGATTCCCGTGCGCCGCAGCCTCAGCATCCGCTGGATCAGCCTGCTGACCCTGTTCGCGTTACTGGTGATCTGGTGGGCCGTCACGGCCACCGGCCTGATCGAGCCGCTGTTCCTGCCGCCACCGTCTGCCGTCCTGCAAAAAGGCTGGTTGCTGGCGACCACGGGCTACATGGACTCGACGTTGTGGCAGCACTTGGGCGCGAGCCTGAGCCGCATTGGCCTGGGCCTCGGTTTCGCGATTCTGACCGCCGTGCCGGTGGGCATTGCGATCGGCGCCAATCGCATCGCCCGTGGCGTGCTCGATCCGCTGATCGAGTTCTACCGGCCGATTCCGCCACTCGCCTATCTGCCGCTGATCGTGATCTGGTGCGGCATCGGCGAGTTGTCGAAAGTGCTGCTGATCTACCTGGCGATTTTCGCCCCGATCGCGATTGCTACCGCCACCGGCGTGCGCACCGTCGACCCGGCCAAACTGCGCGCCGCGCAATCGCTTGGCGCCACCCGCGCACAACTGATCCGCCACGTTATTTTGCCCAGCGCCCTGCCGGACATTCTGACCGGTGTGCGCATTGGTCTGGGTGTCGGCTGGTCGACTCTGGTCGCCGCCGAATTGATCGCAGCCACCAGCGGCCTGGGCTTCATGGTGCAGTCGGCCGCGCAATTTCTGGTTACCGATGTGGTGGTGCTGGGGATTCTGGTCATCGCCCTGATCGCCTTCGCCATGGAAATGGGCCTGCGCGCCCTGCAACGCAAGCTGGTGCCGTGGCACGGCCAGGCCCACTGATTTTTCAGCACTGACTACCCCGACAGTTTCGGGGCCCCGGAATTGAAGAGAACCACCATGAGCAGCCTGAACATCACCCCGTTAAGCTCGGCCCTCGGCGCACAGATCAGCGGCGTCGACATCAGCCAGCCGCTGAACCTGGAACAACGCGACGCCATCGAGCAGGCGCTGCTCAAATACCAGGTGCTGTTCTTCCGCAATCAGCCGATCGAGCCGTCGCAGCAGGCGCGTTTCGCCGCCTACTTCGGCGATCTGCACATTCATCCGATCTACCCGAACGTGCCGGAACAGCCAGAAGTGCTGATCCTCGACACCGCCGTCACCGACGTGCGCGACAACGCGATCTGGCACACCGACGTGACCTTCCTGCCGACCCCGGCCATGGGCGCGGTGCTCAGCGCCAAGCTGTTGCCGGAGTTTGGTGGCGACACGTTGTGGGCCAGCGGCATTGCCGCGTATGAAGCGCTGTCGGCGCCGATGAAGGCAATGCTCGAAGGGTTGACCGCTACGCATGATTTCACCCGCTCGTTTCCGCTGGAGCGCTACGGCAATACCCCGGAAGCACTGGCGCAGTGGGAAGCGGCGCGGCGCAAGAATCCACCGCTGTCGCACCCGGTAATTCGCACACACCCGGTGAGCGGACGGCGTTCGCTGTTCGTCAGTGAAGGGTTCACGTCGAAGATCAATGAGCTGTCGGAAACCGAGAGTGAAGCGGTGCTGAAGTTCTTGTTCGCCCACGCGACACGCCCGGAATTCACCATTCGCTGGCGCTGGCAGAAGGATGACATCGCGTTCTGGGACAACCGCGTGACCCAGCATTACGCGGTGGATGATTACCGTCCGGCGCGGCGGGTGATGCAGCGGGCTACGGTATTGGGGGATGTGCCGTTCTTTAAATAGGCACCGATTTTCCTGGTGCTTGAGCCGTCCTCTTCGCGGGCAAGCCCGCTCCCACAGGTACAGCGGCGTTCACAAGTTTTGTGTACGACTCGGCCCCCTGTGGGAGCGGGCTTGCCCGCGAAAGCGTCAGAGCAGGCGCCGAATGACTCGGCGCCAGTCACTTATTCAGCCGTGGAAGGCTTCTCCCAAAGATTGATCCCGCCCTCTTGGGCAAACCGGTCAATTTCCGCCAGCTCCTGCGCACTGAAGCTCAGGTTCTTCAACGCTTCGACGTTCTCGATAATCTGCTCCGGCCGGCTCGCGCCGATCAGCGCCGAGGTCACTCGCGGATCGCGCAACGTCCACGCCAACGCCAGTTGCGCCAGGCTCTGGCCACGACGCTTGGCGATCTCGTTCAGCGCCCGCACGTGAGCGATGTTGGCCTCGGACAAGTGCGAAGCCTGCAACGAACCACCGCCCGGACGATTGACCCGTGCATCCGCCGGCACGCCGTTGAGGTATTTGTCGGTCAGCAGACCTTGCGCCAGCGGAGTGAACGCAATCACGCCGGTGCCGAGTTCGTCGGTGGTGTCGAGCAGGTCCTTTTCCACCCAGCGGTTGAGCAGGTTGTACGCCGGTTGGTGAATCAACAGCGGCACTTTCCACTCTTTGAGCAACGCGGCGATTTCGCGGGTTTTCACCCCGGAGTACGACGAGATACCGATGTACAACGCCTTGCCTTGCTGCACCGCAGTGGCGAGGGCGCTGGCGGTTTCTTCCAGCGGGGTGTCCGGGTCGAAGCGGTGGGAATAGAAGATATCCACATAGTCCAGACCGAGGCGTTGCAGGCTCTGGTCGAGGCTGGCCAGCACGTATTTGCGCGAACCGCCGCCCTGGCCGTAAGGGCCGGGCCACATGTCCCAACCGGCCTTGCTGGAGATGATCAGTTCATCGCGGTACTGCTTGAAGTCTTCGCGCAGCAGGCGGCCGAAATTGGTCTCGGCGCTGCCGTAGGGCGGGCCGTAGTTGTTGGCCAGGTCGAAGTGGTTGATCCCCAGATCGAACGCGGTACGCAGCAACGCGCGCTGGGTGTCGATCGGCGTGCTGTCGCCGAAGTTGTGCCACAGGCCCAGCGACAGCGCCGGCAGCACCAGACCGCTGCGTCCGACGCGACGGTAAGGGATGGAGTCATAGCGGTTTTCGGCAGCGGTGTAAGTCATCGAATCCTCTCTTGTCGGTCTTGAATCGGGTGTCGATTGCTACGCAAATCTGTTGCCGGGCCGGGCGAGGCCAAGGTTCTGGCGCAAGGTACGGCCCTCGTATTCGGTTCTGAACAGCCCGCGCCGTTGCAGTTCCGGAACCACGCCAATGGCGAAGTCCTCGAGCCCGCCCGGCAGGTGCGGCACCAGCACGTTGAAACCGTCCGCCGCGCCTTGCTCGAACCATTCCTGCAAGCGGTCGGCAATCTGCGCCGGGGTGCCGACGACGCTGTAATGCCCGCGACCGCCGGCGATTCTGCGACCCAGTTCGGCCAGGGTCAGATGCTCCCGGCCGGCCAGTTCGGTCAGCAGTTTCTGTCGACTTTGCTGGCCGCTTTCAGTCAGCGGCAGTTCCGGCAGCGGCCCGTCCAGCGGGTACTTCGACAGATCGAAGTTGCCCAGCATACGCCCAAGCAGGGCGACGCCAACCTCGGGTTCGACCAATTGCTGAAACGTTTCACATTTTTCCTGCGCTTCGGCTTCCGTTTGTCCGACCACGACAAACACGCCGGGCATGATTTTCAGCGAATCGGCGTTGCGTCCGTACTTCGGCAAGCGGCCCTTGAGGTCGGCGTAGAACGCCTGGGCGCTGGCCAACGAGGTCTGCGCGGTGAACACCACTTCGGCCGTCTGCGCCGCCAGTTCACGCCCGGCTTCCGACGAGCCGGCCTGCACAATCACCGGCTGACCCTGTGGCGAACGCGCAACGTTCAACGGGCCCTTGACCCGAAAGTGTTCGCCGACGTGATCCAGCACATGCAGTTTTTCCGGATCGTAATACGCGCCGCTGGCCTTGTCGCGAATGAAGGCATCGTCCTGCCAACTGTCCCAGAGCCCGGTGACCACCTGATGAAATTCCCGGGCGCGGCTGTAGCGTTCGGCATGGCCGATGTGTTCATCGCGGCCGAAACTCTGTGCTTCGGCGGCGTTGTCCGAGGTCACCAGATTCCACCCCGCTCGCCCGCCCGACAGGTGATCGAGCGAGGCGAATTTACGCGCCAAGTGGTAGGGCTCGTTGTAGCTGGTGGTGGCGGTGGCGATCAGGCCGATGTGTTCGGTCACTGCGCTCGAAGCCGAGAGCAACGTCAGCGGTTCGAAGTGATCCGAACGGGCCATGCGGCTGGCGATGTCCTGGGTCGGCGCGGCAACACTGTCGGCGACGAACAAGGTGTCGAACTTCGCTGCCTCGGCAATCTGTGCCAGGCGTTTGTAATGGGCGAAATCCAGCCCGGCGTTGGCGGGTACGTCCGGATGCCGCCACGCAGCAACGTGGTGCCCGGTGGCCATGAGGAACGCGCCGAGTTTCAACTGCCTGCTCATCTCAGAAGTCCTTGCGCAGTTGCACGCCGAAGTAGCGCTCGTCGTCGCGCGGCACAGCGCGGTAGATGTAGTTGCCACCGCTGGCGAGCAATGGCGAATACGTCTTGTCGGTGAGGTTCTTGCCCAGCAACGCCACGCGCCAGCCATTGGAGTAATCGGCCAGTGCCACGCTGGCGTTCCAGAGACCGTAGGCGCCCTGTTTGGTGTCGGCGTTCTGGCTGATGTCGTACTGCACTTCGCTCTGCCAGCTGTAGTCGGTGCCGAGTTCGATATCCAGGCCGTTATCCAGCGCGATGGTGTAGTCGGCCCGCACGTAGCTTTTCCAGTCCGGGCTGAACGGCAGCGGTTTGCCGTTGACGTTGCACGACGCCGCCGCACCGGCCGGGCAGGCGAACTCATCAATCCGGGCGCGGGTGTAGGCCAGCGCGCCGGAGAACTTCAGTTGCTGGGTCGCCTGCAGAGCGAAATCAAGTTCCACACCCTCGGTGCTGACGCTGCCGGCGTTGATTAGCCGAGTTACGACTTGCCCGGCGACGGTGTCGAAGAAGTTCGCCTGATAGTTGTCGTAGTCGCTGTGGAAAACCGCGAGGTTGGTGGTCAGGCGATTATTCCAGCTTGAGGCTTTGATACCCGCCTCCCAGGTGTTGGAGGTTTCCGGTTTCAGCGCTTCGGTGTCGCGCGGCTGCATGTTGAAGAACACGTTGTAGGCCGGGCCTTTGTAGCCGCGCGAGTAAGTCAGATAAGTGGTGACGGTATCGCTCAGGTCGTATTGCAAACCGAGCCGGCCGGACCAACCGTCCTCGTCCACCGAACCGGAACTCCTGGTGGCCGGTTGAATGCCGCTGACGGTGGTGGCGGAAGTGGAAACTCGACGGTGATCGTATTCCAGATCGTCGTGGGTGTAGCGCAGGCCGGCGATGCCACGCAAGTCCGAAGTGAAATTCAGCGTGCTCTCGCCGAACACTGCATAGCTGTCGCTGGTGGTGCTGTAATCGGCAACGCCGCGATCTGTGCGCGTGGTAGTGGTCAGCGTGCGCTGATAGGTCTCGTCATCCTTGCCGTGCATGTAGAACAGGCCGCCGACGTATTCAAGGAACGTCATGGCTACCAACTGCTGCTGGCCTCGAGTTACTTCAGCGCGGAGCAAGAAGAAAACGCGGTACGGGCATTCCTCGGCTGGTCACCGGCGGCGCTGGTGGTGACCAGTCACTTCCACAGTCCGGGCACGGAAAAGATGCTCGCCGAAGCAGATATCCCGGTGATCGAGACCTGGGATTACCAACCGGATCGCGAACCGATTCAGATCGGTTTCTCGCACTTCGAAGTGGGGGTCAACGCCGCTCGTTATTTGCACGGCAAAGGCTATCGGCGAATCGCCTTCGTGCAGAACAGCGCGCCAGGTGACTTCAGCGCACTGGAACGCCGCGACGGTTACGCCGCGACCATGCGTGAATTCGGTCTGGAACCGTGGGTGTTCGCACCGGACGCCGATCACGCCCCGTTCGAGGCCGGCAAGCAAGGAATGGAAGCGCTGATGAACGCCTCACAACGCCCGGACGCCATCATCTACGCCAACGACAACCTCGCCGCCGGCGGCCTGCTCGCCGGGCAACGCGCCGGCCTCAAGATCCCCGAAGACTGCGCCGTCCTCGGCTTCGGCGATTACCCGTTTGCCGAGATGCTGCTGCCGAGCCTGAGCACCATCAAACCGCCGGCGCTGGAGATCGGCGTACTCGCGGCGACGCGGGTGCTGGAAAGCCTGGGCGTGCTGCCGAGCGATGAGGTGCAGCGACTTAATTTGCTGCAATGCCAAGTCATCGAGCGAGAAAGTACCTGACCCAGAATTCTGTAAATCGGCCTTAAGCTGACAATTCACGCAAGGCAGCAGCAGCCAGAAATCCGGAGCGAGAGCTGTAACGCTGATCACGTCGCACAGTCTGGTCAATACGCTCCAGCAACTGCTCCGGGAGCGTAGCGTTGAAGCGCACCGACTTGCCGAAGTAGGGAGTGATATCAAACTCGACTACACCCCAGATACCGCCGGCGTAATCCGGATTCTCGAGATGGGCATCAATGTCCTGAACCCGAGGCAACGGTGCGCCATCAGCGACCAGTCCTTCATAGTGCAAGGCCAGTGCCTCCTGAGTGTTGTCAAATGCTTCGGCTACCGTAGTGCCTGCGGAGAAGCACCCGGGTACATCCGGGATAATCACTCCGTAGTCTGAGTCGGCATCCTTGTGCAGAACGACCGGGAATTTCATGTAAGTGCATCCTTCCTCTGACATGTCCATTAAGGGAATTTCGTTTCCAATGACGGGCTTCATTTCAAACCCGCCTGTTTCAAGATGCTGTTGATCGTTCCCTTGGGAAGATCTGAATCCGGATGCTTGATCGTCACCCTCCCTGGCTTGCCCGGATGTTTGTATTGGTGGTGACTGCCTTTGACGGCGACCAGATACCATCCATCCTCCTCGATCATCCTGATCATTTCCCGACTACGCATTTCCTTCGCCCTGTTCGACAGCAAGAGCTGCGTACTTTAAGAGCTGTCCTTCTTCATCAATACACACCATACACACTTGGAGACATATTAGCCTAGTGGACAGGCGCGTGTTTAATCGCCAGATCGGCGGTGGACGCGCCCTGGCACACAGCTCTCATAAACAGATGTATACGTGGCGAAATGTGTCGATCAGCATGAGCCCGACAGCTGACCTATGCTCAACATGAGCAAAGCCAGGACGACTCCCATCCACAGGTAGATCCCGACCATGCACACCGCAATCATCATCTTCTTCGGCCTGATCCTGCTGGCGCTGATGTTCTACATCGGCGAGCGCATCGGCTTCAGTCGGCAGACGCTGGCCTATGGCTTCGCGGCGTTGTGGCTGGCGTTGACGGTGATCAACGGGGCGGTCGGCGTGGTGCACGCCGGGCAGACGCTGGGGTCGGAGATTGCGATCGGCAGTGCCGTGTTCGGCGTGCCGATTGCGGCGATGGTGTTGTTCATGGTGCTGAGCGCCGAGACCTGAAAACGTCCCGGCGCCCTGCCCCGATCAACGCACCAGATGCAGGAACTGCATGTGCCGTTCGTATTGGTCGAGGATGTCGTTGATGATCTGCTCTTTCGTGTAACCGACCAGATCGTAGTCCTGACTGCCCTCGCTCAGATGCACTTCGGCGCGGTAATAGCGGCGATTGTTGAGCTGCTTGGAGCCCATGCCACCGCGGGCGAACGAAGGAGTGAAGTAGCCGCGCATCTGCACCTGGTAGATGAAAGGGTGCTGCTCGCCGTGACCGATTTCCAGGCTGACGCTGTCGTGCGCCGGATCGGGTTGCGTAACGACATTGAGCCCTTTCTCGGCGAACACGGCCGTCACTTCCTCGATGGCCGGTTTCACCGTGGTGTCCATGAAACGGTACACCTCGTCCCGCGACGGGAAGTGCACGGCCTGACTCAGGCGCTGGCGCCAGCCGCCCTTGCCCCGCCGTGAGCCGGACACCGGCGCCAGCGAATGCAGTTGCGCGATCTGCTTCTGCGACTCCAGATAGAAGGCTTTGTGCAGGCCCCACATCATCAGCAGCAGAATCATCGAGAAGGGCAGCGAGGTCAGCACCACCGCCGACTTCAGCGCATCGATGCTGCCGGAGAACAGCAGCGCACTGGTGATCAGTGCGGTCATCGCGCCCCAGAACACCCGCAGCCATTTCGGCCCGTCTTCATCCGGGTTTCCGCCCTTGGCCGACAGGGTCGAGAGCACCACGGTGCCGGAGTCGGCAGACGTGACGAAGAACACGAAGCTGATAAACACCGTCACCGCAATGACGGTCTTGCTCCACGGGTAGGTTTCCAGCAACAGGTAGAGGGTCATCGACGGGTTGTCGAGGGCCGACATGCCCAGAGCCGACATACCGTGATTGAGCACCTGGTCGATGGCGCTGTTGCCGAAGATCGACATCCACGCCAGGGTGAAACCGAGCGGGATCAGCAGCACGCCGAAGACGAATTCGCGGATGGTCCGGCCACGGGAAATCCGTGCGATGAACAGGCCCACGAACGGCGACCATGCAATCCACCAGGCCCAGTAGAACACCGTCCAGCCGCCGAGCCAGTCGCTCGGTTTGTTGTAGGCGTAGAGGTCGAAACTCTTCATCGGCAACGCGCCGAGGTAGTCGCCCAGATTCTGGATCAGGGTGTTGAGCAGATGCTGTGTGGGGCCGGCGAACAACACGAACAGCAGCAGCGCGCAGGCCAGCAGCATGTTGATGTCGGACATGACCCGCACGCCTTTATCCACACCGGAGACGGCGACGATGATCGCTGCGCCCATCATCAGCGTGATCAGGCCGACCTGAATCCACTGGGTGTGGGCGATGCCGAACAGGTAGTCCAGACCGGAGTTGAGATGGAGCACGCCGAAGCCCATGTCCGCACCGAGGCCGAACACCGTGGCGATGATGCCGAAGCCGTCCACCGCGTAGCCGATGGGGCCGTTGATGCGTTTGCCGATCAGCGGGTACAGCGCCGAACGCAGGGCCAGTGGCAGGTTGTGCCGATAAGCGAAATACGCCAGCGCCATGCCGACAAAGGCGAACACGCCCCAGCCGTGCAGGCCCCAGTGCAGAAACAGAATCTGCATCCCCTGACGCGCCGCTTCAGCCGTGCCGGCCTCGCCTTGCGGCGGCTGGATCATGTGGGTCAGCGGTTCGGACACGCAGAAGAAAAACAGCGTGATGCTGATCCCGGCGGCGAACAGCATGCCGGCCCAGGACAGGTAACTGAATTCGGGTTCGTCGTGGTCGGCACCGAGTTTGATCTTGCCGTAGCCCGACAATGCGGTGACCACCACGAAGATCAGATAGAGGGTCATCGCGAGCATGTAGTACCAGCCGACCGTGTTGGCCGCCCAGTTCTGCGCTTCGAGAAGCCAGGCGCCGGCCTGTTCCGGCATGGCGATGACCGTCAGGCCGAACAGCAGGATCACCGTTGCGGCGAACCAGAACACCGGTGGATTCATGCGTACCAGACCGCTGGCGGGGGTGGAGGATGCACTCATGAACGGTGCACCTCACGGGGTTGGAAAATGGCTGAAATGATCGGACTCAGCAAAGGCAAGCCTCCTGTTGTGAGCGGGCAGCGAACCGCCGGTTTAACTTGAATGAACGTTCAAGTTAAACATGGATAGTACGCTCAGGACTAATCGCAGGGCTCAGCGGTACCTTTCGTACGCTAGCTCAAGGAGGGGTATGACGCTTTAGTGAGAGCGATCGTTCCCGCCTTGCGCGGGAACGATGAGGCGCAAGTGTTACTTCTGTGTCCCGTCATCATGCTGCAGATTGGCCTGGGTCAGGTTGCACCCGGCCGGCACGCTGCGGGTCAGCCAGACGTTGCCGCCGATGGTCGAGCCTTTGCCGATGGTGATCCGCCCGAGAATCGTCGCTCCGGCGTAGATCACCACGTCGTCCTCGACGATCGGATGCCGCGGATGGCCCTTCTGCAACTGGCCGTCCTCGTCCGCCGGGAAGCGTTTGGCGCCGAGGGTCACCGCCTGATAGATCCGAACGCGCTCGCCAATGATCGCGGTCTCGCCGATCACCACTCCCGTCCCGTGATCGATGAAGAAACTGCGGCCGATCTGCGCGCCCGGGTGAATATCGATGCCGGTTGCCGAGTGAGCGATTTCCGAACTGATCCGCGCCAGCAGCGGCAGGCCTGCGCGGTACAAATGGTGAGCCAGACGATGGTGGATCACCGCCAGAATCCCCGGATAGCACAGCAGCACTTCATCGACGCTGCGCGCCGCCGGATCGCCGTGATACGCCGCCAGCACATCGGTGTCGAGCAGACTGCGCAGGCCCGGCAGCGCCAGAGCGAAATCCTGAATGATCCTGGTGGCCTGCGCCTCGACTTCGCTGTCATCCCGGGCGCTGTGGCGGGCGACGTAACGCAGTTCAAGTCGTGCCTGGGCCAGCAACGCATTCAACGCAACATCGAGGGTGTGCCCGACGTAAAAATCTTCGCTCTCTTCACGCAGATCCACCGGCCCCAGCCGCATCGGAAACAGCGCGCCGCACAGGGCTTCAAGGATCTGCGCCATCGCATCACGGGACGGCAATTCGCGCCCGCCCTGCTCGCCGGAAGCACGGCCATTTTGTGCCCGCCACTGATCCCGCGCGGTACGCAGCTGGCTGACGATGGTCTGCAATTGCCAATGGCTGGAACGCTCGCTCACGGTAAAGACTCCTCACGGGCGGCCGGACTGTCTGGCCGCGTCAACGGCGACTACTTTACGGCAAGCCCACGGGCGCGAATTAAGAACCGATAGTGCTGGCTCAAGCACTTTTGGCTATAAGCGATTGGCGGTTGCCCCGGAAAATCGGCGTGCCTATAGTCCTGTGATCTTCCTCCGCCAGTACGGAACCATGTCCACACAACCGATCAAACAACAGCTGCAACGCTTTAACCGCCTCGACCTGCTCGGCCAACCGACCCCACTGGAAAAACTTGAACGCCTGTCCACCTGGCTCGGCCGCGATGTCTACATCAAGCGCGATGACCTGACGCCGCTGGCCATGGGCGGCAACAAGCTGCGCAAGCTTGAATACCTCGCCGCCGATGCCCTCGCCCAAGGCGCGGACACCCTGATCACCGCCGGCGCACTGCAATCGAACCACGTTCGCCAGACCGCCGCGCTGGCCGCGAAACTGGGCCTGGGCTGCGTGGCCCTGCTGGAAAATCCGCTGGGCACCGATGACAGCAACTACACCGGCAACGGCAACCGCCTGCTGCTGGATCTGTTCGACACCAAGGTCGAGCTGGTCGACAACCTCGACAACGCCGACGAACAACTGGCCGCCCTCGCCGTGCGCCTGCGCAGCAACGGCAAGAAGCCGTATCTGGTGCCGATCGGTGGCTCCAACGCCCTCGGCGCGCTGGGTTACGTGCGCGCCGGTCTGGAGCTGGCTGAGCAGATCAAGGACACCGGGCTGCAATTTTCCGCCGTAGTCCTGGCCTCGGGCAGTGCCGGCACCCACAGCGGTCTGGCGCTGGCGTTGAGCGAAGCCCTGCCGCAACTGCCGGTGATCGGCGTAACGGTTTCGCGCAGCGAAGAAGATCAGCGCCCGAAAGTCCAGGGCCTGGCCGAACGCACCGCCGACCTGCTGGGCGTGGCGCTGCCGGACAGCTTCAAGGTCGAGCTGTGGGACGAATACTTCGGCCCGCGCTATGGCGAGCCAAATGCCGGGACGCTGTCGGCAGTGAAGCTGCTGGCCAGCCAGGACGCTGTGCTGCTCGATCCGGTCTACACCGGCAAAGCCATGGCCGGGCTGCTCGACGGCATCGGACGCGGGCGCTTCGATGAAGGCCCCATCATCTTCCTGCACACCGGCGGCGCTCCGGCGTTGTTCGCGTACAAGGACTTTCTGTAATTCGAAGCGCGTACCGCAGCGCTCGTTCCCACGCTCTGCGTGGGAATGCAGCCCGGGACGCTCCGCGTCCCCTTTGAAAGGACACGCGGAGCCAGGAAACACTCGGCAAACAACAACAAATATTCTAAATAAGAATAACAAATTGAAAATTCATTATTTTCCATTCTAAAAGAGCCGGCATATAGTCTCGCCGCAGGCGAATTTCGCGAGAGACGCATAAGCTGCTTTAAGGCAGGATAGCGCTGTCGTCCAATTCCCGGATTCGCCAACTTTCCATAAGCGTCTTCCATAAGAAAACACAGGGGCTTGTCATGATTCTTTCCGCACTACGTCGAAATCTGCTGGTAGGTTCGCTGGGCCTGGCACTGAGCGCCGGTCTGCTGGGGCAGGCGGTTGCCGGTGAGCAACTGCAACAGATCAAGGACAAAGGCGTTATCAACGTCGGCCTGGAAGGCACTTACCCACCATTCAGCTTCGTTGACGAGAACGGCAAGCTGTCCGGTTTCGAAGTCGAGCTGTCCGAAGCACTGGCCAAGAAGCTGGGCGTGAAGGCCAAGATCCAGCCGACCAAATGGGACGGCATCCTCGCGGCCCTGGAATCCAAACGTCTGGACGTCGTGGTCAATCAGGTGACCATCTCCGACGAGCGCAAGAAGAAATATGACTTCTCCGAGCCGTACACCGTTTCCGGGATTCAGGCGCTGGTGCTGAAAGACAAGGCCGCCGCGCTGAACATCAAGTCCGCCGCTGACCTCTCCGGCAAGAAAGTCGGCGTGGGTCTGGGCACCAACTACGAACAGTGGGTCCGCGCCAACGTGCCGGGTGCCGACGTTCGCACCTACGACGATGATCCGACCAAGTTCGCCGACCTGAACAACGGCCGTACCGACGCCATCCTGATCGACCGTCTGGCTGCGCTGGAATATGCCAAGAAAGCGCCGAAAACCGTCGCTGCCGGTGAAGCCTTCTCGCGTCAGGAAGCCGGTATTGCCCTGCGCAAAGGCGAGCCTGAGCTGCTGGCCGCTGTGAACAAGGCCCTCGACGAACTGCGTGCCGACGGCACCCTTGAGAAGCTGTCCACGAAATACTTCAACGCTGACGTCACCAAATAATGGAAGAGGCTTTCCAACTCGCACTGGACTCCGCGCCCTTCCTCTTGAAGGGCGCGTACTACACGGTAATCCTCAGCCTCGGCGGCATGTTCTTCGGCCTGCTGCTGGGCTTTGGCCTGGCGTTGATGCGCCTGTCGCGTTTCAAGTCGGTCAGCTGGCTGGCCCGCATCTACGTGTCGTTCTTTCGCGGCACGCCGTTGCTGGTGCAACTGTTCGTGATCTATTACGGCTTGCCGCAATTGGGCATGGAACTCGACCCGCTGCCGGCGGCGCTGATCGGCTTCTCGCTGAACATGGCCGCCTATGCCTGTGAAATCCTGCGTGCCGCGATCGGTTCGATCGAACGCGGCCAGTGGGAAGCCGCTGCGAGCATCGGCATGACCCGCGCGCAGACCCTGCGCCGGGCCATCCTGCCGCAGGCCATGCGCACGGCCTTGCCGCCGCTGGGCAACAGCTTCATTTCACTGGTCAAGGACACAGCACTGGCCGCCACCATTCAGGTGCCGGAGCTGTTCCGTCAGGCACAACTGATTACCGCCCGGACTTTCGAAGTCTTCACCATGTATCTTGCCGCCGCGCTGATCTACTGGATTCTGGCCACGGTGCTGTCGCACTTCCAGAACAAGCTGGAAGAGCGGGTCAATCGGCACGACCAGGAGTCCTGACCCATGATTGTCGTGGAAAAACTGACAAAGCAGTTCAAGGGTCAAGTCGTGCTCAACGGCATTGATCTGGAGGTGAAGGAAGGCGAGGTCGTGGCCATCATCGGCCCCAGCGGCTCGGGCAAGACCACGTTCCTGCGTTGCCTGAACTTCCTCGAAGAACCCACCAGCGGCCGGATCAAGGTCGGCGAGATCGAGATCGATACCAGCCGCCCGCTGAACCAGCAGCAGAGCCTGGTGCGCAACCTGCGCCAGCATGTGGGCTTCGTGTTCCAGAACTTCAACCTGTTCCCCCACCGCACCGCGCTGGAAAACGTCATCGAAGGCCCGATCGTGGTCAAGAAGACGCCCCGCGATGCAGCCATTGCCCTGGGCAAGAAGCTGCTGGCCAAGGTCGGCCTGGCGGGCAAGGAAGACGCCTACCCACGGCGCCTGTCCGGTGGCCAGCAACAGCGCGTGGCGATTGCCCGGGCGCTGGCGATGGAGCCGGAAGTGATCCTGTTCGACGAGCCGACCTCGGCCCTCGATCCGGAACTGGTGGGTGAAGTGCTGGCGACCATCCGCGGCCTCGCCGAGGAGAAACGCACCATGGTGATCGTCACCCACGAAATGGCGTTCGCCCGCGACGTGGCCAACCGCGTGGTGTTTTTCGATAAAGGCGTGATCGTCGAACAAGGTGAGGCGAAAGCGTTGTTTGCCAATCCGAAAGAAGAACGCACTCGACAGTTCCTCAGCAAGTTCAGAAACAACGGCTGAGCCGCTAACTTTCCTGAACACAAACTTCCATGGATGGAAGTTTTATTTACATCCTTCCTGCCAAGAACTTAATCAATCCATTGCGGTACATATATATGTCCTGCAACAGACCCGGCGTGATTAAAGTCAGCGCCCTTCGAATAGCCAGCTACCCAAACCAATCGACGTCAGAACCGTCAAACCCGGCAAAATCCGTGGCCCGATTCGCCAAGCCGGATAGGTAGAGTGCTTTATCGATGTAGGAGCATTCTGATAAGTCCGTAATTCTTCAATTAAACAATCCTGTCCGTTGACATGCCATTCGGCGAACTTTTATCTAGTCACTCATCGCAACCCGCACATCACCAATACCCAATACCGATCGGCCGAGAAGTCCTGTTTTTTATTACCAGGTCATTCTGGTCTTTTGAACTTTCAGAAACGGATTTCGCTGCAAGGCTTCAAGGAGAGGATTTCATGACCCGCACTTCGCACATCCCCGAACTGGCCGCGCCGCGCCTGGCGCCCTCGCAAACCAACGGCATCAACCTCGCGGCAGCGGCCCGCTTGCGGGTCGATGTACCGCCCTATCCGGACATGGACACCGGCGACTTGATCGAACTTTTCTGGAACAACTGCTATGTCGCCTCTCATGTGCTGACAGCGCAGGATGTCGCTGCCCCGGTCAGCCTGCGAGTGCCGGAAAGCTTCATCGCCAGCGGCTCGTCACGCATCCACTATCGGGTCATGCGGGTGGGTCACGGGCCATCGCTGTCGGCAGCCGCGCGGGTCACGGTGAAGCTCGACTGCCCCGGCGGGCAGCCTCCAGCGCTGTGTGGCGACGAGAACCAGCAACTTGCACCGGTGACATTGCCCGACACCATTCGCCGCAACGGCGTCAACGCGAACCAGATCAGACGCGGCGTGCCGCTGACCATAGAGCCGTATCTGAACATGGCCGAAGACGACGCCATCACCTTGCGCTGGGGCGATGTACGGATGGACCTGGCGCGCATCACCCCGGCCGACATCGGCAAGCCGGTCCAGGTTTGGGTGCCACCGGCGATCATCACCGAAGCCGGTGAAGATCTGCGGCTGGACGTCACCTACTGCATCCTCGACCGGGTCGGCAACAACTCGCGCTGGGCGCCGCCGCGAACGCTGAAAATCGGCTGCGTGAACCCTTACCTCAAGGTGCCGCTCAAGAAAACGCTGAAGGCAGCAGAGCCGCGAGAAAAATGAGCATCGATGGTCGGCGAGGGACAACGTCCTTCGCCGCCGCACGCTTAACCAGACGGACCACGCCCTCTTCTATACATATTCCCAAAAGTTAGTTTATTTAAAATTTATACGCGTTTAGGGTATATAAACCGGACCACCGGACATTCTTTCGTTCGCCGCACTTTTGCGGCGCCTTTCATGAGATGTGAGGTAGGTAACATGGTCCGGAACACAATCACCCCAGTGCAGATCGCCAGGGCATTGCGTGCAGTCAAGGAGCGGCACTGATGTCCAGTCTGGCAGACGCAAACGTCCAGAGTGACCTGGACATCGCCCCGTTGCTGTTGCCCGCGCAAGTGCTGCGCAACGACGATCAAGCCATCAAGGCCGCCCATGAACTGGCGCAAGTCGCTCGCGTGCAGGCCGCCCAACGTGACCGCCAGCGCAAGCTGCCATGGTCGGAAATCGAACAGTTCACCCGCAGTGGTCTGGGCAGCATCGCCATCCCGCGCGAGTTCGGCGGCCCGCAGGTTTCCTTCGTCACCCTGGCCGAAGTGTTCGCGATCATTTCTGCAGCCGACCCGGCGTTGGGACAGATCCCGCAGAACCAGTTCGGCATCATCAACCTGATCCTCGGCAGCGCCACCGAACAGCAGAAAAAACAGCTGCTGCAGAGCGTGCTCGAAGGCTGGCGAATCGGCAATGCCGGACCTGAACGCGGCACCAAGGACACCCTGGAACTGAAAGCGCGCATCAGCGCCGACGGCGATGACTACGTGATCAACGGCCAGAAGTTCTATTCCACCGGCGCCCTGTTCGCCCACTGGGTGGCGGTCAAGGCGCTGAACGATGACGGCAAGCAAGTCCTGGCCTTCGTCCGTCGCGGTACCCCGGGATTGCGCATCGTCGATGACTGGTCGGGTTTTGGCCAGCGGACAACCGCCAGTGGCACGATCCTGTTGAACAACGTGCGGGTCGATGCCAGCCTCGTGGTGGACAACTGGAAAATCAACGAAAAGCCCAACACCCAGGGCGCAGTGTCGCAGCTGATTCAGGCAGCCATCGACGCCGGCATCGCCCGTGGCGCCATCGATGACGCCATCGAATTCGTCAAGACCCGCGCCCGGCCGTGGATCGACGCCAGGGTCGAGCGGGCCAGCGATGACCTCTACGTGATCGCCGACATCGGCAAACTGAAAATCGAACTGCACGCCGCCGAAGCATTGCTGCGCAAGGCCGGGCAAGTGCTGGATCAGGTGCACGCCGCGCCACTGACCGCCGAATCCGCCGCCCGCGCTTCGATTGCCGTGGCCGAAGCCAAGGTGCTGACCACCGAGATCTCGCTGCTGGCCAGCGAAAAACTTTTCGAACTGGCCGGCAGCCGCGCCACCCTCGCCGAATTCAACCTCGATCGTCACTGGCGCAACGCCCGGGTCCACACCCTGCACGATCCGGTGCGCTGGAAGTACCACGCGGTCGGCGCTTATTGCCTCAACGGAAAACTTCCGGCTCGCCATTCCTGGATCTGACGACCAGAACACTTTGACCAGATCTCTGGAGAAACACATGACTCTTTCCCACCCCGTCGCGGTCATCACCAGCGACGAGCAAGCCCTGATCGTCGCCAGCGACCTGGCCGAAGATTTCCAGCGCGACAGCAACCTGCGCGACCGCGAACGCCGGCTGCCGCTGCCGGAGCTCGACGTGTTTTCCCGCTCCGGCCTGTGGGGCATCAGCGTGCCCAAGGAATACGGCGGCGCCGGCGTATCCAACGTGACCCTGGCCAAAGTCATCGCCCTGATCGCCCGGGCGGACGGCTCGCTCGGGCAGATTCCACAGAACCATTTCTATGCCCTGGAAGTGCTTCGGGTGAATGGCAGCCACGAGCAGAAACAACGCCTGTACGCCGAAGTCCTCGCCGGCCGGCGCTTCGGCAATGCCCTGGCAGAACTGGGCACCAGGACCGCCCACGACCGAGTCACCAGCCTCAAACGCGACGGCAGCGGCTATCGCATCAACGGCCGCAAGTTCTATGCGACCGGCGCGATCTACGCCCAACGGATTCCAACGTCCGTGGTCGATGAAAACGGCGTGCAGCAACTGGTCTTCGTCCCGCGCGACAGCAAAGGCCTGACCGTGATCGACGACTGGAGCGGCTTCGGCCAGCGCACCACCGGCAGCGGTTCGGTGGTGTTCGAAGACGTGTATGTCGCTGCCGAAGATGTCATCGCGTTCCAGAGTGCTTTCGAACGCCCGACCCCGGTCGGCCCGCTGGCGCAGATCCTTCACGCCGCCATCGACACCGGCATCGCCCGCGCCGCTTACGAAGATGCGCTGCACTTCGTGCGCAGCAAGACCCGGCCATGGATCGATTCGGGCAACGACAAGGCCACCGAAGACCCGCTGACCCTCAAGAGTTTCGGCTATCTGAGCATTCGTCTGCACGCCACCGAAGCCTTGCTCGAACGCGCCGGCGAATTCCTCGACACTGCCCAGGCCGAGACCAACACCGAGACGGTCGCAGCAGCCTCTATTGCCGTTGCCGAAGCACGGGCGATCAGCACCGAAATATCCCTGGCCGCCGGCAGCACGCTGTTTGAACTGGCCGGCAGCCAGGCCACCCTGATCGAGCACGGCCTCGACCGTCACTGGCGCAACGCCCGGGTGCACACCCTGCACGACCCGGTGCGCTGGAAGTATCACGCGGTGGGCAATTACTACCTCAACGATGAAAACCCTCCGCTGCGAGGGACCATCTGATGAGCAAGAAAAAGATCCTGCTCAATGCGTTCAACATGAACTGCATCGGCCACATCAACTACGGCTTGTGGACTCATCCACGCGACACCTCGACCCAGTACAAGACCCTCGAATACTGGACCGAGCTGGCACAGCTGCTGGAGCGCGGGCTGTTCGACGGGCTGTTCATCGCGGACATCGTCGGCGTGTACGACGTCTATCAGAACTCGGTGGACGTCACCCTGAAAGAGTCGATCCAGTTGCCGGTCAACGACCCGCTGCTGCTGGTGTCGGCGATGTCTGCGGTGACCAAAAACCTCGGTTTCGGCCTGACCGCCAACCTCACCTACGAGCCGCCGTATCTGTTCGCCCGCCGCCTGTCGACCCTCGATCACCTGAGCCGTGGACGGGTGGGCTGGAACATCGTCACCGGCTATCTGGACAGCGCCGCCAAGGCCATGGGCCTGAGCGAACAGGTCGAGCACGACCGGCGTTATGACCAGGCCGACGAGTACCTCGAAGTGCTCTACAAACTCTGGGAAGGCAGTTGGGAAAACGGCGCGGTACTCAACGATCCACAACAGCGGATCTACGCGCAGCCAGACAAGGTGCACAAGGTCGAACACAAGGGCGAGTTCTATCAGGTCGAGGGTTATCACCTGTGCGAACCGTCGCCGCAGCGCACGCCGGTGCTGTTCCAGGCCGGCAGTTCGGATCGCGGTCTGCTGTTCGCCGGACGTCATGCCGAGTGCGTGTTCATCAGCGGCCAGAACAAGCCATCGACCAGGGTGCAAGTAGACAAGGTCCGTGCCAGCGCCGTCGAAGCGGGGCGCAACCCGGAGGACATCAAGGTGTTCATGGGCCTGAACGTGATCGTCGGCGAGACCGAAGAAGCGGCCTGGGCCAAGCACGCCGAATACCTGAGCTACGCCAGCGCCGAAGCGGGTGTGGCGCATTTTTCGGCGTCCACCGGGATCGATTTTTCTCGGTACGAAATTGACGAGCCGATCCAGTACGTCAAGAGCAACGCGATCCAGTCCGCCACCACGAACCTGCAGAACAACGACGGGACCCGGCGCAAATTGCTCGACCAGCACGCCCTCGGCGGGCGCTACATCACCGTGGTCGGCTCACCGCAACAAGTGGCGGATGAGCTGGAATCGTGGATCGCCGAGACCGGTCTGGACGGCTTCAACCTGACCCGCATCGTCACCCCGGAAAGCTATGTGGATTTCATCGACCTGGTGATTCCCGAACTGCAACGGCGCGGCTCGTACAAGACCGCATACGACACCGGCAGCCTGCGGGAAAAACTGTTTCACGGCGAAGCGCACCTGCCGCAGCAACACACGGGCGCCCACTACCGACACTAACCCTTGCACTGATCGTTCCCACCTCCGCGTGGGAGCGATCAGGCTGATTCAACTGACTGGAAAACCACCATGACCAAGAAACTGCTCTCCCACCCAGTCAAAGCACTGGCCCTGGCCTTCGGCCTGTTCAGCTCGGCGGTGTTCGCCGCCGATGCGCCGTTGAAAATCGGCACCACCGCCGCGTTCGCGATTCCGCTGGAAGCGGCCGTCGAAGAAGCCTCCAAACAGGGCCTGAAAGTGGAACTGGTGGAGTTCACCGACTGGATCGCACCGAACGTCAGCCTCGCCGCCGGTGACATCGACGTGAACTACTTCCAGCACATCCCGTTCCTGGAAAACGCCAAGGCCGCTTCCGGTTTCGACCTGGTGCCGTTCGCGCCGGGCATCATCAACAACGTCGGCCTGTACTCGAAGCAATACAAAAGCTTCGACGAACTGCCTGAGGGCGCCAGCGTCGCCATCGCCAACGACCCGATCAACAGCGGACGCGGTCTGCAACTGTTGGCCAAGGCCGGTCTGATCACCCTGAAACCGGGTGTCGGCTACAAGGCCACCGAAGACGACATCGTCGCCAATCCGAAGAAGATCAAGATCCTCCAGGTCGAAGCCGTGCAACTGGTGCGCGCCTACGACGACGCCGATCTGGTCCAGGGCTACCCGGCCTATATTCGTCTGGCGAAGACTTTCGATGCCGGTTCCGCGCTGCTGTTCGACGGCCTCGATCACAAGGAGTACGTGATTCAGTTCGTGATCCAGCCCAAGAGCCAGAACGACCCGCGCCTGATCAAATTCGTCGATATCTACCAGCATTCGCCGGCCGTTCGCGCGGCGCTGGATAAGGCCCACGGCAAGCTGTACCAGGCCGGTTGGGAAAGCTGAGGATGACGGCAGCCATTCAACGGCGACTGGATCTTCCAGAGTCACCCGCGCTTGCGCAGCGCACCGAACTGCATCCCGAACTGAACCGCGCCCATGTGCGTTTCGTCGGGCTCGGCAAAACCTACGACGGCAAACAAGGCCCGGTCGCGGCCCTGCAAGGCATCGACCTGGCAATCCAGCGCGGTGAAGTGTTCGGCATTATCGGCCGCAGCGGCGCCGGCAAGTCATCGCTGATCCGCACCATCAACCGCCTCGAACAACCGACCTCGGGCCGGGTGTTGATCGATCAGGCGGACATCGGCGAGTACGACGAAGATCGCCTCGTCGCCCTGCGCCGGCGGATCGGCATGATCTTCCAGCACTTCAACCTGATGTCAGCGAAAACGGTGTGGCAGAACGTCGAACTGCCACTGAAAGTCGCCGGCGTCCCGAAGGAGCAACGGGAAAAAAAGGTTCGCGAACTGCTGGAGCTGGTGGGCCTGCAAGCCAAGCACAAGGCGTATCCGGCGCAATTGTCCGGCGGGCAGAAACAGCGCGTCGGCATCGCTCGCGCGCTGGTGCACGACCCGGACATTCTGCTGTGTGACGAAGCCACTTCGGCGCTGGATCCGGAAACCACACAGTCGATCCTCGGCCTGCTGCGCGAGATCAACAAACGCCTGGGCCTGACCATCGTGCTGATCACTCACGAAATGGCGGTGATCCGGGAAATCTGCGACCGCGTCGTCGTGCTGGAACATGGCCGCATCGTCGAACAGGGTCCGGTCTGGGAAGTGTTCGGCAACCCGCAGCACGACGTCAGCCAGACATTGCTCGCGCCACTGCAACATGCCTTGCCCGAAGAGTTGCAGAGCCGTTTGCAGGCGCAACCGTCTTCGTCCGATGCGGCCGTGGTGCTGCGTTTGCAGTTCACCGGCAGCCAGCAGGATGAACCGGATCTGGCCGCGCTGTTCGCCGCCCTCGGTGGTCGGGTGAAATTGCTGCAGGGGGGCGTGGAGCGGATTCAGGGCCATGCACTCGGACAATTGCTGCTGGCAGTCGCGGGATCGAAGCTGAACACCGAGGAACTGCGTCAGCGTGCGGGCCAGTGGGCACAAGGCACGGAGGTGCTGGGTTATGTGGTTTGATCGCTTGCTGCAGGGTTTCATCGACACGTTTCTGATGGTTGGCGTGTCATCGCTGATTGCATTGCTCGCCGGGATTCCCATGGCAGTGATTCTGGTCACCAGCGACAAGGGCGGCATCTACGAGGCGCCAGTGCTCAATCGTGCGTTGGGTGCTTTCGTGAACCTGTTTCGCTCGATTCCGTTCCTGATTCTGATGGTGGCACTGATCCCGTTCACCCGGCTGATCGTCGGCACCACCTACGGTGTCTGGGCGGCCGTTGTGCCGCTGACCATCGCGGCCACGCCGTTTTTTGCGCGGATTGCCGAAGTAAGCCTGCGTGAAGTCGACCACGGCTTGATCGAAGCCGCGCAGGCCATGGGCTGCCGGCGCTGGCACATCGTCTGGCATGTGCTGCTGCCCGAAGCGCTGCCGGGCATCGTCGGCGGGTTCACCATTACGCTGGTGACGATGATCAACTCATCGGCGATGGCCGGAGCGATTGGCGCCGGCGGTCTGGGCGACATCGCCTATCGCTACGGCTATCAGCGCTTCGACAGCCAGATCATGCTGACCGTGATCGTGCTGCTGGTGGCGCTGGTGGCGGTGATTCAACTGGGCGGCGACCGTCTGGCGCGAGGGTTGAACAAGCGCTGAATCCCATGGCGTATAGTCGGCAACATCCATTGCCAGCGCAGCCCGACCATGAAACAGACGCCTATCGATCTGGAACAGATCACCTCCACCACTCTCGGCCACTACAACGCGGTGGCCGAGGATTTTCGTGAAGGCACCCGCGACCATGATGTCAGCCAGAACATCGACGCCCTGCTGCGGCATATTCAGGCTGAAGGGCCGCTTTCCATTCTCGACTTCGGCTGCGGGCCGGGCCGGGACTTGCAGACCTTCACACGAATGGGTCACATCGCCGTCGGCCTCGACGGCGCGGAAAAATTCGCGCAGATGGCTCGAGAGGACAGTGGCTGTGAGGTGTGGTGTCAGGACTTTCTGAAGCTGGATCTGCCGGCAGAACGCTTCGACGGAATCTTCGCCAATGCGGTGCTGTTTCATGTGCCGTTGCAGGAATTGCCACGGGTGTTGAAGCAGTTGCACGGGACACTGAAACCGGGGGGCGTGTTGTTCAGCTCCAATCCTCGCGGGGACAACCGTGAAGGCTGGAACGGGCCGCGTTATGGCTCGTACCACGATCTGGAGGCATGGCGCGGGTTGTTGACCGCTGCCGGATTCGTGGAACTTGAGCATTACTACCGGCCGGCAGGGCTACCTCGGGAGCAGCAGCCATGGCTGGCGAGTGTCTGGCGCAAAACCTGAAACTCAGGGCCTCGCCTCAACCTGAAACCGGGTCGGCGGACTTGCGGGTGAACGCACCGTAAGGCTCCGCCCGGGCAGCGTCTGCCCCTGTACTTCACGCGCCTGAATATCAAAATTGGCCAGCAATCGCGTGCCGTCTTCAAAGGAGGTCTGCTGAACCAGCCGGTCCGCGCTCAACCATTCGAAACCGGTGAGCGCCTGGGTCGCCAGACGTTCATGCAAAGGCCGGAAGAACGCATCCTGACGGGCAATCTGCGGCAATCGCTGTGCAAGCGTGTCAGCACTGAGGTGATACAGCGGCGCAACGTTGTAGAGCAACTGTGCGAGTTCGTTGTCCGCCCGTACATTGGTCAGTTTCAGACTATCGAACAGCCAATGGTGGGACGTGATGACCGACCCATGGAACACCGCCTGATACAACGGCAAACGGCTGGCCGGGTCAAAGTGAATACGCCGCAAAGACTCTTTGATCGGCACAGGTTTGAAGAAAACCTCTGGCTGCTCCGGCGGATACCACTTGCCTGCAAAGTACCTGGATTCGGGGTTCTTGCTCATTTCGACGTCACCCCAACCGATCACCGGGGTCTGCATGCCATGGGTGAACAACACGCCTTGCGCGGTCGTTGCGTTGCCATCCTCTGAACCGGTGGGCAGTTTCAACACTTCATTGATCCAGCGTGATGCCCCGATGTTGCCTTCGGCATTCTGGGCCTGGGTCATCGTTGCCCCGGGTCGGTAGCTGTCGAACAGCATGCCGGTGGCATAGGCATCGAGAAACCAGCTGTTGAAACCGGCGGCGTCGCGAATCGCCGCGACCCGCTGTTCAAGCAACGGCCGCACGCAACGGGGATCGGTGTAATGCCCCGATTGCTGGAAGCCGCTTTTCAGCGTTCCGTCGCTCTTTACGACTGCGCATTCAAGATTTGCCTTGTCCCCCAGATGGGCCGTGGTCCAGTCAGGGTTTTCATTGCGGCTCAGCGCCGTTTCATAGGAGTCATACGGTGCGATCAGATAACCCGCCGCCACGCCGGCCTTGATCGCCTCGGGGTGCCACAGGCCACCTTCCCAGCCTTCGCCCAATCCCACCCACAGACGCGACAGACCGGCATTCTGTACTTGCCTGATCGTTTCCAATGACAAGGTGCTGCCCCAGCGCTCGGGCTCGGGGGTCAGCGCTTCACCGAGTGAAGCTGCCACTTGCGCGCGCACATCAGCGTAACCGCTCGCCAGCGCCTGCATGTCCGGCACGGCACGGGCCTGCCAGGTCTTGCGCGCCAGCGTATTCAAGGCGTGGTTGAGACTGCGCAGGAGCACTTTTTTCTGATAACCGTTCAACACCGTGCCACTGGCAAGGATCTGCAACGCCTCATGATCCATTCCCGCTTTCAGTTCACGGATCAACGCATCACCCCCGCGCAAGGTGTCGAGCAGCAAGGGCCAACTGCGTACATCCCTGGCGCCCAGCAGGTCGTTGCCCCACAGGTACAGATGACTGGCGCCCAACAGCCGCTTCGCCTCAGGTGTTTTTTCGAATTTGCTGTTCAAGCTTTCATGGCGACCGTTATCGATCAGCCACTGCCGGTAGCGTTTGGCGCCAGCCAACGGGTCGGCCGCCCCGAGAAACAGGGTGAATGTCATTGGTGTGGACGGCTCGAGCGGGGTGAAACGATGCCGGGCGGACAGTGCCAGAGCCTTGCCCTGGTCGCTGAACAGCAGCCGATTGTTGTAGGGATTGGTCATCAGCCAATGCAGGCTGAACCCGTCATGTTCAACGCCCCAGAGCGGCAAGCTCAGATCCTGAGTGGTATTGAATTCCCCCTGACTCAACAGAAAGGCCTGCCATACCGGATCGCCACGCGGCACATAGTGCCCCTCGGCCAGAGGCCAGATCAGCGCCTTGCCCAGCGCGCTGGCGGGCTGATGGAGAAATTCCAGTTCTGCCGGCTCACGCGCCTTGATCGAGAAGGACAGATCACGTTGATCGAGCGTGGCGCTGAGGGTCCAGGCCCCGCCATCCCATTGCCAGTCGATGCGGTTGTCGCGTCTGCTCAACTGACTGACTTTGTGTGGGGCAATCCCCGCCGATGCCTGCACCGTCTCGCCGCCGGCCGGGGTGACACGGACAGCCAGCGTTGCAGGATCGAGTTGCACGCGCCACAGCGAGTTTTCCAATGACGTGTCGGCCCATGACAGGGATGAAACGCACAATCCGGCAATCAGCAATAGCGCGCGCAGCCAGCGAATAACGGTAGACATCAGACGTCCCTTCTCCCAAAGGATCGGGGACGTTAACTGAATACGCCGACGCTGTAAGTCAGACCCTTCGCAAATATGTAACAAGCCTGCTTAATGGGCCGATGTCGAAGCGTCCTTCTTCGGCTCGCGAATCTTGTACCAGGCCACATACAGCGCCGGCAGAAACAGCAGTGTCAGCAGGGTCGCCACCACAATCCCGCCGATCATCGCGTAGGCCATCGGCCCCCAGAACACTTCCCGGGCGATAGGGATCATGCCCATGCTCGCCGCCGCAGCGGTCAGCAGAATCGGCCGGCGTCGGTGCTCGGTCGCTTCCACCACCGCATCCCAGGGCGAGTAGCCTTTGCGCTCGAATTCGTCGATCTGGGTCACGAGAATCACCGAGTTGCGGATGATGATGCCGATCAACGCCAGAATCCCGAGGATCGCCACGAAGCCCATTGGCGTACCGGTCGGCACCAGCGCCAGCACCACGCCGATCAACCCCAGTGGCGCGACGCTGGCCACCAGGAACAGCTTCTGCACACTGTGCAGCTGGATCATCAGGAAAGTCGCCATCAGGAACAGCATCAACGGCAACACCTTGGCGATCGGCCCTTGCGCCTTGCCACTTTCCTCGACCGTACCGCCGGTGGCGACCTTGTAGCCCACAGGCAGTTTTTCGGCGAAGGCATCAATGGACGGCTTGAGGATTTTCACCAGATCGGTCGGCTGAATCTCGTCACGCACCGACGCCTTGATGGTGATGGTCGGCAGGCGATCACGACGCCACACCAGCGGCTGCTCCAGCTCATAACGAACCGTGGCGAAGGCCAGCAGTGGAATCGACGTGCCGTTGGGCGTAACGATTTGCAGGTTCTGCAGGGTTTCCGGCGTACCGCGCTCGGAATCCACAGCCCGACCGACCACGTTGATCAGGTAGATATCGTCGTCGACCTGGGTCAGCGGCGCGCCACTGACGATGCTGTTCATCAGGTTCGCCACGTCTTCGGACGACAGGCCGAGCTGGCGCGCCTTGTCCTGGGCGATGTCGATTCGCAGGACTTTGCCAGGCTCGTTCCAGTCGTAAATGATCTCGCCGATGTGCTCGTTCTTGTCCAGTTCAGTCGCCAGGTCGATGGCGTGCTTGCGCACCTGATCAATGTCCTTGCCGCTGATCCGGTACTGGATCGGACGTCCCACCGGCGGGCCCATTTCCAGCGCCTGCACGTAACTGCCGATGCCGACGAAATCCTTGTGCAGACGTTCGCGCAGGCGCTTGCTCAGCGCCTCGCGGGCTTCGAAGTCTTTGCTGACGATCACCAGTTGCGCGTAGTACGGGTTCTGCAATTGCTGGTCGAGCGGCAGGTAGAAACGAATCGCACCCTGGCCGATGTAGGTGCTCCAGCGCACGATGTCCGCATCGCCCTTGAGCGTGGCCTCGAGTTTGTCGACGGCCTTGCGGGTTTCGTCGATCGAGGCGTTTTGCGGCAGGTTGAGGTCGACCAGGATTTCCGGCCGGTCCGAGGACGGGAAAAACTGATTCTGCACAAACCGCATGCAGAACACCGCCAGCACAAACAACAGCACGGTGATGCCGATGGCCCACCAGCGATTGCGCATGCACCACAGCAAACCGCCATTGAATGCGCGGCCGACGCGTCCCGGTTCGGCTTCATGGGGTTTCACGTTGGTGCTGAGAATGTGCACGCCGATCACCGGGGCGAAGAACACCGCCACGATCCAGGATACGATCATCGCCACGGCAATCACCGCGAACAGCGTGAAGGTGTACTCGCCGGCCGAGCTGGCGTTGAGACCGATGGGGACGAAACCGGCGACCGTCACCAGCGTACCGGTGAGCATCGGGAACGCGGTCGAGGTGTAGGCGAATGTCGCGGCCTCTTCCTTGCTCTCGCCCATTTCCAGGCGCGTGACCATCATTTCCACGGTGATCATCGCGTCGTCCACCAACAAGCCGAGGGCAATGATCAGAGCACCGAGGGAAATCCGCTGCATGGTGATGCCGCTGTACTCCATGAACACAAACACCATCGCCAGCACCAGCGGAATCGAGCACGCCACCACCAGCCCGGCGCGCACACCGAGGCTGATGAAGCTGACCACCAGCACGATCACCACCGCTTCGAACAGCGCGCTGGTGAAGCCGCCGACGGCTTCCTCTACCACCACCGCCTGATCGGACACCGTGTGCACACCCACGCCCACCGGCAGATCCGCCGTCACCTCATCAATGCGTTTGTGCAGGGCCTTGCCGAACTCCTGAACGTTGCCGCCCTTCTGCATGGCAATCGCCAGACCGATCGCCGGCTTGCCGTCGAAGCGGAACTCGGGGGTGGCCGGGTCGACGTAACCACGGGTGATTTCGGCGATATCGGCCAGGCGATAGAAGCGGTCGTTGAGTTTGAGATTGACCTCGGCCAGATCTTTCTCCGAAGCGAACTGCCCGGACGTTCTCACCGAAATCCGCTCGGGGCCCGCCTCGATCACACCGGCGGGAGTCACCGCGTTCTGCGATTGCAGGCTCTGCACGACTTGTCGTTGATCGATGCCCAGCGCCGCCAGTTTGCGGGTCGAGAAGTTCAGGTAAATCACTTCGTCCTGCTGGCCGATCATCTCGATCTTGCCCAGCCCCGGCACGCTGCGGATCTCGGCCCGCGCCTGTTCCACGTAATCGCGTAACTGGCGCATGGTCAGGCCGTCGGCGGTGAAGGCGTACACCGAACCGAACACGTCACCGAATTCGTCGTTGAATCCCGGCCCTTGAATGCCTTGAGGGAACTGCCCGCGAATATCGTCGATCTTCTTGCGCACCTGGTACCAGATTTGCGGTATGTCCTTGGCACTGGTGGTGTCGCGCAGGTACACGTAGACCGTCGATTCGCCGGGGCGCGTGTAGCTTTTCACGTAGTCGAGGGAATCGAGTTCCTCGAGTTTTTTCTCGATGCGGTCGGTGACCTGCTTGAGGGTTTCCTCTTGAGTCGCACCTGGCCATCTGGTCTGGATCACCATGGTCTTGATGGTGAACGATGGGTCTTCCTCGCGCCCCAGATTGAAGTAGGAAAACACCCCCATGAGCAATGCCACGAACATCAGATACCAGACGAAAGACTGATGCTTGAGGGCCCATTCGGAGAGATTGAAAGAGCCTTTCATTGACTGTCCTCGTCAAGTTTCACGGATTGTCCGGGTTTGAGGCTGTTGACGCCGGCGCTGACCACGCGCTCGCCGTTCTTCACGCCCCCCGCGAGCACCACGCTGCTGTCGGTGCGGCTGATCACGCTGACGTCGCGCGGGTTGACGGTTTTGCTCTGAGTGTCGATGACCCAGATTCGCGGTTTGCCGTCGACCTCCTGCAACGCCGTGGCTGGTAATTCGATACGCGGCTTGATCGCCGAGCTGAGGGTGACGCTGATCGCCGTGCCGAGGCGGAAGCCGTCGGGTGTATTGGCCAGGGTCAGCCGTGCGCGTCGGGTGCGCGTCGCACTTTGTGCCTGCGGTTCGATCTCGCGCAGGGTTGCCGTGGTGTTGATACTCGGGTCGAGTTGCCCGGCCACCAGAAACACCACGTCGGGCGGGATCTCATCGACCAGGGTGTCGGGCAGATCGATCACGGCTTCCTTGATGTCCGGTTGCGCCAGGGTCACCACCTGTTGGCCCGCCGTCACCACTTGCCCGGCCTCCGCACTCCACGCGGTTACCACGGCTTTGTGATCCGAACGCAACTCGGTGTAGTCGAGTTGATCCTTGCTTTGTTTGACTGCCGCCCGCGCCTGATCCAGCGAAGCCTGGGTGGTTTTCAGGTCAGTCATGGCAATGTCCAGCTGCGCCTGCGCGCCCACGCCCCGGTCGAACAGCGCTTGCTGACGGCGGGCGTTGGCCTGGGCGTTGATCAGCTGTGCCTGAACCCTGGCCAGGTCGCCCTGGGCCGAACGCAACTGGTTCTGCTGATCGGACGGATCGAGGGTGGCGAGCAGCGTGCCCTTTTGCACCTCGGTGCCGACATCGACGTTGCGGCTGGCAATGCGCCCGCCGACGCGAAAACCGGTGTTGCTTTCATAGCGCGCCTGAATGCTGCCGGCGAAACGCCCGAGGTTTTCCTCGTTCATCGCCTCGACCTTGACCGACAACACCGGCCGTACCGGCTCCGGCGGTGGCTCGCTTTTCGAACAGGCGGCCAGCAACACGCCAATGGATATCAGCCCCAGACGCTTCATGGCTGCGCTCCCGGTTGCAGGCCCTTGTAGGTGTTTTCGGCAATTTCGACCTTCATGCCCGGATGCAGCAATTGCCCACCCGCGACAATGACTTTTTCCCCGCCCTTGAGACCTTCGCTGATGATGACCTTGCCGATCAGGTAGCGGCCGACGGTGACGTTGTGCAGCTGCGCTTCACCGTTATCGTCGACCATCCACACCGCTGGATCGCTGACGTTCTTGGTCAGCGCCGACCACGGCAATTCAACGGCCGACTTGCCAGTGCCCTTGGCCGTGGCGCTCACCACCGAGCCCAGTTGCATCCCCTGCGGCAGGCTGTCGAGGCTGACCTTGACCTGCACCGTGCCAGACTGCGCGGACACCGCCGGGGTGATTTCGCGCACGGTACCGGTGGTCTTGATGGCGGGGTTGTCGAGCAGGCTGACGACGATCGAACGTTCCGCCGGCCGCTCGGCCAGCAGGGACTCGTACACGTTGAACACGGCGTCGCGGTCGCCGTCCCGGGCCAGGCTGAAAATCGGCGCTGTGGCCTGAACCACCTGGCCGACTTCGGCCTGACGCTCGGTGATGACGCCGGGCGCATCGGCGATCAGCGAGGTGTAGCTCAATTGATCCCTGGCGTTGGCCAACTGCGCCTGGGCCGCGCTCAGGGCACTCTGGCTGCTGCGCAATGCGGCCTGCGCGGAATCGTATTCGCTCTGGCTGGTGTAGCCCTTGGGCAAGAGTTTCTGTTGGCGGACGAACGCGGCGGCGCTCTGTTTGACCCGCGCCTGCTCGGCCAGCACCTGGGCCTGGGCGGAATCGACGTTGGTCTGCAAATCCTTCGGATCGAGTTTGGCCAGCACTTGTCTGGCCGAGACGCGGTCACCGACATCGACCATGCGCTGAATGATCTTGCCGCCGACGCGGAACGACAGTTCGGTCTGCACCCGCGCCTGAACATCGCCGGTGAGGGTCACGGCGGCGGCGTAATTGACGGGGCTCACTTCCTGGACGAAGACCCGGGGCAGGTACTCTTCGGGCGCCTTTTTCTCGCCGCATGCGCTCAACAAAGCGAAAAGACTCAGCATGACCGCTGTTTTCAATCCGGGACTCGCCATGCAGACTCCTTCCTGTGTACGAACGTGCAAGTGACGATACGACTGTGAGCTTAGAACAGGGTTCAACCTTCGTCCGCGCGATACAGGCATTTCTGTGCAGCGAGTATCCTGACCCGGATTTCGGGGCACCCAAGAAGGATTTTCATGCTCAAGACCCTCGCGGTAGCCAATTACCGCTCGATCAATAAATTGGTGATTCCGCTGGGCCGTCTGAACCTGATCACCGGCCCCAACGGCAGCGGCAAGTCCAACCTGTACCGGGCGCTGCGGCTGCTGGCGGAAACCGCTCAGGGCGGCGTGGTCAATGCGCTGGCCCGCGAGGGTGGGCTGGATTCGACCTTCTGGGCCGGGCCGGAAACCATCACCCGGCGCATGCGCAACGGCGAGGTGCCGATCCAGTCCACCGTGCGCCGGGGCGTCAAACGCCTGCGCCTGGGCTTTGCCGGGGAGGACTTCAGCTATTCGATCGCCTTGGGATTGCCGGAGCCGAGTCTTTCGTTCTTCTCCCTCGACCCGGAAATCAAAAAGGAATGCATCTGGGCCGGCCCGCTGTATCGTCCGGCGAGTTTGCTGGTGGATCGCGACGGGCGGATGATCCGTGTCCGTGACGGCCGCAACTGGGACGTGCTGGCCCAGCACACGCCGAACTTCGACAGCCTGTTCGATCAGGTCGGCAGCCTGCGCAGCTCGCCGGAAGTGTTCCAGATGCGCGAGTTCATCCGCCGCTGGCGCTTCTACGATCACTTTCGCAGCGACGCCGACGCCCCGGTGCGCCAGCCGCAACTGGGCACCCGCACGCCGGTGCTGCATCACGACGGGCGAGATCTGGCAGCCGCTTTGCAGACGATCCGCGAGATCGGCGATCCCGACGCGTTGCAGGCCGCGATCAGTGATGCGTTTCCCGGCGCACGGCTGAATATTGCACCGCTGGCGGGCGGCCGCTTTGCCATCGAGTTTTTTCAGGAGGGTTTGTTGCGACCGTTGTCGGCGGCGGAACTGTCGGATGGCACATTGCGTTATCTGCTGCTGGTCGCCGCGCTGCTGACGCCTCGCCCGCCGTCGCTGATGGTGCTGAACGAACCGGAAACCAGCCTGCATCCGGACCTGCTGCCGGCGCTGGCGCGCTTGATTATCCGCGTGTCGGAGCAGTGTCAGGTGTGGGTGGTATCCCATGCCCGGCGGTTGATTTCGGCGTTGCAGCAAGACCCGGAATGCAATTGCATCGTGCTGGAAAAAAACCTCGGCCAGACCGGGATCGTCGGGCAGAGGGTTCTGGATGAGCCGGCGTGGAATTGGCCTGATTAGCCCTGCCAGCCGAGAGCCCGTCATCGGAAAACCGCCCGCCTGGCCATCTCCCAGTCAGCGCTTCGACGTCGGAGAACTTCTTCAGGAACTGCTGCGCGGGATTTGCCCCGACAGAATAAGAAAGCTATTTTTCCTTCCGCTGTAGGACGGATCTTTTTTTCATGAAGGCCCTCCAAGGACGAACAGCTTTTGGCCAGACTCCCCCGGCCAAACCATAACAAGGAAGAGAACATGGACGTAAAAGTGCCGCAGCGACCCGACCCGCAGGACTTCGTGAAATGGCTGGTGGCTTTGCGCAGGGCGCTGAAAACCAGCGCTGCCTGAGTGACCCACGCCCCAAACAAAACGCCGATGACCATCGCTGGTCATCGGCGTTTTTTTCAGCCTTTAAGAGGGTTGCTGTTGCGTCGGATCAGAACGCCGGCAGTACCGCGCCGTCGTACTTCTTCTCGATGAACGCTTTGACTTCAGGGCTGGTCAGGGCAGCGGCCAGTTTCTTGATGGCATCGCTGTTCTTGTTGTCTTCACGGGCGACCAGGAAGTTCACGTAAGGCGAATCCGCGCCTTCGATCACCAGGGCGTCCTTGGTCGGGTTCAGCTTGGCTTCCAGCGCATAGTTGGTGTTGATCATGTCCAGATCGACTTCTTTCAGAACACGCGGCAGCAGGGCCGACTCCAGTTCCTTGAACTTGAAGTTGTGCGGGTTCTTGGCGATGTCTTTTGGCGTGGCCAGGGCGTTCTTCGGATCTTTCAGCTCGATCAGGCCGGCCTTCTGCAGCAGGATCAGTGCGCGACCGCTGTTGCTGCCTTCGTTCGGAATGGCGATGGTGGCGCCGTCAGGCAATTCGGCCAGGGTCTTGTACTTGCTCGAGTAACCACCGAACGGTTCAACGTGAACGCCTTGCACGGTTACCAGGTACTTGGCCTTGTCGTCCTTGTATTTGCCCTGGTTGAAGCTGTTCAGGTACGGCAGAGTCTGGAAGTAGTTGGCGTCCAGACGCTTCTCGCCCACTTGTACGTTCGGCTGAACGTAGTCGGTGAAGACTTTGATTTCCAGATCCACGCCTTCTTTGGCGAGGGTCGGTTTGATCAGTTCGAGGATTTCGGCGTGCGGCACTGGCGTCGCGGCCACCACCAGTTTCTCGCCGGCCTGGGCCAGGGAAGCAGTCAGAGCAGCCGCCAATGCGGTAAACAACAGAACCTTTTTCATGCAGTGTCCTTATCGAAAATCGGTCGTCATCGACGACGGCATTAATACGTGTGCCAGCGATGTGCTACTGCTGGCGTGAAGCGGACAATACCGGGATTTTTTATTCCCGGACAATAACGTTTATTCAGCTTCATATTCCATTTTGTTCATGCTGAACAAAATGGTTACAACGCCTCGCTCAGACTCAACAGCAATTCTTTCAATGCCTTACGTTCGTCGGCGGTGCCATTGAGGCTGATGCTCGCCGCCTGACGCTCGATCTGAACCAGCGGCCCAGACACTTCGGGCAGGTTCAGGTGCTCCGGCAGGATTTCGTCGCCGGTGCTCACCAGCAGCGCAAAATGAATGACATTTTCCAGCTCCCGAGTGTTGCCCGGCCAACTGTGTTGTTCCAGCACCTGCTGCGCCGCTTCGCTGATCAGCGGCACTGGCAGATCGAGGCGCTGGCTGTAGATGCCGAGGAAGTACTCGGCCAGCGACAGAATGTCGCCGACCCGCGCGCGCAGTGCCGGCAGTTCCAGTTGCCCTTCGCTGAGATAGTGATAAAGCCGCTCGTGGAATTTCCCCGCCGCCACCGCTTGCGCCAGATCGATGCTGGTCGCCGCCACCAGGCGTACGTCCACAGGGCTTGGTTGATGAGCACCGACGCGGGTGACTTCGTGGTTTTCCAGGGCGGCAAGCAACTTGATCTGGATCGGCAGTGGAAGGTCGCCGATTTCGTCCAGGTACAAGGTGCCGCCGTTGGCCGAGCCGAACCAGCCAGCGCGGCTGCTGGCCGAACCGCTGTAACTGCCGGCGGCGTAGCCGAACAATTCGGCATCGGCGTAGGTCGGGCTGATCGCACCGCAATTGACCGAGACAAACAGCCCGCTGCGATCACTGGCACGGTGGATGTGGCGGGCGAGCAATTCCTTGCCGGTGCCGGTCTCACCGCGAATCAACACCGAGATCGAGCGCGGTGCGAGTTGGGCCATTTCCTCGCGCAACTGGCGTGAGCGCGGATCGACGAACACCAGCGCCTTGGCGCGAATGCTCAGGGGACTTTTTTCCGCATCGGGAAAGGTCAGCAACGGCTGACCGAAGGTTTCAAAACTCATGGCAGACTCCCGCCCCAAATCGCCGGGAGACGGGGGCGTTGAAAAAAAAAATGGGTCAGGCACGGCGCCGGGCGTGGTGTTCCATGCGGTTTTGCAGGCGATACAGATAAGCGAATCCCTGCTCCCAGCGTTGATGCCCGGACTTCACGTTGATATGGCCGGCGCCTGCGAGAATCCCCGCCTCGGCGCCCCAGTTGCGCGCCAGTTCCAGCGCACGCGGCGCGCTGACGGCGGCGTCGTTGTCGGAGCTGACGACCTGGCTCGGGAACGGCAACAGATCGGTCGGAATCGGTGCGAAATTGCGCAGTGCCGGCGCGCAAGCCGGGCGTTCGACATCCGCCGGTGCGACCAGCAGCGCGCCGCGCACCTGACGCAGGTGATGCAGCGGCGCGGTGGCCGCCCAGTGCGCCACGGTGATGCAGCCCAGGCTGTGCGCGATGAGAATCACCGGCGAGCTGTCGGCGGCAATCGCCTCGGCCAGCGCCGCGACCCAGTCTTCACGACGCGGCGTCAGCCAGTCGGCCTGCTCCACCCGCGCGCTGTTGGGCAGGCTGTTCTGCCAGTGGGTTTGCCAATGATCTTCTGGCGATCCTTGCCAGCCCGGCACAATCAGATAACGGATTGATTCGTTGCGCATGGGGGATCTCTCCTGCGTCGTGTCTGTTCCTGAACGAGTATAGGGACGGGATTTATATTCGTTAAGGAATAAGAAGCTATTTATTAAGACCCTAAACGAATATTAAATTTCAAGCAAAAAAGGGGCCGCACCCTGCCAAGGAGACGGCCCCGGAAAAACGTCAAACCCTTATCGTGCAGTGATCACCGACAGCCTGGTGATGCCCGCCCGCTCAATCGAAGCCATGGCTCGCGCCACTTCGCCGTAATTCACCCCGTCGTCGGCCTGCAATTGCACGCGCACTTCCGGGTCCTTGGCCTTGGCCGATTTGAGGTTGAACTCCAGCAGATCCGGCTGGATTTCGTCCTTGTTGATAAACAGTTTTCCAGCACCGTCGATGCTCACCACCAACGGGTCTTTCTGCTCGACCGGCGCCACCGCTTCGGTCTTCGGCAGGTTGATCGGTATCGCGTTGGTCAGCAGCGGCGCGGTGACGATGAACACCACCAGCAGCACCAGCATCACGTCCACCAGCGGCGTCACGTTGATCTCGCTCAGCACCTCGTCGCTGTCTTGCGTGGAGAAGGCCATATCAGGACGCCTCCTTCACTTTTGTCGCGTTGCCCTGGACCGCAGCCTTGTGCGCGGTCGGGTGGATCAGCACACGGAACGAGCTCTTTTGCGCCAGGCTGTAGAAGTCGTGGGCAAAGTCGTCCAGGTCCGCCGCCGTCAGTTTCAGACGACGCAAAAAGTAGTTGTAAACCAGCACCGCCGGCACCGCGACCGCGATTCCCACACCGGTGGCGACCAGCGCTGCACCGATGGGACCGGCGACCGTTTCCAGGCTCGCCGAGCCCGCCGCGCTGATACCTTTCAACGCTTCCATGATTCCCCACACCGTGCCGAACAGACCAATGAACGGCGAGGTGCTGCCAATACTCGCGACCACCGCCAGACCGGTTTCCAGCGAACGGCGCTCGCGGACGATCTGCTGGCGCAAGGCACGTTCGAGACGATCCTGATGGTTGATCGCCTGGCTCAGGTCATTGGCCTGCGGCGCCTCGCCCACCTGAATCGCCGCATAACCGGCTTGTGCCACCCGCGCTGCAGCGCCGGGCTGGGTTTCGCTCAACTCGGCGGCGGAGTCCAGACTCGACGCCGCCCAGAAGCGCTTGTGAAATTTGCGGTCCTGCGCCTTCAACCGGCCGAACTGCAAAGCCTTGAGCAATGTCAGGCCCCAGGTTGCGACAGAAAAGACCACCAGCAGCCAGATCACCGCGCTTTCGATGGATTCCAGTGGAGATGCCAGTAACGTCATGATGAGTTCCCTCGTGTAAACATTTCGCGCGAATTTGGTTTCGGTTTAGTGAATCTTGAAATCGATGGGTACGCTGACCCAGCCGTCCTGGGCGACATCACCCTGCTTGGCCGGCACGAAGCTCCAGCGCTTCACGGCGTCCAGCGCCGCGTCGTCGAGCTGTTGCCGGCCACTGCTTTTCTGAATCTGGATTTCTCCCGGTTTGCCGCTGGCCAGCACATGAACCCGCAGCAACACCGTGCCTTCCCAACCGCGACGCTGGGCCAGCGACGGATATTCCGGCGCCGGGTTCTTCAGGTACGCGGCGTTGGCCGAGGCCGGCGTCACCGGAGCAGGCGCCGGTGGTGCAGGTGGCGCTGGCGCAGCGACAGGGGCTGCCGGTTGTGGCAGAGCCGGTGGTTGCTCGACCGCTTTTGGCGCTGGTTTCGGCACGGGTTTGGCGACCGGTTTCGGTTTGAGAATCGGCTTCGGTTTCGGTGGTGGCTTGGTCGCCAGTTCGTCTTCCACCGGCGGCGGAGGCTCGACCACAGGTACCGGTGGCGGCGGCACAACCACAGGCGCCGCCGGGGGTGCCGGACGCGAAAACTCGATGGTCATCGGTGGAATTTCCGGCGGCACGATCGGCAGCGCCGGCGTCGGATGCTGGTTGATCCAGTAGATCACCGCGCCGTGCACTACCAGCGCCAGAACGCCGAGCAGAATCGTTTCGCGGCGGCTCAGGATGCCCTTGGGCGCGCGCTGCAGACGCAGCTGCCCCAACGGCACACGATGAGGCCGGCCGAGATCGACCAACTCGCCGCTCGGCGCCTGGCGCCACAGCACCTCCTGTGCACTGGCGGCGGTCTGGACATTGCCCATTGAATGACTCCCTGCGGTCTCTTTGCGTTTTTTCGCTTAACCAATCCGCCGCTTGTTGAATCCCCCACGGCGTGATCGATGGATCAATCATTGGGCCAGCCGCTTATCTCCGAAAGTAATCTTTCATCTTATGGATAGACGCATATGGAATATAAGAAACAGTCATTTCCGCCAAAGCCCCGACCAGCAAGGCTTCCAGCGATTCGCCAAAATCGGCATGCTTTCCCGGCATAAAAAGTATTCATCCAAGGCATCAGGTTATCGATGACCCGGGATTCAGTGACAACTAATATCAAGGTGATAGTTGACCAATTTTTTAAAAGGCAAATAAAAAGGCCGATGCATGATTAATGCATCGGCCTTCGCTTTACAGAATTTATTACTGCTTGACAAACTCCCCGGCCAGACCGACTACATCACCGTCAAAGTTGGTGCGAGAGCCCACCGCACGCACTTTCGAGTAGTTATGATCCGGCGAGAACAGGGTCCAGGACTGATAGCCAGTGCCGTCATTCAGTGCCGCGAAAGTAATGATCGTAGGCTGCCCGGTGCTGTTCTGGAAGTGGTAGTGACCGTACGCGATGTCGTAGTTCACGCCGTTCTGGCTGAACTTGCCGCTGAAGGTGCCGTTGGAGTCGTTGCCATCGGTGATCGTCAGTTTGGCGCCAGCGTTAGCGTTTACATAGTTTCCATTAATGCTCGACATAACGAGATTTCCTTTATCGTTGGATAAGTGTCTTCCGATGAGAGCAAGTTTCCTCCTGGAAACTCACGACACTCAGGATGGTTGGACATTCATTTATTGTCCACGCGACTTTTCAACGAAATTGCTATATGCACTATTCAAGTCATTCATAACTTATTTCGATTGTGAACAGTCGTGATAACTAACGACTGGCATTGGTTTGTTGCACACCAATGGCCGGCGCAATCACTGCCGTCTCCGAACGCGGCGTTTCCGCAGGAACCCAGTCATAACTCACAGGAAGGGCCCGATAGACCCAATTGCTGATCGCGTCACTGCCCGGTGCCTTGCCCAAATAAGGGCTGACGTATTCCCAGACGTTTTCGCCATTGGCCGTGACCTGGAAAAATCGCCCGTTCATGCCCTCATCAATCAACGTGTTGCCGTTGGGCAAGCGCCGCGCGCTGCTGATGAACGAGCTGTAGAACGCCCACCCCGGCTGCTTCGAATTGGCGGCGCTGTACTGCCAGACGATTTCGTTTTTCACCGGGTCGATTTCCAGCACCCGCGAACCGGAAATCAGCCCCAGCGTGACGTTCGGGTAACCCGCCGAACCCTGGTTGTCGAACACCAGCAGATTGCCCGCGCCGGGCAACCCCGCCGGGATGATGTGCGCGTCATGCTGACCTACAAACTGGTCTACCGGACGCGGAATCTGCTGCGCGGTTTTCGGATTGGCCAACGGCAGGTTCGGCCCCAGGCGCCACACCACTTTGCCGCTGTGTTTGTCGATGATCGCGATGAAATTGGCGTTGCGCGAATCGAGCAGCAGGTTGTCCGGGTTGAAGCGCTTGTCGCCGGCATCGAACCACTTGTTCGGCCCGACCAGGCTGAGGTTGTTGATGTGCAGGTAATCCGGATTTTCGCTGGCACGTACCAGCTTCAATTGTTCGGCGGTGAAGCCGAACTCGTTCAAGTGATCCGACGCCAGCCACTGCCATTTCACCTCGCCCGCGGGGCTGACCTCGTAGATCGCATCGTCGATCACCTCGGGCACCTTGAAGCCTTTGACCTTGTGCACCTTGTTCGCCAGCACCACGGTGTTGCCGTTGCTCAGGCGACGCTGATCGTGATGCTGTTGCGCAGCACCACCGGGTGCCTGGTCGCCCCACTGCCAGACGACTTTGCCGTTCCAGTCCAGCTCGCCGATGCTCTGATTGCCGAGGCCGTTGCCGGCAGAGCCCAACTTGCCGGGATCCTTTTCGCTCAGCTGCAGCAACACATGGCCGCGCTCTCCACCGACCAGTTTCGGGTCGATGATTGCCGAGGGAAAACCTGATTGCGGCCAGCTCTTCACCTCATTGCCGTTCATGTCGATCAGGTGCGTCTGCTTGTCGGCACCGCTGAAGATCACATATTGATTGAAGGCCTTGGCCGGGTCGTAACGGGTAACGCCGGTGGGGTAGACGCTGGGCGCGGCGAGCGCCCCGGCACTGAGCACTGCGCCGGACAACAACACCGGTAAAGCGGTTGTGATGGGCAACATGATTGCGGCTCCTTGAAGGATCGATCAGAAGTCGTAGCGACCGGTGACGCCGAGGGTGCGCGGCGTACCGAGCAGGCCTTCATAGCCGCCGTTGCCGCCAGTCCACAGGGTCGTGTAGTAGGTTTTGTCGAAGGCGTTTTTCAGCCACAGCGAGACATCCCACTGGCCCTGATTGAAGTCGCCGCGCAAGCCGGTGGAGAGGTTGACCACCGCGTAGCTCGGGATCTGGCCGTAGTCGGAATCCTCGACCGTGCCCACCGCTTTGGAGCGGAATGCGTAGCTGCCGGTGACGTAAGGTTGCAGGCCGTTATCCAGATTCCATTCGTACTTGCCGTTGGCGTTGCCGATCCATTTCGAAGCGCCGACCACCTGATGACCGCTGAGGTCGCAAGAGGCCGGAGCACCCGGGGCCTGGCTGACTTCCGGCGGGCACGGCGCGTCCTTGTACGAGAGATAACTGACGTCGTTGTACGAGCCGTTGAAGTTCAGCGTCAGGCCGCGCACGGGGATCACGGTGCTGTCGAACTCCACCCCGCGCGAGCGCACTGAGCCGGCGTTGGTCAGGTATTGCACCCGGTTGACGTCGTCATAGGCGTTGGTCTGGTAAGCGTTGACCTGAGTCCAGAACACGTTGGCGTTGAGCTGCAAACGCCGATCCCACAGCGTGCTCTTGAAGCCGAGTTCGGCGTTGTTGGCGCGCTCGGTGCCGATCAGCAGCGAGTCGGCGCCAGCGGTAGGAGCCGAGCCGACCACGAGGTTGACCCCACCGGATTTCTCGCCGTGGGACAGCGTGGCGTAGCCGAGCAGATCATCGGTGAAGCGATAGCTGAGGTTGAGCAATCCGGACGGGCTGGAGCTGTACTGGTTCAGGTCGCCGGAATCGTAGGCGCCGGTGCGGCCGCGTCGCGCATTGGCTGCGGCGCCGGTGACCGCTGCGCCACCCACCGGCGCATCACGATTGACCCAGGCGTTCTTCTCTTCATAAGTGCCACGCACCCCGGCGGTGAAATCCAGACGCGGGGTCAGGTGCCAGGTGCCTTGGGCGAACAGCGCGAAGCTGTCGGTCTTGATATGGCCACGGCCGACGCTGTTGACGTTGGCCAGTGCGCCCCGTGGCGTGCCGTTCCAGATGTCCGCCTGTGGGCCGTAATAGGCGAAGGATTTGTTGTCCAGGTCCGAGCCGAAATAGTAGGCACCGAGGACGTAATCGAAGAACTCGCCCTTGGGCGATGCCAGGCGAAATTCCTGGGAATACTGTTTGTCCTCCACCGACACCCCGGCGTTGTAAGTCGCCGCCACGTTGAGGCCATCATCGTTGCGCGGGGTGAAATTCCAGAAGCGGTAGGAGCTGACCGAGGTCAGGGTGAAGTCGCTCGGCAGCGTCCAGTTGGCCTCCACCGACGTGCCGCCCTGATGCACGGTGACGTGTTGGTCGTTGTCCAGATTGACTTTGCGGTGCGAGCCGTTGACCAGTGTCGCGCCAGCAGCGGCGGCTCGGGTCGAGTAGAGATTGACGCCATTGATGGTCGGCCCGGTGTTGAACAGCACGCGGGTGCCGGCGCTGGAATCCTCTTCGTTGTAGTCACCGATCCAGCGCAGATTGAAGTCTTCGTTGGGCTTGAACAGCAACTGCGCCCGGAAACCGTCGCGGGAACCACCGTTCAGATCATGGCCGTTGAATTCGTTCTTGATGTCGTCGTCGCTGCGAGTGCGATAGGCAGATATGCGTCCGGCCAACTGATCGTTGAGCGGCCCGGACAGCGTGCCCTTGGTCTGGAAGTAACCGTCCTCGCCGAACGAGGTTTCGATGCTGCGCTCCGGGGTGAAACTCGGCGCACGAGTGCTGATGTTGATCACCCCGGCGGTAGTGTTCTTGCCGAACAACGTCCCTTGCGGCCCGCGCAGGACTTCGAGTTGTTCGATGTCCATCAGGTCGAACACCGCCATCCCCGGGCGACCCAGATAAACGTTGTCGATGTACAGCCCGACGCTGCCTTCCAGACCATCGCTGGCCGGGTTGTTGCCCAGGCCCCGGATCGACACGCTGGACTGGCGTGCATGCATGTAGGCGACGTTGACGCTGGGTACCAGCTGCTGCAGATCCTGAATCCGGTAGACCCTTTGCGTCTCTAGCGTCTGGCCGCTGACCACGCTCATTGGCGTCGGCACATCCTGAGAACTTTCTTCGCGACGGCGGGTGGTGACGGTCACGGTTTCCAGTTGCGAAGTGGCGCTCGTGGTCTTGTCTGCCGGTGCCGGCGCAGGGGTTTGCGCTTCAGCGGCGTAGCCGTGGCTCCAAATGGCACTCCCCGCCAGCAACAGGGCCAGAGGCAGATGTTTGAGCCGTCGTGGCGGCGGCGGTGAAGCGATATTCAACGGACTCATGGGGCTGCTCCTGGTCAAAAAACACGCAGACATCAACCGCACTGCATATTCTTCTAAGTTATTTATTTATGTTTTTACAAAGATTTACTGCATAAGAGATTGCCTTTATAAGGAGTCGACCTAATGCATATCCAATGCATTTCCCGGATATTTTTTATGTGAAAAATGCATATCGACTTGCGCCAACTCAGACACTTCATCGCCCTTGCCGAACAACGCAGCTTTGTCGCCGGCGCGCAGGCGGTGAACCTGTCGCAGTCGGCGTTCAGTCGCAGCATTCAGGCGCTGGAGCACAGCGTCGGTTGCCAATTGGTGGATCGCGGGCGCAAGGAATTGCCGCCGACCAAACAGGGCCAGGTGCTGCTTGAACACGCGCGGCGACTGGTCAGCGGTGCGCAGCAGATGGCCAACGAGATCAGCCAGTTCAACGGGCTGGAGGCGGGGGAATTACGCTTCGGTTGCGGCCCGGCGCCGGCGGCAGGATTGATCCCGCGAGCGATCGGCAGCTTCATCGGCCGCTACCCGAAAGCGCGGGTGCACTACCAGGTCGATGACTGGCAGAGCCTGAGCAAAAGACTGCTGAGCGAGGAGTTCGAATTCTTCGTCGCCGACACTCGGCACTTCGAGGCGGACCCGGATTATCTGACCCACCGCTTGCGGCCACGCAAATGGCATTTCTGCTGCCGCGCCGGGCATCCGCTGGGCGCTTTCGAGCAAGTCACGGCAGAGCAATTGATGAGTTATCCACTGGCCGTGAGCATTCGTCCGCCGAACCTGCGCAAGGTCATTGTCGACCTCAGTGGCCGCCCGGATTTTGTCCCGAACGTGGAGTGTGAAAACAGCGCCAGCCTGCTCGGCGTGGTGCTGCGCTCCGATGCAATCGGCATCGTCGGTGCCTATTCGGATGCGCTGCATCAGGCTCGTGGCGAGTTGGTGTGTTTGAAGGTCAAGGGGTTGGCGGATGATCTGGATGAGCTTTACACCCGTTACGGAATTGTCAGCCGCGCCGGGTATCGCCTGTCGCCGTTGGCCGAGGCGATGATCGAGCAGATCAAGGCAATCGATGCGGTGGAAGAGGAGGTCTGCTCGCTGGCAAATCTGGCCGTTTGAATTTCAACTTTCACACCAATGAACCCAGAGGCAGACTAACGGGCAGACACACTCCAAACCATACCTTGAGGTTTGGTCATGCTGACAATCTTGGGGTGAGCATCAATAGCACGCAGGAGCTTTTTCAGCTTTTGCTTCACATCAGCCAAATCTACCTTCGGTAAATGAGCTTGAGGCTGTTCGATGTGCACGACTATCTGAAGCCTTTGACAATTCAAGACATCCCGACTCAGTTCTCTCTCATCGTCCTCGGTACTGGCATGCAGTCGAGCTGGTAAAAGCGCAGCTAGAGTACAGAAGACTTTATTGGCGATGGCCTCTGGGAGATCCGAAGGTTTAACCGCTTGCGGATGACGATAATCTTTTACCTCTACCAAAAATGCAGTGTTTTCTGGAGAGAGAACCAGAATATCTATCGCTTTAATCTTGTCGCGCTGCTTCAAGAAATGATTTCGATAGTATCCCCACTCATCAAATTTGCTAGCCCGCCACTCCTCGGGAAAACTAAAAAAAAGCCCGTCTACATCCAATCTCGGCATATCAGGACTCCAGTTCCAGATAGCGATCTGACTGTTGAAGACTTTCTTCAAGCGCTGTGATATCGCCTATATCTTCCAGCCCCTTGCCTTGCTGAACGACAACGCCGATTTCGCTGGAATGCAAACCAAAAAACGCGGTATCCAGAGATCTATTGGCCAGAAGAATTTCCAACTCGCGCAACAAAAACAAACTATGAGTTGCTACAAAAATTTGAATTCCACTGGCGCTCAAGTCAACGATAGTCCTCGCTACTTGCTTGATCAGCCGAGGATTCAAATTAGCTTCGGGTTCATCCCAAAACAAATAACCTTGATGGAGCAAAGCACCGGTACTGATGAGCCGGGCTAACATTCCCAATTTGCGCAGACCTTCCGCCACCAGCGGCATTTCCATTCGCCCACTGTTATTGCGCAGATAGAATCGCCCACTTTTATCAAGCTCGATGCTGCCCTGCATAGCGGCTTCCAACGGGGCAAGCAACTCCCTAACCCTTTCTTCGGTAGGTCCTTTACGCAGCAGTCCCCCAAGCAGGCGACAGGTATCTCTCCATGTTTCTTCAAACTCTAGATAGTGACCGTCATAAACCGCGAGAAAGTTTGGGTAAATACTCAATAACTCACGAGTAGGTAAATAAGTAGGTGTAGCTTTTAACCAACGATGAGGAAGATGCTCCACACTGACTTCCGTCTTGCTGTTAGTTGCAAAGCTGAAAGCCAGATCATATTCATTCTTATCAAAACAGAGCCTGATATCACACCGTTCTCGCCCCCTCCTACGTCGAGCCAGCCGACCTAAGGATTCGGGGCGGAAAACACCGATCAATTTTTCTGCCATACGCAGCTGCAACGTCGCCTTGGTCGGTTCTATAGAGAGAGCCACCGGCCTGTTACTTTCTTCAGAGCTAGTCGCCAAACCGGCGTACGCCAGCTTCAAGAGATGCGTCTTGCCTGCACCATTTTCCCCCACAATCACGTTCAAATGCTTTGCGAACTGGAGATCGGCCTCTTCAAAGACTGTGAAGTTTTTTATGTGGAGTTGCTTGAGCATGGTGTCCTCGAGATAAGAGCGCAGCGGCACAGATAAAGTCGCCATTAGCGACGTTAACACTACCAAACCTGGGGCATCAGGAGATTTGTATTAGCAAAATTTGAATCGGCCAAGGGCTGCCGCACGCAAGAATGCCTAGGGATGATAGCTTGGTTAGCTGGCCATTGCTTAATCAAAGAGACTCAAGAATCACCTGTGTTCTAAGGATTTTTCCCTCTCTGCACTATGCAATTGCTGCATCGAAGGCATTCCCCGAATGCACTTGCCGAACACCCTCGCCGAAAGCGAAAAACCTCACCTGTCTTTCTGACCGGTGAACCCCATGTCCAACCCGCAAAACCCTGTGCGCAACGTGCTGTACATCATGTGCGATCAACTGCGCCGCGATTACCTGTCCTGCTACGGCCACCCGCACCTGCACACTCCGAACATCGATCGCCTGGCCGCCGCCGGCGTGCGTTTCAGCCGCGCCTACACTCAAGGCACGATCTGCGGCCCGTCACGGATGTCGGCCTATACCGGGCGCTATGTCAGCAGCCATCAAGTGGCGTGGAACGCCGTGCCGCTGCCGCTGGAAGAACTGACCATCGGTGATTACCTGCGCCCCCACGGCATTCGTACTGCGCTGGTCGGCAAGACCCACGCCACGGCCAACGTCGATGCCTTGCAGCGGCTGGCGATCAACCCCGAAAGCGCCCAGGCCGAAGTGCTCAACGAAGTCGGCTTCGAGCCGTACTTTCGTCACGACGGCATCTTCCCCGACGACCCGCTGTTCGATGACAAGCGCGAATCCGCGCCCTACACCCATTACCTGCGCGAACAGGGTTTCGAAGGACGCAACCCCTGGCACGACTGGGCCAACGCTGCCGAAGGCGACAACGGCGAAATCCTCAGCGGCTGGCAAATGCGCAATGCCCATTTGCCAGCGCGAATTCCCGAGCAACATTCAGAGACTGTCTACACTACAAATCGAGCCATCGACTTCATCGGTGAGCAAGGTGAAAAACCGTGGTTTTTACACCTGTCCTATATCAAACCCCACTGGCCTTACATCGTACCGGCTCCGTACCACACCTTGTACAGTACGAAATCGATTCTCGAACCGGTACGTAATGCCTCTCCAAGCGACCACCCGGTCTATCAGGCCTTTCGCCAGCATGAGGAAAGCCTGAATTTCTCCAAAGATCCGGTACGACTGAACGTGATCCCGACGTACATGGGCCTGGTCAAACAGGTCGATGATCAGTTGGGGCGGCTGTTCGATTTCCTGCAAGGCACCGGCCGCTGGGAAGACACGCTGATCGTGTTCACCAGCGATCACGGCGACTTTCTGGGCGATCACTGGCTGGGCGAGAAAGAGTTTTTGCTGGAGCAGGCAGTGGGCGTTCCCTTGATCGTGCGCGACCCGCGTGCAGCGGCGGACGTCACACGGGGCACGGTGGACGAGCGCCTGGCGGAAACCATCGATGGCGTGCCGACCTTTCTCGAAGCGCTGGGTGTGACGGGAGCCGAACATCGCCTTGAAGGTCGTTCGTTGATTCCACTGCTGCACGGTGAAAGTCCTGACTGGCGCCGCTATGCGATCAGCGAATACGACTATGCCTTCCAGGCCCCGGCACGTGAGCGACTGGGCCAGCCGATCGACCGCTGCCGCATGACCATGGTGCGCAGCGAGCGCTGGAAATACCTGGCGTACGACGGCTTCCGGCCGCAGCTGTTTGATCTGTTGAATGACCCGCAGGAGCTGCAGGATCTGGGCGCGGATCCGGCATATGCGGCGGTGCGCGAGGAGCATGCGGGGTATTTGTTCGAGTGGGTGCGCGGACTGAAGCGGCGTACCACCATCAGTCATCAGGAGATTGATTTGCGTGGGCAGCGGTTTCGTTATGGGGAGCCCGAGACGGAGAAGATGGTTCAGATCGGCGTGTGGTGACAGTGATCATTCCCACGTCGAGGCGTCGAACCGTCCGCGTGGGAATGCCTCAATGGACGCTCTGCGTCCGCTTTGGGACGCAGAGCGTCCCGGGCTGCATTCCCACGCAGAGCGTGGGAACGATCAGTCAGACGCCGACGATTTCTGCGCCTTTGATGGTCTGACTACGCTGCCCATTCGCCCCGACCGGCACTTCCCCTTTGAGCGTCACCCGCCTCACCACCCGATCCTGAGTGCCGTAGTCATCAATCGCATAATGCTGCGTCGAGCGGTTATCCCAGATCGCCACATCACCGGCCTTCCAACGCCAGCGCACGACGTTCTCCTGGCGGATCACATGACTTTGCAGCAAGCCGAACAGATGCGCCGAATCAGCCTGGGAATAGCCCTTGATGCGCTTGACGAAATGCCCCAGCAGCAAGCTCTTTTCGCCGCTGATCGGGTGTACACGCACCACCGGATGTTCGGTCTCGTAAACCGTCGAGGTGAAGATCTTGCGATAGCGCTCAAGCTTCTCCGCCGACACATCCGGCTTCACAGCGGCGTAGTCGTATTCGTTGCTGTGCACGGCCACCAGCTTGTCCGCCAGCTCGCGCAATTCGGTCGGCAGTTCGTTGTACGCGGTCGCGGTGTTCGCCCAAAGGGTATCGCCGCCGAATGCCGGGGCCACTACCGAACGCAGGATCGAGGCTTTCGGGTAGGCATCGACGAAAGTTACGTCGGTGTGCCAGGAGTTGGCGCGCTGCCCTTCGGCGCCGTCCAGTTCCAGCAGATAACGGGTGCCCTCGCGGGACGGCACGGTCGGGTGCGCCACTGGCTCGCCCAGCAAATGCGCAAAGGCTTCCTGACGTTGATCGTCGAGCTGGGTCTGCTCGCGGAAGAACACGACCTTGTACTGGATCAGCGCCTGTTGAATGGCTTCAACCGTCGCGGCATCCAGCTCACCGGACAGGTGCACGCCACGGATTTCGGCGCCGATGCGGCCGGCCACCGGATGAATGTCCAGCGCGTGGACAGCGGGTTTTACAGCGAGTGCGGCATTGCTCATGGGTAGACCCTCATCGACTGCTTGCGGTTGGACGGCAGCGAAACAACGCTCTATCTATATTCCATTTACATCTAATAGATATTCACATGCTTCGTTGACGGAATAAGAGCTTGCATTTAAAACCTCAGGCAGCCCTCGTCGCAAATGCCTTCGAGCTATTTTTAGGATGCCGGAAAAGCATATGGATCTTCGCCAGTTGCGCTACTTCATCGCCCTCAACGAACACCGCAGTTTTGTCCGCGCGGCCGACGCCATGGGCATCACTCAACCGGCGTTCAGCCGCAGTATTCAAGGGCTGGAGCAGGAGTTCGGCTGTGTGCTGGTGGATCGTGGCAACAAGGATCTGCGCCCCACGCCCGAAGGCCAGGTGGTGCTGCAGCACGCCCTGACGCTGGTGCAAGGCGCGGCATTGCTCAGCGCCGAAGTGACGCAGATGACCAAGCTCGACGCCGGCGAACTGCACTTCGGTTGCGGCCCGGCGCCAGCGGTGAAACTGGTGCCGGACGCGGTGGCGCAATTCATCAACGCGCACCCGAAAGTGCGCACCTGTTTTCAAGTAGATAACTGGGAAAAACTCAGCCGCGCCCTGAGCCGCGAGGAGATCGAATTCTTCATCGCCGACATCCGCCATTTCGAGTCCGACCCGAACTTCCAGACCCAGCCGCTGACTCCCAAGCGCGGAGTGTTTTTCTGCCGGCCGGGGCATCCGCTGCTGGCCAAGGAAAGCCTGTCGACCAACGACATGTTCGACTACCCGCTGGCGACCACGCTGATTCCGCCGGGCATTCGCAAATTGCTGGCGAATCTCAGCGGCCGGATCGATTTCTCACCGACCATCGAGACCGAGCATTTTCCGGCGCTGGTGAAAGTGGTGCTGCAGTCCAACGCGATCGGCGTCGGCACCGAAGAGGCGTTTGTCGAGGACATCGCCCAAGGCTCGCTGGCGTTGCTGCACTGGCGCAACCTGCCGCAGAACCTGGAGAGCATGAATGCGCGGTGCGGGATCGTGAGCCGCACGGGATTCCGGCTGTCACCGGCGGCGCGGGCGATGATCGAGACGCTGGTGGCGGTGGACAAACAGGAAGTCAGCGTCGCGGTTTGAGGGTCATTCCCACGCTCTGCGCGGGAATGACCGCATGACTCACAGCTTCGCAGCCGCCAGCTTCGGCGCCACCCACTCGTTCACCTTGAACGGCTTGCGGATCAGCTTCTGCTGCGCCGCCAGATCCACTTTGCCCTGCAGGTTTTCGAGGAACAGCGGGTCCAGTGTCGACGGGAATACTTCGCTCAGATTCTGATCCTTCAGATCCTGGCTCAGGATCACCGGCGGGTAACTTGCGAGTCCCGACACAAGCTGCACGTAAGCGTCCTTGTTGCTGTCCTGAGTCAGCCACTCCACCGCCTGTTGCTGCGCATTGAGCAGCTTCGCCACGGCGTCCGGATGCCCATCGACAAACTTGCCGGTCCCTACCAGCACCGACTGCACACTGCCTGCACCGCCGAGATCCTTGGTGTTCAGGGGCAACTCGGCCAGGCCCTTGGCCTGCAATGCAGTCAGCCCGGAGCTACCCCACGACGCATCGATCTGCTTGGCCGCCAGCGCCGCCACCGCTGCGTTGAAATCGAGGTTGATCACTTTCACGTCCTTCTCGCTCAGGCCCACGCTGGCCAGCGCCGCGTCAAACGACAACTGGGTCGCCGTACCCCGGAAGATCGCCACGCGCTTGCCCTTGAGATCCTGCAACGTCTTGATCCCGGAACCCGGCACCACGCCGAGGTATTGCTTCACTCCCCGGGCGCTGGCGCTGAGCAGGCGCGTATCCAGTCCATTGGACTTGCCGATGATCGCCGCCAGGTCTCCGAGATAGGCCAGGTCCACCTGGCCGTTGGCGAATGCCTCGTTGATCACCGGTCCAGCGCCCTTGAAGAAGCTCCACTGAATCTTGATGCCCTGATCGGCGAAGGCCTTTTCAAAGATCTGCTGATCGCGCAGCACGTCCACGATGCCCCCGCCACTGTGCTGGGTGCCGGCGCTCAGATCAGGCACGGCAATCCTGATTTCCTTGAGCTCGTCGGCCTGGGCAGAGAACGCCAGCAGACCCGCCAGGGCCGGCGCGGCAAACAGACTGATGACACGTTTGAGACGAAAGTTCATGGGTACGGCTCCTGATCACGGCGGGCATTGAGGAGCCGAAAGTAGGCGCAATCCCCGCCAGCACTTAAATACTTAAAAAGTACATTTTTATAGCTTTTCAAGCTAAGCCAGGAAAGTCCGGCCATGCAGAGCGGTATGCAGGGAGAGCATCGAAAATATTCTTCGAATGCATTGGATGCGCGCAGGGCTGGAGGCCTTAAATGGCGCTGCTTATCTCCAAAATGATTATTTTCAAACTCGCTTATAACCATTGTTATTCAGCTAATTCCGCTGACTCGATCCAACCCGACAACGGAGGTCACCATGGCCCGTGAATCCCTGCTCAGCCTGCCCCTGGCCGCACCACCGTTGAAAAGCCGGCGCACCTGGCCAAGCCTGAGCCACCGCGTCCTACCCTGGATATTGCCGCTCGGACTGTTCGCCCTGTGGTGGCTGGCGGCGCGCAATCAATGGATGAGCGAACAGATCCTGCCGGCGCCGTCACTGGTGTGGAACAGCGCGATCGAGCTGTCCCAAGGCGAGTTGTGGAGTCACTTGTGGATCAGCCTGCAACGGCTGTTCTGGGGCCTGCTGACGGGCATTACCGCCGGCGCGGTACTCGGCGCGGCGCTGGGCTTGAGCCGTCGCCTCGAACGCTTGGTCTTCCCGACTTTCGCCGGTCTGGCCCAGGTGCCGACGCTGGCGTGGATTCCACTGTTCATGGTTTTTTTCGGCATCGGCGAAACGCTGAAACTGGTGGTGCTGGTCAAGGCCATCGTGGTGCCCGTGACCCTGCACACGCTGGTCGGCGTACGCGATGCGCAACCCAAATTGCGCGAAGCCGCCGCCGTGTTGCGTCTGCCGCCACGCCTGCTGATTCGCCGACTGGTGCTGCCCGCCGCCCTTCCGGCGTTCATGGCCGGCGTGCGCCTGGCACTGGCCGCTGGCTGGACGTCGTTGCTTGCCGTTGAGTTGTTGGCCTCCAGCGAAGGCATCGGTTACCTGATGGTCTGGGCGCGTCAATTGTTCATGCTCGATATCGTGTTCGTGTGCATCGTGGTGATCGGCCTGATCGGCGTGGCGATGGATCGCGGCATCGGCCTGCTGGACAGGAAACTGGTGCACTGGCCGCATCCCGCCACGGCAGAAATTCGTCGCGGCCCACGCTATGAAGGCTGGCAGCGCGTGCAGCCGTGGCTGTTGCCACTGGCGCTGTTCGCGCTGTGGCAACTGGCGGTCGATCAGCAATGGATCGATGCCAACATTCTGGTCAGCCCGTGGGCAGTGCTTGAGGCGACGAAAAACGGATTGCTAGACGGCACGTTGATCTCCGGCATGGCCCTGAGCCTGGGCCGCACCCTCGGTGGATTATTGATTGGCGGTAGCCTCGGCCTCGTTCTGGGCTTGCTGCTGGGTCTGTCGCGCACCAGCGAACGCGTGCTCGGCCCGACCCTCGCCGCCCTGAGGCAGATTGCGATTTTCGCCTGGGTGCCGCTGCTCACCGCCTGGTTCGGTCTGGGCGAACTGGCGAAGTGGGTGTTCGTCGCCCTCGCCGCTTTCTTTCCGTTGTTTGTCGCGACCCAACGCAGCGTCGCCAACCTCTCACCGCAGCTCAACGAAGCCGCACAAGTACTGCGCCTGAGCCTCGCTCAACGCCTGCGTCGATTGGTGTTGCCGGGCGCTGCGCCGGGGATTTTCGCCGGCCTGCGCCTGAGCCTGATCTACGCGTGGCTCGGCACCATCGGCGCCGAATACTTCATGCCGTCCAACGGCGGCATCGGCAGCCAGATGATCGGCGCCCAACAACTGCTGCGCATGGACCTGATCATGGCCGGGATGCTGCTGGTCGGCCTCACTGGCGCCCTGCTCAACCTCATTGGCCAACGCCTGGAAATCCGCGCCACCCGCTGGAGACACGCATGAACGCACCGATTGTCAGCTTCAACCATGTAGGCAAATCCTTCGACGTCGACGGCTTCGAACTGGAGGCGATTCGCGAGTTCAACCTCGACATTGCGGAGGGCGAGTTCGTCGCCATCGTCGGTTCCAGCGGCTGCGGCAAATCCACCCTGCTGCGCTTGCTGGTGGGCCTCGATACGCAATTTCGCGGGCAGATCACAGTCGATGGCAAAGCCGTCAACGGCATCGGCGGCGAGCGCGGCATCGTGTTTCAGGAACATCGTTTGTTCCCGTGGCTGACGGTCGCCGACAACATCGGTCTGGGCCTGGTCAATGAGCCGCTGGCTGCCTCCGAAAAACAGCAGCGCATCAACGACTTCATCGAGCTGGTGGGGCTGCGCGATTTCACTCGCGCCTATCCGCATCAACTCTCCGGCGGCATGGCCCAGCGCGTGGCGATCGCTCGCGGGCTGGTGGCAAGCCCGCGGATCTTGCTGCTCGACGAACCCTTCGGTGCCCTCGACGCACTGACCCGCCAGCAGATGCAGGACGAACTGCTGGCGATTCGTGAACGGGCAAAAATCACCACGATTCTGGTCACCCACGATGTCGAGGAAGCGATTTTCCTCGCTGATCGCGTAGTGGTGATGGAGCCACGCCCGGGCCGGATCAAACAGGTGGTGGGCATCACCCTGCCCCATCCACGCCAGCGCAGCAGTTTTGACTTCCATCAGTTGCGCGAAGAGTTGCTGCACGAACTGACCAGTGACGATCATTACCAACCGAGCGCACCGGTACAGATCCGTGATCTGCCGTTGTCGTTCATTGCCTGCTGAACAGGAGCCTGTTGATGCCGCAACGTCCCAACTTTCTGGTGATTCTGGCCGATGACCTCGGCTTCTCCGACATCGGTGCTTTTGGCGGCGAAATCGCCACGCCGAACCTCGATGCCCTGGCCAACAACGGTCTGCGCCTGACCGACTTTCATACCGCACCGACCTGCTCACCGACCCGCTCGATGCTGCTTACCGGCACCGATCACCACATCGCCGGCATCGGCACCATGGCCGAAGCGTTGACCCCGGATCTGATCGGCAAACCGGGCTACGAGGGTTACCTCAACGACCGTGTCGTCGCATTGCCGGAGTTGTTGCGCGAAGCGGGTTATCAGACCCTGATGAGCGGCAAATGGCACCTGGGCCTGACCGCCGAACTGGCGCCCCACGCCCGTGGTTTCGAGCGTTCGTTCTCGCTGCTGCCTGGTGCGGCCAACCACTACGGATTCGAACCGACCTACGATGAGCACACGCCCGGCCTGCTGAAATCCACCCCGGCGCTGTACATCGAGGACGACACGTTCATCGACGAATTGCCGAAGGATTTCTATTCCTCCGACGCCTTCGGCGACAAGCTGTTGCAGTACCTCAAGGAGCGTGACCAGAGCCGGCCGTTCTTCGCGTACCTGCCGTTTTCCGCGCCGCACTGGCCGTTGCAGGCGCCCGCCGATATCGTCGAAAAATACCGTGGCCGCTACGACGCGGGGCCGGAAGTGTTGCGCCTTGAGCGACTGGAAAAACTCAAGTTGCTGGGGCTGATCGAACCGGATGTCGAGCCGCATCCGCTGGTCCAGCTGACCGCGCAATGGGCTGCGCTGAGCGATGAACAAAAACGCATTTCCGCGCGGGCGATGGAGGTCTACGCCGCGATGGTCGAGCGCATGGACTGGAACATCGGCCGCGTCGTCGACTACCTGCGCCAGCAGGGCCAGCTCGACAATACCTTCATCCTGTTCATGTCCGACAACGGTGCCGAAGGCGCGCTGCTGGAAGCCTTCCCCAAGTTCGGCCCGCAATTGCTGACCTATCTGAACCAGCATTACGACAACAGCCTCGACAACATAGGCCGCGCCAATTCCTACGTCTGGTACGGACCGAACTGGGCGCAGGTGGCGACCGCGCCGTCACGCCTGTTCAAGGCGTTCACCACCGAGGGCGGGATTCGCGTTCCGGCACTGTTGCACTATCCGCAGCTGCCGCTCAAGGGGCAGATCAGCCATGGTTTCGGCACGGTGATGGACATCACGCCGACCATCCTCGATCTGGCCGGCGTGCGCCATCCCGGCAAGCAGTGGCACGGCAAACCGGTGGCGCCGTTGCGCGGGAAATCGTGGCTGGGTTTCCTGTCCGGCGAGACGGCGCAGGTGCATGACGAACACACCGTCACTGGATGGGAGTTGTTCGGGCGCCGGGCGATTCGGCAGGGGCAATGGAAGGCGGTGTGGATCCCCGGCCCGGTGGGGCCGGCGACCTGGCAGCTTTATGACTTGGGGAGTGATCCTGGGGAGATTCATGACCTGGCGTCGAGTCAGCCGGACAAGCTCAACACCTTGATCGAGCACTGGCAAAAGTATGTGGAAGAGACTGGCGTGATTTTGAGTGCCTCGCCGTTTCAGCCGGATTGAGGTTGCCCGACCTGACGCCTTCGCGGGCAAGTCGAATCGTCGCACCGCCGCTCCCACAGTTGAAATGCATTCCCCTGTGGGAGCGGGCTTGCCCGCGAAGAGGCCCGCAAACTCACCATCAAGCCCGGGCTGTACGTGCGTTTTCTTGCACCTCTGCTTCATCCTTTCGAACAAACCGGTTCGCCCGCCCGAACGTCCCGAAATCATTGAAACGAACCCCCATCTCCCGCATCACCTTATGCGCCACCGGCACCGTCAACTGGCGAATGTAAAACGGCTCCTTCACCACAAAATGATGAATCCCGTGGCTGCTGCCGAAGTTGAAGCAGAACGCCTGCAACGGCCACAGCCACCACGGATTCAGCACCTGACATTGCTGAAGCACATTGCCCGGCTCCACATCCCCGTAGTAATGCATGTTCGAACTGATGAAGTGCAGGCAAAACGTGCGTAACACGTTCGGGCCAATGATCACCACGGCGGCGATATCGATCACCTGCATCACCGACAACGTGGTCGCTGACCATTCAATCGGCGAACCCATCAAGTCAGCAATTCCGTTGGCCGCATGAAACCCGAGAAACACATACCACGCGCCCCAATGCACCAGTGCCAACGGCGCGTAGACCTTCAGTGAGCGCTTGATGATGCTGAATTTATGCGCCCAGGTCTTGGCTCGCAGCATGCGGATGAACGCCGACATCACGTTGTCACCCACCATCAGCAACCGCGCAAAACCCCAAGGTTCGCCGTTGGTGATCGCGCGTTCTTCCATGTCGGTTTCAGTGCCGGACACCTTGTGGTGATTGAGGTGCAAATGGCGACGAATCCACGGGTTGATCGTGCTCGGCCGCGCCAGCCACACCAGGCCCATCATCAGGTTGTGCGGCACGCGCTGTTTGCGGAAATACATGCTGTGGATCAGGTCGTGCTCGAGTTCGTGGGTCAGCGAGGCGAAAAACGCGTTGAGCAACAGGCACGCCCACCCTGCCATGTGCCCGGTGATGTAGAGCGCCGCCGAACCGATCATCCCGGCCAGGGCAAACGCCAGAATCCCCGCACCGAGGGCGTCCTGATGCTTGAGAATCGGGTAGCGCTCGCGCAGCTCGACGCCCTTGGCCAGCACCACTTCGCGAATATGCGCTGATCGCTGGGCAGCATTGTGTCGCCGGGGACTTGCAGAAGTAAGGTCCATGCTTCCATCCTCTGGTTATTGATGTTCGCATCCTGCCCCGCGCGGGTTCCGAACGCGGTAGCCGAGAACGCCAACCTGTTGACCGGAAGCGCCAACCAGCATGAAGGAACCGACTTCTCTCGCCAGCTGGACCCGTGCCCTGCGCAAGCAACTCGACGCGCTGGGGCTGGACAGCACTGCCCTGTGCCAGCAGGCCGGGCTCGATCCGCAACTGATGGACGACCCGAACGCCCGCTACCCGCTATCCGCGACGACACGCCTGTGGGAAATTGCGGTGCAGGTCAGCGGTGATCCGGCGATCGGTTTGCGGGTTTCGCGGTTCGTCAGCCCTACGACATTTCACGCACTGGGCTACGCGTTGGTGGCCAGCGGCAGCCTGCGGGAAGTGTTCGAGCGGATCGTGCGTTATCACCAGGTGGTCAGCGACGCGCTGGAACTGGAGCTGACCCGCACCGAAGACCGCTATCGGTTTCGCCTGAAAATCCCGGCGGACAACCCGGCGCCCGCCTTCGAGGCCATCGACGCCTTCGCCGCAATCTACGTGCGCACCTGCCGCAATCGCCTCGGCCGCGACTACGCGCCGCTGGCGGTGTACCTGCGCCGCCCGGAACCCGCTGACGCGTATCAATGGCACAAGGTGTTCCGCGCACCCGTGCATTTTTCCGCCGAAGAAGACCGCATCGAATTCGCCCTCGCCGACTTCGACAGCCATCTCGACGATGCCAACCCGGAACTGGCCGAGCACAACGAAGCCGTGCTCAAACGCACCCTCGCCCAGCTCAAGCCGCTGACCTGGGAGCGCAAGGTGCGCGACGCCATCGAAGAACAACTGCCCGAAGGCGAACCCAGCGCCGAACGCATCGCCCAGGCCCTGCACCTGAGCCTGCGCAGCCTGCAAAGGCACCTGGCGGACGAGGGTTGTCGCTTCGATACGCTATTGAATGAAAGCCGCGAGAACCTCGCGCTGCTGCACCTGCGCGATCCGCAATGCTCGCTGAGCGAAGTCAGTTATCTATTGGGATTTGCCGACACCAGCAGCTTCAGCCGCGCGTTCAAGCGCTGGACCGGGATGACGCCGGGGCAGTTTCGGGATCAATTGCGCTGAAGGGGCCGGAACTTGTACTGAATCGACCAGCCTCTTCGCGGGCAAGCCCGCTCCCACAAGGATTGGGGCGTACAAAGACCCTGTGTCACACCTCGACTAGTGGGGGAGCAGGCTTGCCCGCGAAGAGGCCATTCAGATCGCTGCAAATCCAAGCTCAAAAACCGTACCCGTTGCACCACTGCTGACCCGCACCCGCCCTCCATGCAACTGCATGATCGACTGCACGATCGCCAGTCCCAAGCCGCCGGAATCTCCAGGCTGCGCGCGGGACGGGTCGACGCGGTAGAAGCGGTCGAACAGTTTGTCCAGATGCTCCTGCGCGATGACCGGGCCGAGGTTGTGGACTTGCAGCCAGCACATGCCGGGTTCGTCGCGCCGGCGCAGGCTGATGATCGAACCGGCGTCGGCATGGCGCACGGCGTTGGCCAACAGATTGCCCAAGGCGCGTTGCAGCAGTTGCTGATCGGCCAGCAATTCTCCGCTGAACGTGTTTTCGAGGCGGATTCCCCGGTCGTCGGCCAGGGCTTCGAAGTAGTCGCACAACTCATCGCCGATGTCGTGCAGTTCCAGCGTGCGCAGATCGAGCGCTCGCTCGGCTTGCTCGGCGCGGGCGAGAAACATCAGGTTTTCGGCCATGCGCTTGAGCCGCTCGAACTCCTCCATGTTCGACGCCAGCACTTCCTGATACTCGGCGCTGCTGCGCGGGTAATTGAGTGCCTGGCCGTTGCTCGCGAGCAAGGTGTGCAGGGGCGTGCGGATTTCATGGGCGAGGTCGGCGGAAAACTGTGAGAGGCGCTGGAAGCCATCGTCCAGCCGTACCAGCATGCCGTTCAGCGCGTGCACCGGTTCCAGCAATTCCGCTGGCGTGCCAGCGGTGGGAACGCGTTGATCGAGGCTGCGCAGGTCGATGCCGCGCAGCGCTTCACTCAGCTTGCGCAGAGGCCGCAAACCTCGGCGCAGCAGCACCAGGCCCAGCGTGAAGGCGAGCACGGCACCCAGCCCGACCGCCAGATACAAGCGCAGCCGATAGCTGCCTAGCATCTGCTCGCGCTCGCTCAAGACCTTGCCAGCAATCACGGTCAGCGCTTCACCGTTCGGACCTTGAGCCTGACCTGACAACAGCGCCAGCTCGACACCGTCCGCCGCTTGCCAGGTCAGCACATCGCGGCGTTGCGGCGGTTGTTCTCGCGCAATGGCCTGTACGGACGGCAGTTCGCGCTGACGAGGGTTGATCGTGATCACATTCGAGCCGTCCGCGCGTTGCACCAGCAGCAGACTGTCGAGGTTGCCCAGCATGTTCTGGTAAAGCCGTGGCCGCGCCTGCAAGGCGTCTAGGCTGTCGCTGTCGGCGAGCAGCGCGCGCACCTGTTCCAGGCGACCGAGCAACGCCATGTCGTCGCGCCAGGCGATTTCCGAGGCCAGCGAGCGATACAGGAACACGCCGATCGCGCTGAGTACCAGCGCGCAGACGGCAGCGAACGCCAGGGCCAGGCGCCAGGCGATGGATCTAGCGCGCATCGTCGGGCGCTTCGAGTTGATAGCCGACTCCGCGCACGGTGTGGATCAGTTTGGGCATGTACGGATCATCGACTTTCGAACGCAAGCGACGCACCGCGACTTCGACCATGTTGGTGTCGCTGTCGAAATTCAGGTTCCACACCTGCGAAGCGATCAGCGTACGCGACAGCACTTCGCCCTGGCGGCTGGCGAGCAGATGCAGCAGGGCGAATTCCTTGTTGGTCAGAGCGATGCGCTGGCCGCCCCGGCTGACGCGGCGGCGCAGCACGTCGATTTCCAGATCGGCGATGCTGTACGACTCAGCCTCACGCATTGGCCCGCGCCGCAACAACGTGCGCACCCGCGCCAGCAATTCGGCGAAGGCGAACGGTTTGAGCAAATAGTCATCGGCCCCCAGTTCGAGGCCGCGCACGCGGTCTTCGATGGCATCCTTCGCCGTCAGGAACAGCACCGGCGTGGCGCCGCGCTGACGGATCAGCTGGAGCAATTGCCAGCCGTTGAGGCCCGGCAGCATCACGTCGAGGATGATCAGGTCGTATTCCTGCTGCTCGATGAAGTAGCGCCCGTCGAGGCCATTGAGTGCCACGTCCACGGCGAAACCCGACTCGCCCAGCCCTTTGGCGAGGAAATTCGCGGTTTTGGCTTCATCTTCTACGACCAGCAAACGCATGGCACACCTCAATTGATCAGAGACACAGGCTAGGCTCCTTCGACCGTGTTGCCCATTACAAACTTGTAATCCGACTGACGAGGTTTCGACGGGGACCGGCGGATAAGGTGATGGCCTTCGCTTTTGGAACCTGCCCATGACCGCTAAATACCTGGTTGCCAGCCTGGCAATCGGCCTCGGCACTGCCGCATTCGCTACGCCGGAGCTGCCCCGTCACGCCGATCTCGATCTGAAAACCGCCCGGCTGCTGGCCGACGCGGCACTGGAAAACTGCACCGCCACGGTGTCGGTACTCGACCGTGGCGGCAATCTGCTGGTGACCTTGCGTGGCGACGGTATCGGCCCGCACAACACCGCCGCCAGCCAACGCAAGGCCTACACCGCGCTGTCGACGAAAACCCCGACCCGGCTGTTCGCCGAGCGCGCCCGCAGCAATCCGGAAACCGCCAACCTCAACACCCTTGATGAGTTGCTGCTGCTCGGCGGCGGCATTCCGCTATTCGTGGAAAAAGAACTGGTCGGCGCCATGGGCGTGGCCGGTTCCGGCGGCGGCGAGCAGGACGAAACCTGCGCAATCAAGGCTGCCGACATCGTCGGCCTGTCCATCAACCGTACTTGAACCCAGGAGCATCACCATGACCCCACTGCGCATGACTTTCGCCGCGCTCGGCCTGAGTGCTTTTTCGAGCCTGACACTGGCCGCCGGCAACCCGCTGAGCGTGCACGTGCTCAATCTGGAAAACGGCCTGCCGTCGCCGGGCATCAACGTGACGCTGGAGCGTCACGTCGGCCAGAACTGGCAGCCGCTGGCGCAGGGCACCACCAATGAACAGGGACGGATCGCCGAACTGTTCCCGGCGAACAAACCGTTCGAGGCGGGTGAATATCGGGTGGTGTTCAAGACCGGCGAGTACTTCGAGAAGGCGAAGCACGAAACGTTTTTCCCGGAGATTCCGGTGATTTTCAAAGTGAAACAGACGGATCAGCACTATCACATCCCACTGCTGCTGAGCCCTTATGGCTTCTCGACCTATCGCGGCTCGTAAGCCACATACATTTCCCCTGTGGGAGCGGGCTTGCCCGCGATGGCGTCGTGTCAATCGACATAGAGGACAACTGACAGCCCCCAATCGCGGGCAAGCCCGCTCCCACAGGGATAGTAGTGAACACTAAAGTGTGGCAAGTGCCCGCAGGCGATCAGTGTCGAGGATTTCGATTTCGCCATAACTCAAGCCGATAATCCCCTGCCCCTGCAACTCCTTGAGAATCTGATTAGTGGTCTGCCGCGACAGCGACAGCATCGACGCCAACTGCTCCTGAGGCAGTTGCAGCACGCGGCGCGGCGGGTCGAGTTCGCCGTAGCCTTCAGCGATCATCAGCAAGCGATGAGCCAGACGCGCCGGGGCCGGCAGCAGGCTCAGCTGTTCGAGGTTGATGAAGGTCAGGCGCAGTTTGTGGCTCATCAACAAAGCGAGATGCCGCCAGTAGACAGGTTGCTCGTCGAGCAATTTCAGCAATGTGGCTTGCGGGATATTCAGCAACAGACACGGGCCGACCGCATAAGCATCATGGGTGCGGGGCTGGCCGTCGAACAGGCAGATTTCGCCGAACCAGTGCGGCGCTTCCACCAGGCTCAGCAACGCCTCCTTGCCCTGCTCGCTGACCGCGCCGATGCGTACCGCGCCATCGAGCACCGCGTACAGCCCGCACGGCGCATCACCGCGCTGGAACAAGCGCTGTCCCGCCACCAGCCGCCGCTCCTTCGCCGCCGCCAGCAGACTATCCTGAAAGGACGAAGGCAGATGACTGAACCATTGCCCGGTCAACAGGCGCTCGCGCCAGACCTTATCCATGCGTTCTCCTAAAGATTGTCGCCTGCCTGACAGAGCGAGCCGTGAACCCGGGGCATGATTCGATCACCCTACAGGAGGAACAACAATGAAAAGCCTCGTCGATCATTTGAGTCAATACGCCGCTTACCACCGTGACCCGCGCAACATCGCCAGCCACTTTATCGGGATTCCGCTGATCGTAGTGGCGGTGGCCGTGCTGTTGTCGCGGCCGGAATGGTCGGTGGGCGAGTTGTGGATTTCGCCTGTCGTTATCGTGGCGCTGGCCTCAGCATGGTTTTACCTGCGACTGGAAGTGAAACTTGGTGTGTTGATGACCGCACTCATGGGGCTATCGGTCTGGGCCGGGCACGTCCTGGCGCAGCAGAGCACCATGGTCTGGCTCAGCAGCGGTCTGGCGATGTTTGTGATCGGCTGGGTGATCCAGTTTGTCGGTCACCACTACGAGGGGCGCAAACCGGCGTTTGTCGATGACTTGAGCGGGTTGATTGTCGGGCCGCTGTTTGTGGTGGCTGAACTGGCGTTCATGCTCGGGATGCGGCATGAGCTGAAAGAACAGATCGAAGCGCGGGCGGGTGTGGTGCGGGTCAATCCGAACAGGGCCGCTGTGTAGGCCGCTTTCGAGAGCAAGCTCGCTCCCACAGGGATCCAGTCGTTCACAAATGTCGTGTTCGCTGAAAAACTTTCGCTCGTTCCCACGCTCTGCGTGGGAATGAATCCCGTGACGCTCCGCGTCGCAGTGGACGCGGAGCGTCCATAGCGGCGTTCCCACGCGGAGCGTGGGAACGCGCGAGGTCAAACGTTGGCGACTTTCTGCCAGACCTTCGGCTTGAAGAACAACGTCTCACCCTTCGCCAACCCGGTCAGGCTGTCGTGATCCTTCACCACTTCCGCCTCGATCAGATCGGTTTGCCCCTCAACCTTCAGCGTCACCCGCGTGGTCGCGCCCAGCGGCCGGATATCGCGGACTTCAGCGGCATGGTGATCCTCCAGCTCATGCCGCGACAGCGACACTTCGTGGGGGCGGAACAGTACGTGATTGTCATCGCCCAGATGCAGACGGTTCGAGTCGCCGAGGAAGTGGTAGACGAAATCGCTGGCCGGGTTTTCGTAGACGTCGCCCGGTGAGCCGATCTGCTCGATCACACCCTTGTTCATCACCACGATTCGGTCGGCCACTTCCATTGCCTCTTCCTGGTCGTGGGTCACGAATACCGAGGTCAGGTTGATGTCTTCGTGCAGGCGCGCCAGCCAGCGGCGCAGCTCTTTACGCACCTTGGCGTCGAGGGCGCCGAACGGCTCGTCGAGCAGCAGCACTTTCGGCTCTACCGCCAGGGCACGGGCCAGGGCGATACGTTGACGCTGACCGCCGGACAGTTGCTCCGGATAACGATCCGACAGCCAGTCCAGTTGCACCATGTTCAGCAGCTCGTGAACCTTGGTCGCAATCTGGCTTTCGCTCGGGCGCTGGTTTTTCGGCTTCATGCGCAGGCCGAACGCGACGTTGTCGAACACGGTCATGTGGCGGAACAGGGCGTAATGCTGGAACACGAACCCGACGTTGCGATCCCGCACGTCGTGGCCGGAAACGTCTTCACCGTGGAACACGATGTTGCCGTTATCCGGGGTTTCCAGACCGGCAATGATGCGCAGCAAGGTGGTCTTGCCGCAGCCGGACGGGCCGAGCAGCGCCACCAGCTCACCGCTTTGGATGTCCAGGCTGATGTTGTCCAGCGCCTTGAACGCATTGAAATTCTTGCTGACGTTACGCACTTCGATCGACATGAATTATTCCTCCGCGGCGCTGGCGCGCAGGCGGTTGATACGGTTTTCGCTCCACTGCTTGAGCAGCAGGATGAAGAGCGCCAGGATCAGCAACAGGCTCGCCACGGCGAACGCGGCCACGTGGTTGTATTCGTTGTAGAGGATCTCGACATGCAGCGGCAAGGTGTTGGTCACCCCGCGAATGTGCCCGGAAACCACCGACACCGCGCCGAACTCACCCATGGCCCGCGCAGTACACAGCACCACGCCGTAGATCAGGCCCCACTTGATGTTGGGGACGGTCACGTGCCAGAACATCTGCCAGCCGTTGGCGCCGAGCAGACGCGCGGCTTCCTCTTCCTGAGTGCCTTGTTCCTGCATCAGCGGGATCAGCTCGCGGGCCACGAACGGCACGGTGACGAAGATCGTCGCCAGTACGATGCCCGGCAGGGCGAAGACGATCTGGATGTCATGATCCTGCAGCCACGGCCCGAACAGGCCCTGGGCGCCGAACATCAACACGTAGACCAGACCGGCGATCACCGGCGACACCGAGAACGGCAGGTCGATCAGCGTCACCAGCATGCTCTTGCCACGGAACGAGTATTTGCTCACGCACCACGCGGCGCTGACACCGAACACCAGGTTCAACGGGACCGAAATCAGCACCGCGATCACGGTGAGTTTCAGCGCCGACAAGGCATCCGGTTCAAAGATCGCAGTGAAGAAGGCACCGAGGCCGTTCTTCAATCCCTGCGACACCACAATGAACAGCGGCAGCACCAGGAACAGGAAGAAAATCAGCCAGCCGAGGCCGATCAGAATCCGCCGCGAAGTGGCACTGCCACGGCGGGCGGCATTGGCCGAGGAAGCGGCCGCAATAGACGATTGGGACATGGTTCGCGCCTCCTTATGGGGTTTCGATGCGCCGCTGCAGCAAGTTGATCAGCAGCAACAGGACGAAAGAAACCACCAGCATCAACACGCCGATGGAGGTAGCGCCGGTGTAATCGTATTGGTCGAGCTTGACCATGATCAGCAGCGGCAGGATCTCGGTTTTCATCGGCATGTTGCCGGCGATGAAAATCACCGAACCGTATTCGCCAACGCCCCGGGCGAACGCCAGGGCAAAACCGGTCAGCCAGGCTGGCAACAGCGCCGGCAGCAGGATGTGACGGAACACCTGCAGCGGTTTGGCACCGAGGCACGCCGCGGCTTCTTCGACTTCCCGCGGGATGTCCGCCAGCACCGGCTGCACCGTGCGCACCACGAACGGCAGGGTCACGAAGGTCAGCGCCAAGGTAATCCCGAGCGGGGTGTAGGCGATCTTGAAACCGAGGTCTGCAGCGAACTGCCCGACCAGCCCGGTCGGCGTGTAGAGCGCCGTCAGCGCGATACCGGCCACCGCGGTCGGCAGGGCGAACGGCAGATCGATCATCGCGTCGATCACCTTGCGTCCCGGGAACGTGTAGCGCACCAGAACCCAGGCCAGCAACGTGCCGATGATGCCGTTGATGATCGCGGCGCACAGCGCAGTGCCGAAGCTCAGCTTCAGTGCGGCCAGAACCCGGGGCGCGGAGATGATCGTCCAGAACTGATCCAAGGTGAGTTGGGCGGCGTGGACGAACATCGCCGCCAGCGGGATTAGCACAATCAGGCTGAGGTACACCAAGGTGTAGCCCAGCGTCAGCCCGAAGCCGGGTATGACGGGGGAGATACGACGCGACATAAAAGTCCTTGGTTAAAAAACGTTCCGCTGAACGCACTAATGTGGGAGCGAGCTTGCTCGCGAAGAGGGAGCATCATTCAACACTTACGTTGTCTGACACACCGCCTTCGCGAGCAAGCTCGCTCCCACATGGGGTGTCCGGCACTAAAGCTCGGTTGCAGCTTATTTCAGATTACTGCGCCTGATAGATCTGGTCGAACACGCCACCGTCGTTGAAGAATTTCGGCTGTGCGGTTTTCCAGCCGCCGAAGTCCTTGTCGATGGTCACCAGTTCCAGTTTCGGGAACTGCTGGGCGTACTTGGCAGCCACGTCCTTGTCACGCGGACGGTAGAAGTTCTTCGCCGCGATTTCCTGACCGGCCGGGCTGTACAGATGCTTGAGATAGGCTTCGGCGATCTGCTCGTTACCCTTCTTCTCGGCGTTCTTGTCGACCACGGCCACCGGAGGTTCGGCGAGGATCGACAGCGAAGGCACGACGATGTCGAACTTGTCCTTGCCGCCGTCTTCTTTGAGCGCCAGGAAGGCTTCGTTTTCCCAGGCCAGCAACACATCACCCTGACCGTTGTTGACGAAGGTAATGGTCGAGCCACGGGCGCCGGTGTCCAGAACCGGCACATGCTTGAACAGGGTCTGTACGTATTCCTTGGCTTTCGCTTCGTCGCCGCCGTTGGCTTTCAGGCCGTAGGCCCATGCCGCGAGGAAGTTCCAGCGTGCACCGCCGGAGGTTTTCGGGTTCGGGGTAATCACCGAGACGTCGTTCTTGATCAGATCGCCCCAGTCCTTGATGCCTTTCGGGTTGCCCTTGCGCACCAGGAACACGATGGTCGAGGTGTACGGAGTGCTGGCTTCCGGCAGACGCTTCTGCCAGTCGGCCGGCAGGGTCTTGCCGAGCTTGGCGATTTCGTCGATGTCGCCGGCCAGGGCCAGAGTCACGACGTCGGCGCGCAGACCGTCGATCACCGCACGGCCCTGCTTGCCCGAACCGCCATGGGATTGCTGGATTTTCACGGTGTCGCCAGCGTGTTCCGACTGCCAGTACTTCACGAATTCGGCGTTGTAATCCTGATAAAGCTCGCGCGTCGGGTCATACGACACGTTGAGCAGTTCGTAATCCTTGGCAACCGCGGAACCGGCAAACACAGCACTGGCCAGGGCGGCCAAAGCGTAACGGCGAATCGACGACATGGTGAAAGCTCCTGGAATTCCTGGTGGTGGCTTTTTCTTATGAATTTCGAAAATCGGGTTGCCTGTAAAGATCACCGCCTGCGCCCACTCTTGCGTTGATCCCCGGCAAGAGCGGGCGCAGGCTGGAATCTTTTTTCGATTCAGCTCGGCTTGTTGCCCGGTTGCTGCAAGCGGAATTTTTCTTTGCGTTCGATCTGGACCACCTGGGCGTTGTGCACAGTGATTTCCACCGCGCCGAATCGCAGGTCGCGCAAGGCGCTCTGGATTTCGCGAAGGATGGTGGCTTCGTCCTGACCGTCAACGCTACGCAGGGATGCGCTCATGGTGCTGCTCCTTTGGATGGGATATGCCTGGCAGTGGGCGGTACTGCGTTCGGCGTGGGAGCAATATAAGAGAGGCGCAGATATTCTTAAAAAGACTATTTAAGAATGTTTATATAACTGGAAAACATTATGTGATGCAGCAAGGGTTTGCGGCGGATTCGCCCGCCGGCAAACCTGCCGTACGCCGTCATCAACCGATCAAAGGCGCCCGGTTCCAGTCGATTTGCGCTTCCGGGACCGGCCGCCCGAACCAATAGCCTTGCCCCAGATCACAAGCCTGGCCCAACAGGAACGCCGCCTGTTCCGCCTGCTCGATGCCCTCGGCATGCACCTGCATCCCCATGCTGCGGGCCAGGGCAATGATCACGCGGACGATCGCTGCGTCGTCCTCGTCCCACGGCAGGCCGGCGACAAAACCCTGATCGATCTTGAGCTTCTGCACCGGCAGGCGCTTGAGCCGCAGCAACGACGAATAACCGGTGCCAAAGTCATCGATGGCCAGACGAATGCCCAGCTCGCGCAGACGATGCATCTGTTCCAGCGCGACTTCCGGATCGTCCATCACCGCGCTTTCGGTAACTTCCAGCTCCAGGTAGGCCGGATCCAGGCCCGTGTCGTGCAGCACCTGCGCAACCTGCTCGTACAACTCGCGGCGGGCGAACAAGCGTGATGACACGTTTACCGCGACAAACGACAGCACGACTCCCGCCTGCTGCCATTGGCACATCTGCCGGCAGGCCTGCTGCATGACCCAGGCGTCGATTTCCGAGATCAGCCCGGTGCGCTCGGCAATCGGGATGAACTCCGCCGGCGACACCAAGCCACGTTGCGGATGTTCCCAGCGCACCAGGGCCTCGACGCCGATCAGGCGACTGGTTTTCAGGTCGTGTACCGGTTGGTAGTAGACCCGCAGCTCCTGCTGCTCCAGCGCGCGGCGCAGTTCAAAGGCGATTTCGACCCGTTGCTGGGCGTGAGCCGTGAGCTCTTCGGTATACAGTGCGTAGCCATTGCGGCCACTGCTCTTGGCTTTGAACAGCGCCGCATCGGCGTTGCGCAACAGCTGTTCGGCGCTCAATGCATCGCTGGGAAACAGACTGATGCCGAGGCTGGCGTTGATGAACAGCTCATGGCCATCGAGGCAAAACGGCTCCTTGAGCGCATCGAGAATGCGTTGGGCCAGCGCCGCCGCCTGCGCCGGCTGTGGACAACTTTCCAGCAGGACTGCGAACTCGTCGCCACCCAGCCGCGCCAGGGTGATGCCCGTCCCGAACAACGCCTGCAAACGCACGGCGACCGCCTTGAGCAAACGGTCACCGATGGTGTGGCCGAGGCTGTCGTTGATCAGTTTGAAATGGTCCAGGTCGATCATCAGCAACGCGCAACCGCGCTTGTGGGTCTGCGCCGATGCCAGCGCCTGTTCGGCACGGTCGCTGAACAGCAGGCGATTGGGCAGGTCGGTCAGCGGATCGTGATGGGCCAGGTGCTTGAGCTCGTGCTCGGAATCCTTGATGGCGCTGATGTCGGAAAACACCGCGACGTAATGGCTGAGCCGATCGTCCTCGTCGCGGATCACCCGAATGGTTTGCCACTGTGGATAAATCTCGCCGCTCTTGCGCCGGTTCCAGATTTCGCCGCTCCACTCGTCCTTCGTCTGCAAGGTGGCGAACATCGCCTGATAGAACCCCGGAGGATGGTGCCCGGACTTGAACAGGCTGGGCTGCTGGCCAATGACTTCCTCGCGTTGATAGCCGGTGATTTCCATGAAGGTGCGATTGACGTGGACGATCAGCCCCTGTCGGTCCGTGACCAGCACGCCTTCGCGGGTGCAATCGAATACTGCAGCAGCCTGACGCAGGCGTTCGCGATCCGCCTGGCGTTCACGCAGTCGGGCACCGATGCCCAGGCATTCGAACAGCCGCGCACGGGCCAGGAAGATCAACCCGGCGCTGAGCGCTACGAACACGTAGCCGTTGATCAGTTGCCAGCGCAGCAGTTCGTCTGAGTGATCGAAGAAACTGTTCAATAAATAGCCAGTGCCTTGCAGCCACACAACCGCAAGGACCAGATAAAGCAGCGCTGCACGCAAGGCATCGCGGTAAGTGGCAGACATTCGGCCGTCCATGTCCCTACAAAATTGTCGGGATTATAAGTCAAGAAACATCCAGCCATCTCTTATCTGAAAGGGCGACTGGTTTTATCTGTGTGCTTGGTGATAATGCAACGGCTGTTTTTTCTTTATCGAGGGCCCTATAGCCTATGTGGTACGAAGGTTTTCTTGGCTTGTCGGCCTGGTCACTGGTCGCCGTCACCCTGGTGATGACCCACGTGACGATCGTTGCCGTCACGGTCTACTTGCACCGCTACTCGGCCCATCGCTCCCTGGAGCTGAATGCCGGCCTGAAGCATTTCTTCCGTTTCTGGCTGTGGCTGACCACCGCGCAGAACACCCGCGAGTGGACCGCCATCCACCGCAAACACCACGCCAAATGCGAAACCGAAGACGACCCGCACAGTCCGGTCGTCAAGGGTCTGTCCACCGTCCTGCGCAAAGGTGCCGAGCTGTACCGCGAAGAAGCGCAGAACCCGGAAACCCTGCGCATATACGGCAAGAACTGCCCCGAAGACTGGATCGAGCGCAACCTCTACAGCCGCTACCGGCTGCTGGGCGTGGCGATCATGGCCGTCGTCGACCTGCTGCTGTTCGGCACCATCGGCATCACCATCTGGGCGATCCAGATGATGTGGATCCCGGTCTGGGCGGCCGGTGTGGTCAACGGTCTGGGCCATGCCGTCGGCTACCGCAACTTCGAATGCCGCGACGCGGCGACCAATCTGGTGCCATGGGGCATCCTGATCGGCGGCGAAGAACTGCACAACAACCATCACACCTATCCCAACTCGGCCAAGCTGTCGGTCAGGAAGTGGGAGTTCGACCTCGGCTGGGCCTGGATCCAGGTCTTCAGCTTCCTGCGTCTGGCCAAGGTGCAACGGGTCGCCCCGATCGCCCACCGCGTCGAAGGCAAGGGCAGCCTGGACATGGACACCGCCATGGCGATCCTCAACAACCGCTTCCAGATCATGGCCCAGTACCGCAAGCTGGTGATCGGGCCGCTGGTGAAGCAGGAGCTGGCCAAGGTCGATCATTCGGTACGCCACCAGTTCCACCGGGCCAAACGCCTGTTGTCGCGGGAAACCAGCCTGCTGGAAGATCGCCACCACGTGCGCATCCAGAACATGTTCGAGCACAGCCAGGCGCTGAAGGTAATCTACGAGAAACGCCTGGCCCTGCAGCAGATCTGGGTCAAGACCAGCGCAAATGGCCACGACATGCTCGCTGCCATCAAGGAATGGGTACACGAGGCGGAGGCCAGTGGCATCCAGTCCCTGCGTGAATTCGCCGACCAGCTGAAAACCTACTCGCTGCGCCCTGCCACCGCCTGATGCCGTTGATCGGTGCGCCCGATTCCCGGGCGCACCCTTCGGAACTTCACCCCCGATCCCTATCTCAAAGACACTTCGCCACCCCCGGCGGGCTTTCCCGTGGCCGTTGTCGACTTCCCGGCACGCCCTTTGAGATTCGTGTCGATGGTCAACAACAATCAGAAAGACTCATCCCCTCCCCAGTGGCCCGAGGCCGCGCAAACCCTGATGGCATTGATGCACGCTCAGGGCGAAGTCGCCCGGCTGAGCGAACGCGAGCAACTGTTCAGCTCGCTGCTGGTCAGCGTCAACGCCGTGCTTTGGGCCTTCAACTGGGAAACCCGTCAGGTGCTGTATGTCAGCCCCGCCTATGAACGGATATTCGGCCGCTCCGCCGCCCTGCTGTTGGCCGACTACAACCAGTGGCGCGACAGCATCTACCCGGACGATCTGGAATACGCCGAACGCAGCCTCGCCGAAGTGCTGCACAAAGGCGCCGTGGAAGACCGCGAATACCGGATCATCGCCGCCGACGGCCAGGTGCGCTGGATCAGCGACAAGTGCTTCATCAACCGTCAGGACGAACCAGGGCAACCGGTGATCATCGTCGGCATCGCCGAAGACATCACTGACAAGAAGCAGATGGAAACCGAACTGCAACGCCTGGCCACCACCGACGTGCTGACCCAGAGCAGCAATCGCCGGCACTTCTTCGAATGCGCCCACCGCGAGTTCGAAGACGCCCGCCTGCAAGGCGCGCCACTGGCGTTTCTGCTGCTGGACATTGATGACTTCAAGGTGATCAACGACACCTACGGCCACCCGGAAGGCGACAACGTACTGCAACGAATCGCCGAATGCGGGCGAGCATCGTTACGCCGGGGAGACCTGTTCGGGCGGATTGGCGGTGAGGAATTTGCCGCGGTTTTCCCGGGCTGTGCGCCAGACATGGCGATGCAGGTGGCCGAACGGCTGCAACGGGAAATTCAGCGGCTGAGTTTCAACCACGGTGATCAGACGTTCGGCATCACCGTCAGCCAGGGCCTGACCAGCCTCACCCCGGATGACGAAAGCCTCGACACCCTGTTCGCCCGCGCGGACGCAGCGATGTACGAAGCCAAACGGCAGGGCAAGAACCGGATCATTTCCGCCTGATTCAAGACCTCAGCCCAACACAAGACTACTGTTGGAGCGAGCTTGCTCGCGAAGGCGTCTTGTCAGTCAACATAGCGCTGACTGGCATACCGCTTTCGCGAGCAAGCTCGCTCCCACAGGGATTCGTAGTGCGCGCGGTTATTTACGCATCCGCATCAGCTCCGGCAAGCCGATCTTGAGCAAGCGCGCCGTGCGGCTCTTCGCCAGCTCCTCAACGCCTTCATGCTCGGTCAGCCGCGCCATTTGCGCCGCCATGTTCATCACCAGCGCCTCGCGGGAGTACACCCCGCCACCGAGCTGGTAGACCGCGGCAATCAGCTCGCGCAACTCCAGCGGCAAGCGCCAGCGCGTGCGTAACGCCGAGCCATACGCTGCGCCGAATTCCGCCAGCGCATCGCCGACTTCCTCCAGTTCATCCAGCTCGCCGCCGGCCTGCTTCCATTCCTGCAGACAACGCAGCAGTGCCAGGTCGCCGAGGCGATGGAGCATCCCGGCGCAATAGCAGCGTTCCTGATCCAGATCGAGCAGCCGCGCCAGCGTGCGCGCGTACTCGGCGGTGTGCAGCGACAGGCCCCAATAGCGCTCGGCGTAATCGGCCAGGCACGGATCGCTCAGTCGGGCGCTGCGCTTGAGTGCAAGGCCAAGGATCAGGTTCATGCTCTGCCCGGTGCCCAGGCGATGCAGCGCCTGCGCCAAGGTCTGCACCGGCGCGCCATGGTGCTGGGCGGCGCTGTTGGCGGCGGCAATCAACACGGCGGTGATCTGCGGATCGGTGCGGATTTCCTCCTCCAGCAGCTTCAGGTCCAGCCCATTGGGATTGAGGCTGCGTTTGACTGCCACCTGCACATCGGTCATCAGCGGTGCGCCATCGGCCTGTTCGCGGCGACGTTCGAGGAATACCGAGAGGGTCATGCCCGGCGCCAGTGCAGGTACTTCACAGAACACTTCCTCGCCGGCGTTCAGCAGCAGTCCCTGCAAACGCTCGGTCAGGCTTTCCATGTTCAGGGGTTTGGCCAGGTAGGCGGTCGGCGCCATCGGCAGGGCTTCGCGCACGCTGGCGCTGTCGTTGCGGCTGCTCATCAAAATGAACGGCAGCGGCGGGTTGCGTTTGCGCTGGCGGACACTGCGCAACACGCTCAAGCCATCGACGCCGGGCAATTCCCAGTCGACGATCGCCAGGTCATACGGGACTTCGCTGAGCAGCGACATCGCCTCCTGGCCATCGGCGCACAGGTCCAGCCGCGCATCGCAGCGCACATTCAGCAGCACTTGTTTGAGCAGATCACGCGACCAGGGATCGGCCTCGGCAATCAGCACCCGGGGTACAGCGGGTAAATCGACGGCAGTCATGCTCGCCCTCCCTTGCAATGCTTGAACCTTAGCCAATGCTGGCGTTTCGGTACAACCTGAAAACCGCGCAAGTGTTTCTCCGGGCATGAAAAAACCCGCCGAAGCGGGTTTTTTGTCGATCCGATCACACGGTGCTACGGATTACAGCTCCGAGAAGCACTCTTCGATGATCGCCAGGCCTTTGTCCAGTTGCTCGTCCGGCGAAGTCAGCGGTACCAGGACGCGCAGAACGTTGCCGTAGGTGCCGCAGGACAGCAGGATCAGGCCCTTTTCACGCGCCTTGGCCACGACAGCCGCGACAGCGGTCGGGTTTGGCTTGTGGCTGTCGCCGTTTTCGAACAGCTCGACTGCGATCATGGCACCCAGGGCACGGACTTCGCCGATCACCGGGTACTTGGCCTGGATGGCCTTCAGGCCGGTGACCAGACGCTCGCCGACAGCCTTGCAGCGGTCCAGCAGTTTTTCTTCTTCGAACACTTCCATCACGGCCAGGGCCGCGGCGCAAGCGATCGGGCTACCGGCGTAGGTGCCGCCCAGGCCGCCTGGAGCGATGGCGTCCATGTATTCGGCCTTGCCGCACACACCGGCCAGCGGGAAGCCGCCAGCGATGGATTTGGCGAAAGTGGTCAGGTCGGCAGCAACGCCCATCTGTTCCATGGCGAAGAAAGTGCCGGTACGGCCAGCGCCGGTCTGCACTTCGTCAGCGATCAGCAGGATGCCGTGCTGGTCGCACAGGGCACGCAGACGCTTCATGAATTCTTTCGGTGCGACGTAGAAACCACCTTCACCCTGCACAGGCTCGATGATGATCGCGGCGATGTCTTTCGGCTCGGCGTCGTTCTTGAAGATGCGCTCGATGGAAGCGATCGAGTCGTCGATGCTCACGCCGTGCAGTTCGTTCGGGTACAGCGCGCGGAAGATGCCGCCTGGCATCAGGCCCATGCCGGCCGAGTAAGGCACGACTTTACCGGTCAGGCCCAGGGTCATCATGGTGCGACCGTGGTAAGCGCCGGTGAAGGCGATCACGCCAGCGCGGCCAGTGGCGGCACGGGCGATCTTCACGGCGTTTTCAACGGCTTCGGAGCCGGTGGTCACCAGCAGGGTTTTCTTGGCGAAGTCGCCTGGTACGCGAGCGTTGATTTTCTCGCACAGCTCGACGTACGGCTCGTAGGCCAACACCTGGAAGCAGGTGTGGGTCAGCTTGTTCAGCTGCTCGGTCACGGCGGCGATGATTTTCGGGTGCACGTGGCCGGTGTTCAGTACGGCGATACCACCGGCGAAGTCGATGAATTCACGACCCTCAACGTCGGTCACGGTCGCGTTCTTCGCGGACTCGGCGAAGATCGGGTGAATCTGGCCAACACCACGTGGAACAGCAGCGGTACGGCGGGCCATCAAGTCAGCGTTAGTCTTGCTCATTACAGTCCTCATTCGCCGCTCATCGGGCGGCGTGGTTCAAGGATTAAGCGGGAGGAATCGGCGGTGGCAGCATGCGATGATCGACTGCCACGGCGTTCCCGGCCGCAGAGAAAATTCCGGTTTGAAGCGACGCAAAGGGACAGCGCTCTCGTGCCCTTTGCGTTTACAGCGATCTTCTACCGAGGCTTAGATGCCCAGGCAGAGGTATTTGATTTCCAGGTAATCTTCGATGCCGTACTTGGAGCCTTCACGGCCCAGGCCCGAGGCCTTGATGCCGCCGAACGGCGCGACTTCGTTGGAGATCAGCCCGGTGTTGACGCCGACCATGCCGTATTCCAGGGCTTCAGCCACACGGAACACACGGCCCAGGTCGCGAGCGTAGAAGTACGAGGCCAGACCGAACTCGGTATCGTTCGACATCGCGATCACGTCGGCTTCGTCTTTGAAGCGGAACAGCGGCGCCAGCGGACCGAAGGTTTCTTCCTTGGCGACAGCTGCGTCTTTCGGCACGTTGGTCAGGATGGTCGGCTCAAAGAAGTTGCCTTCCATCGGTTTGCCACCGGCCAGCACAGTTGCGCCTTTGCCCACGGCGTCAGCGATGTGCTCTTGCACCTTGGCCACGGCTTTCTCGTCAATCAGCGGGCCAGTGGTAGTGCCGTCTTCCAGACCGTTGCCGATCTTCAGCTTGGCGACTGCCGCTTTCAGCTTCTCGGCGAAGGCGTCGTAGACCGAATCCTGAATGTACAGACGGTTGGCGCAGACGCAGGTCTGGCCGTTGTTGCGGTACTTGGAAATGATCGCGCCTTCGACGGCCTTATCCAGGTCCGCGTCGTCGAACACGATGAATGGCGCGTTGCCGCCCAGTTCCAGGGAGACTTTCTTGATGTCCTTGGCGCATTCCGACATCAGCTGACGGCCGATTTCGGTCGAGCCGGTGAAGGACAGTTTGCGCACGATCGGGTTGCTGGTCAGCTCGCTGCCGATGTCGCCTGCACTGCCGGACACCACGCTGAACACACCTTTAGGGATGCCGGCGCGCTGGGCCAGTTCAGCCAGGGCGAAGGCGGAGAACGGCGTTTGCGAAGCAGGCTTGAGCACCATGGTGCAACCGGCGGCCAGCGCAGGACCGGCTTTACGGGTGATCATCGCCGCCGGGAAGTTCCACGGGGTGATGGCGGCGGTCACGCCGATCGGCTGCTTGATCACGATCAGGCGCTTGTCCGGCTGGTGGCCCGGAATCACGTCACCGTAGATACGCTTGGCTTCTTCGGCGAACCACTCGATGAACGAAGCGGCGTAAACGATTTCGCCCTTGGCTTCGGCCAGTGGTTTGCCTTGTTCGAGGGTCATCAGGCGAGCGAGGTCGTCCTGGTTCTCGATCATCAGTTCGAACCAGCGACGCAGTTTGCCTGCGCGCTCCTTGGCGGTCAGTGCACGCCAGGCCGGCAGCGCCTTGTCGGCGGCTTCGATGGCACGGCGGGTTTCGGCAGCGCCCATTTTCGGCACGGTGCCCAGAATTTCGCCGGTGGCCGGGTTGTTGACCTTGATCGTCTGACCGTTGTCCGCGTCGACCCATGCGCCATCGATGAAGGCTTGCTGGCGGAACAACTGGGTGTCTTTAAGCTGCATGTCGGCTTTCCTTAACAGCACCGCGCAAGGCGCGGAGCAAAATTATGATTGTAGAAAGGCGCCTCGCAAGGCTGCCGTCAGGGAAATCATTTACCGGGCTGGCACATAACAGCGCACGACTCAAATGGCGTGCGACTCAGCACCTGGATAAGGAGCGTTTGAAATCTCAAACGAATCCTAGGTTCAAAGGGGTTGAAGGACAATAGGGCGTTCGAAAAAAAGAACAAAAACGCCGCAATTGCTGAACATTTCAGATCAACGTACAAGTGCCTCTGTTCCCTGCCACCGTCGAACGGCAGGGAACAGAGGATGGTGACTACTTATCCTGAAACGATTTGAGCACCGTCAACAGACTGGTCAGGTTGTCAGCCACCCCCGTCTGCGCGACTTTCTCCGTGGCCGCGGCGCCGGCTGTGGTATCAACTCTGTAAATCTGCATCACGCCCTGATTGGTCGCCGCTTGCGCCAGGGTGTTCTGTTGCTGTTGGGCACTGACGGCGTTCTCGAACAGGATGCCGGTCGAGTGCGCCAGGCTCTGGTAAAGGCTGCCCATCGCCATGGCCGGCGCTTCGGCCACAACCTTGACGCTGGTCTGGGTGACTGCATCGGTAATCTGATCATTCACGGTTGCCATGTTCCGACTCCTTTCAAGGGACAGTGGGTGTTGCAAATATTGCTCAGGCGCCGGACGACCGCTCAGGCTGGCTGGCGCTGAACTGGGCAATGCTCTGATTGATTCGCTCAAGTGCCTGGTCCACTCCGTCGGCGTCCAGCACCCCGCTCGCCGCGGCCACCGCCGCAGCTCCGCCTACCAGCAGATGGGTATTCAACGCGCCGAGCGCACTTTCGGTGGCGGCGTCGAGGTCATCCTTGATGATGCTCTCGGTCATCTTGCGCAGCAGCACACCTTGAGAAGCCAGAGCGAGTTTGGTGACACCGTCGAAGTAGCTCGCCGCCGACTGCGCCACCAATCCGCTGGCCTGACGAATCAGCAGCTCCGAACCCAGCGACGCCAGTGCGGGCGCATTGGCCGCCAACTGAGTGTTGAGCAGGTTCACCGCTTCGACGATCTGTCGGTTCAAGGCGTCGGCACCCACGCCCTCAGCCGATTGCTGAAGCAGATGCTCGTTGAGTGATTCGAGCAATGAAGCCGCAGCGGTGGCCGGATCAACGGCCGGCTGTTGCGCATCGTCGGTCTGCGCCTTTTCCCTGGCCATCAGGATCGCCCTCCCACCGCCAGAATCTGCTGCACGGCCGCCGCCACGGTGGCGTTGCCGATAATGTTCAGCGCCTGCTGATGACTGACCGCGTTCTGCAACGCCAGACTGACCGCATGACTGCTGACCTGAGTCAGCGTAGCAATGGCCGTGGCCGGTGCAGAACCGACGACCTGCACGGTCGATTGGGTGACAGAGTCGGTGATTTGAGGATTGACGACGCTCATGCTTTTCTCCCTGAATAAGGCGATCGAGGAACCCGCCGCAGGAAAACAATAGAACAGCTGCGCCAAACTGCCACGAGAGCGTTTTGCAGGACGTTACAGCCTTTTGGAATGCGCCCTGCACCGACACAAACACTGACAATGACCCGGCAAAAACCGGCATGGACGCCCCGAGCCGACCTAGGTATGATGTCGCCCGCTGCACCAGTAGCTCAGCTGGATAGAGTACTGCCCTCCGAAGGCAGGGGTCGTGGGTTCGAATCCCGCCTGGTGCGCCATTGATTTAAACGAGAAAGCCCCGGACTGTGATGGTCCGGGGCTTTTTTGTGCCTGCCGACCGGCGACTCACTCCGTCGTCCAGTCAAACTCGTCATATTCATCATCGTCTTCTTCGTCCTCGATCAACTCATCATCGAGAACGTCTTCTTGCAGATCCTCTTCGGCCTGTTTGGCCAGAAGAAACTCCTTGCGACTCTCCGTCACTGCCCGCCGCAGTTCCTCACCCTTCACCGGGCAGTTGAGCATTTGGGCGATGCGGTCGATTTTTTGGGCCACGGCATCCTCCAGCGCATCGGCAATGACCCGATAGTGCGCGTTTTTGCGGGTCAATGCCAAATGGCGGATCACTGATACGGTCAGTTCTTGCGGATTTTTTCCAGTCGCAGGTCGAGATTCACGTTCGGGTAGCGCTTGTGCAGGTGGTTGAACAGGGTGTCGGCCGCTTGCGATTGGCCGGACTCGCGCAGGCGCAGGACTTCACGCAGCTGCTCGTCGAGACCGTTGACCGGGGCAGCGGCGCGCTTGCCGACCTTGGCTTCGTCCGCCGTGTCGGCGCTGATCGATTCGCTCTGCATCGGTGCAGCCATTTCCGCCATTGGCGCGGGAGCTGGCGCAGAAAGCGCGCCGGTGGTCGCCGACAATGATCGGGCCTCCTGGCGGGCCACTGGCGCAGCCGGTTTCGCGGCGGGGGCGAAATCGTATTGAGCCACGGGCTCCGGCGTGCGTTGCACCAGCGACAGCATCAGCGCGATGCCGACCAGACTGGCAAAAGCCACCTGATAGCGCGGTGTCTGGCAGGCCTTGAGCCAGCGTTGCCACAGGCTCTGCCGTGGCATCGGGGTTTCACGGCGGGCGGCGTTGAGGATCAGCGCATCGAGATGCGCCGGCGGCTCGGCGTTGTGCTGTTCACGCACGTGCTTGAGCACTTGCTCTTCGGGGGTCGGGCGGGCGTCCGTCATGTCAGTACCTCCTCGGCCAGCAGCCGACGCAGTTTTTGCTGGGCGTAGCGCAAACGGCTCTTGACGGTTTCCAGCGGTGTTTCGGTGAGGCTGGCGATTTGCGCCAGGTCGAGGTCGCCGTGGGCGCGCAGCAGGAACACTTCGCGCTGGTCGGCGGGCAAGGATTGCAGGGCGCTTTCCAGGCGCTCGCTGTCGCGGCTGAGGTTGAGCAGCTGTTCGGGATCGGAGGCGTCGTCGCTGACGGCGTGGGTTTGCTCGTCGTAGCTGTCATGCAACGGTTGCCGGGCGCCGTGTTTGCGCCAGTGATCGATCAGGCGATTGCGGGCAATCTGGAACAACCACGTACGAAAGATCGCCCGGCCTTGTGGCTGACTGGCACTGCGGATCAAGCTCAGCCAGGTCTCCTGGAACACCTCGTCGGCCAGTTCCGGTTTGCCGCTCAAACCGAGCAGAAACCGGTAAAGACTCTGGCGATGGCGGGCGTACAGGATCTCGAACGCCCCGCCGTCACCCTCGCGATAACGGGCCAGCAGCGATTCGTCGCTGCTGGTCTCAAGGCTGTCTGCAGAAGCAAACAGCTGTGTGATGAAGCCTTTGAGGCGGCTCACTATTCAATCCGTCGCTCAGTGGACGTTCCGTTGGAGGCGATGGACGTACGCAGGCTCTGCGCCAGTTCCACCAGTTGCACGAACTCGTTGCGCAGGCCAAAGCGGTCATCGCCACGGGCACCTCGCGCCAGGGTTTCGGTGTCCTTGAGGCTGAAATCACCGGTGTAGCGGCCGTCCTTGAGTTGTTGTGAAAACGCGGCGACGGCGGCAGCGAAACGCAGGTCCTCACTGGCCGGCGCAACCTGACTGGCAATCGGCCGCTCGATCAGCAGACTTTTCCCACCCTCAGGCTTTTGATATCGCACACGCAGCATTGCCAATTCTCCTTTCTTCTCGGAAACCACTGCATCGTTTTTTCCGTAGCGCAGCGGCTCCAGCCAGCCCTTCTCGCCTGTCGGGACAATTTCATACAACGCCGTCACCGTATGGCCTGCACCGACTTCGCCGGCATCGACCTTGTCGTTGCTGAAATCCTCACGCTTCAGCGCGCGGTTTTCGTAGCCGAGCAGCCGGTATTCGCTGACCTGCGCCGGGTTGAACTCGACCTGCAACTTGACGTTTTTCGCCACCACGGCGAGGGTCGAACCGAGTTGATCCACCAGCACCTTGCGCGCTTCACGCAGGTTGTCGATGTAGGCGTAGTTGCCGTCACCGGCATCGGCCAGTTGTTCCATCAGGTGCTCATTGTAGTTATCCACACCGAAACCCAGGGTGGTCAGGGAAATTCCGGTCTTGCGTTTATCCACAGCCATTTGTTTCAGGCTGTCGAAGTCGCTGATGCCGACGTTGAAGTCACCGTCGGTGGCCAACAGGATGCGGTTGATGCCTTTGGGGATGAACGCCTGCTGCGCCATCTGATAAGCCCGCTCAATGCCTGAAGCGCCGGCGGTCGAGCCGCCGGCAGTCAATTGCTCGATGGCTGTGCGAATTTTCGCCTTTTCCCGTCCGGAAGTCGGCTCCAGCACCACTCTGGATTCGCCGGCATACACCACCAGCGACACCCGATCCTGCTCGCGCAATTGATCGACCAGCAATTTCAGGGTGCTTTTGACCAGCGGCAAGCCTTCGCGGCGGTCCATCGAGCCGGACACATCCACCAGAAACACCAGGTTCGCTGGCGCCAGTTCCGCCACCGCGCGGTCGGACGCCTTGATGCCGATGCGCAGCAAGCGGGTATGCGGACTCCACGGTGAAGCAGCCAGTTCGGTGGTCACACCAAAGGGCGAGCCATCGCTCGGCAGTGCGTAGTCGTAGGGAAAGTAATTGACCATCTCTTCCAGCCGGACCGCGCCCTCCGGCGGCAGTCGACCCTGATTGAGCAACCGCCGCACGTTGGCGTAGGCGCCGGTGTCGACGTCGGCACTGAAGGTCGAGACCGGGGTTTCGGCGACGCTGTGGATCGGGTTGTCGGCCAGATTGGCGTACTGCTCGCGCTGTTCGTCGCGATAACCCTGTGGATAACTTTCACCGGCCGGCATTGGTGCAAAACGGGCGATCGGCGCCGCCAGGACACTGCGCTTGGCCATCGAGCTGTCGGCCATGATCGCTTCGGGCTGCGCGGAAGATTTCAGTTCGGTCTGCGCCGGAGGTGGCACAACGGTGGTTTCCGGGCTGGAGGAAACGCCGCAACCGGCAACCACCAGCAACACACTGGCAGCAAGAGGGCGCAGAAGCGTGGAAGGAAGGGACATGGGGGCTGACCTCGGGGAAGAATTGATCCATTCATCCCCTGAGACGGGCAGCCCTTTCAGTACGGGTTAAACCTCGCCGAAAAATTTTCAGCGGTGATAACGCCGCACCACACTGCTGTTGCGCAGCACGTGGCCTTTGATTTTTTCCATCAGCTGGGCACGGGTCAGACCGACGGGCAAGGCGTCCGGGGCCAGATCGAGGGCGTAGATCTGAATGATGTAGTGGTGCGCGCTGTCGCCAACCGGTGGGCATGGGCCGATGTAGCTGGTGGTGCCTTTGCTGTTGGTGCCACCGAAGCCTTCAAGGGCCGATTTTGCGCCGACGCCAGCCGGAATCTGCCGGGTCGTGGCCTTGATCCCGTAGTGAATCCAGTGATCGACGCCTGCGCCTTTCTGGCCGTCCGGATCGTGCATGACGATCGCGTAGCTCAGGGTTCCGCTGGGGCCTGCGTTCCAGCTCAGGGCCGGTGACTGGTTCTTGCCGCCGCAGCCGGCCGCATCGCTGGCCGCCGCCGAGGTGAACAGACGGTTATCCGACACACCGGGAATGCTGAGGGTGAAGCGCTCCTGGGCCTGCGCCGGAAACTGCACGCAAAGGGCGACGGCAACGGCCGCCAGCCAAGGGTTTAGAGAGGTCAATCGGGTCATTCCGGGAGCACCTTGTGCAGTTGGGCCTTCGTCGGCCTGCAAACTATAGCCGTACCGTTCGTGCCGTGGCAGTAGGAAATGGCTGAACCTCGCAATGCGGCCCAAACTCGTAAGAGAAATGCCTGTGAGGAGCACGAACATGACCCTGCACCGTGTCGCCCGATTCGCCGATGTGCCTGAAGACCGTGGGCTGGAGGTGCAGATCGGCGAATGCAAGATCGTCCTGCTGCGCGCCGCCGGCCAGTTGCGCGCCTTTCAGGGGGAATGCCCGCATGCCGGCGCGACGCTGGCGGAAGGTGCGTTGTGTCACGGCCGACTGATCTGCCCGTGGCACAAGGCAGCCTTTCGCGCCGAAGACGGCGCCTTGTGCGAACCTCCGGCGCTGGACAGCCTCAAGCGCTATCCGCTGGAACTGCGCGGCGACGAGGTGTGGGTCGATGACCAGCCGTTGCCGGATCCGCACACTCCGCCGAAGGACGATCCACGCACCTTTGTCATTGTCGGCGCCGGTGCCGGCGGAACGGCCTGCGCCGCCGCGCTGCGCGAGAAAGGCTTCGGCGGGCGGATCGTGCTGATCGACTGCGAGCCGGACGCCGGCTACGACCGAACGGTGTTGAGCAAATTCGTGCTGTCCGGGGAAATGCCGGCGCCGGAAACCCCGCCCCTGCGCGATGACGACTTTTACCGCGAGCAACACATCAATCGGGTTTCGGGCGAGGTCAGCGGGCTCGATGCCGATACCCGGACCCTTCACCTGAGCGATGGCCGCACAATGAATTACAGCGCGGCGGTGCTGGCCACCGGCGCAACGCCCAACGCGCTGAAACTGCCCGGCGCCGACATGCCCCAAGTGTTTGTCCTGCGCTCCAAAGCCCAGGCGCAATCCATCATGGACGCCGCCCAACCCGGCCAGCGTGCCGTCATCATCGGTGACAGCTTCATTGCACTCGAATGCGCCTCGGCCCTGCGCCAGCACGGGCTCGAGGTGACGGTACTCGCGCGGCACGCGATTCCCTTCGCGGCGCAGTTCGGTGAAGCCGTTGGCAAGGCGATCCGGGCGCTGCACGAAGAAAACGGCGTGAAATTCATCACCGATCACGAAGCCAGGGAAATCACCGGCGACGGCAAGGTCGAGGCAGTGTTGCTCGACAATGGCCTGCGCCTGTCGGCAGATCTGGTGTTAGCGGGAATCGGCGTACATCCGGCCACCGAAGCGTTCGGCGACCTGCCGCGCGAGGACGATCAATCACTGTTGGTCGATGGCAGCCTGCGCGTCACCGAAGGTCTGTGGGCCATTGGCGATATCGCCACCTTCCCGCTGAACGGCCAGCCACAACGCATCGAGCACTGGCGCCTGGCCCAGCAGCACGCGCGGATCGCCGCCGCCAATCTGCTCGGTGGCGATGAACATTACCTCGACGTGCCGTATTTCTGGACCTGGCATTTCGGCCGCAACTACGACTATCTCGGTCACGCCGAGGCGTGGGATGCGGTCGAATTTATCGGCGAACCCGAACAGCCGCCGTTTATCGGACTGTTCGGGTGCAAGGGTGTCGTGGTGGCAGCGGTGGCCTGCGAAGAGGAAAGGTCGATGGCGCTGCTGGCCGAACGGATGAAGCAACCGCTGTCGATGGAGGAGGCCTGGCGGCTGATTCGCGCCGTCAGGTGATCCGGTTCAACGGCTCGCGGTTGTCGTCGTCCTCGGCGTGCAGAAAGATCACCCGAGGGTGCTCCAGTGGCGCCAGCGGCGGCGGCAATTCTTCAGGGTGTACCGGCCACAAATGCGGCACGACATGGCTGACGTCGCCGTCCTGATCGTTGTGGATGGTCATGACGCCCGGCCCGCGGAGTTTCTGAAAGCGGTCGTCGCACAGTTTGAAGCTGCGGCTCAGCGCCTCATCGTCGACCACCGGGGGCGGCAGGCGACGCTGGGCGAAGCTTCGGCTCTTGCGTTGTTGATAACGCGCCCAGCCGATCAGGATCACCGCGTTGACCAACGCCACCCACAGGTAAATCTGCAAAGTGCCGAGGGCTTCGAACGCCGAATGGTCGATGCGCGGCCCGCCTTCGTGGGTCTCGATCAACGGCCACAGGCCGCGCACCAGCAAATACAGCAGGCCGACCCAGGCCAGCACCGTGAAGAACGCATCGACCACCACCAGAAACGGCCGTTGGCGGGTCCGGATGATTTTCATTTGATAACCTCCTCTTCATCGTCCCCGATCGGTTTGATACCCCGGTCGGGACTGACCCAGCGCGCACGCTTCTGGTGTTGACCGAACAATACCTTGGGGAAACTGACCAGCGTGGTCAGCAGGCTGACGAACCAGAACGCGATCGGGTACCACACCACCCAGAACATCGTCTTGCCCAGGCCCGGCTCGTAGCGACGGTCAATGATGATGCTGACCGCGAACTGCACCAGGCAGACAAACGCCAGCAGCAAACCGGTAAACGCCGGAGGCATCAGGTGATGCACCGCAATCGCCTCGGGCATGACCACGAACTTGCCGACGGCCCAGAAGATCACCGACAACAGGAAGGTGAACGCCCAACCGGTGGACAGGCAGTATTCGAACAGCAGCGGCCAAAGGTAACGGTGACGGTACTGCCAGATCCCGCGAATGTTCTTGAACAGCACTTCGGCGCCGCCCTGGGCCCAGCGCAGACGCTGTTTCCACAGACCGCGCAGGGTTTCCGGCATCAGGATCCAGCACAGGGCACGGGGCTCGTAGAAGATGCTCCAGTGGTCCAGTTGCAGCTTCCAGCTGATGTCGATGTCTTCGGTGATCATGTCCGGGCTCCAGTAGCCGACCCGGTTCAGCGCGGTACGGCGGAACGCGACGATCACACCCGACACGGTGAAAATCCGCCCGAACACCCGCTGGGTGCGCTTGATCAGCCCGATGATCGACGAGAACTCGCCGACCTGAACCCGCCCGACCAGCGTCGAACGCGTGCGGATTCGTGGGTTGCCGGTCACCGCGCCCAGCCGCGCGTTGTCGAGCATCGGCGCGACGAGATAAGCCGCGGTGTTCGGCGCCAGCAGCGCGTCACCGTCGATGCACACCAGATATTCACTGCGCGCAGCAATGGCGCCCATGCGCAGAGCCACGGCCTTGCCCTGGTTTTCCGCCAGGTGCAGCACCCGCAGCCGAGGGTCTTCCTTGGCCAGCGCATCCAGCACTTGTGCGGTGTTGTCCTTGGAGCCATCGTTGATCGCGATGACTTCGATGTTCGGGTAATGCTGCGCCAGCGCCGCGTGGATGGTATCGGCGGCGTTGTCGCCCTCGTTGTAGCAAGGGATCAGGATCGAAATCAGCGGTTCGCCTGCCAGCGGTGGCGGCAGCGTGTCGTCCTTCCACGGCCAGTGCCGCTCCCAGTGCAGCCAGAAATACAAGCCACCGGAAATCCACAACCCGGACATGAACAGCGGGTAGAAGAACACGAAGTCCATCAGGAATTGCCCGGTGACCAGGAAGATCAGCCCCAGCGGAACGCCGAGGACGATCGCCAGAACAAGCAGGGCCAGCAGTCTATCCAGCATGTCATGGGTTCCATTTGTTGGAGAGCGCAGGCCGCACGGTTTTCAGGTCCGGCAGGTTCTCGAGGAAGTTGTCCGGGTAGTAGCCGAAACTTGTGGCGCCCTGACGCTTGAGGCGGCCCATCCAGTCGGCCAGTCGTGCACCGTCGATGTCGGCCTGTTCCTTTTTCGTCCAGTCCCGGGCCTGCAGTTCGAATACCGTGCGATCCAGCGCCCCGGGGCGCTGTTTGATCTTCGCCACCAGCTGTTCGAGCCACGGGCCGGATTGCGCATGGGTCTGTTTTTCCATGAGCGGCATGGCCATCGGCGCCGTCCAGTCGTAACTCACAAGGAAGTCGTCGAGGTTCTGCGCGAACCACGCTTCGCTCTCGGGGTTGAGAATCGGCTCGGCGAAGATGTTGCGTGCGGTGAGCACTTGCGGGCCACGAATCGCGCGCACCCTGGCGGTCAGCTCATTGGTGAAGTCGATCAGGTAGCGGCTCTTGAACCGCGTCCAGCGCTGCATCGCCGCCGGATCGTCACGCAGGGCGGCGATCGAGCCCGGCAAGCCGTTGGCGGCATAGGCCTTCAGCGCCTGAGGGCCGGCGTCTTCGAAGTCCGAGAGCACCGCGTCGTCGTGGTAGAGAATGCCGTCGACCGAAGTCAGGCGTGCCACGTCTTCGTAGATCTCGCCGATGATCCGCCGCACCTCGGGATCGAACGGCGACAGGCGTTTATATTGATCCGGGTCGACAGCCGTCGTGCCGGTCTTCGGATCCCAGCGCGTCACCCGTGGCAGCCTCGAATCCAGTTCGAAACTCAGCACCGGCATCCACGCAAAGACCTTCACATGAGCCCGGGTGCGCAATTGCCAGGCGACACGATCGAACAGGTCGGCACGCATCGGCAGATGACGGTTGGGGAAGTACAGCGAATGCACCAGGCCGTCGCCCTTCGGATCGGCGAAGGCTTGCAGGAACACGGTGTTGGCGCCCATGTCCGCCATGCGCTGGATCAGTTTGCCAAGGTTGATTTCCTGCTGCGCCGGATCCGGGTCGTAGACGTTGTCCAGATCCACATGCACCACGCGCATGGTGAAGTCCGATTGCACCGCGACGATGCTGTTGGCGAAATGCTCGCCGTCAGGATCGGAGGCGACCAGAAAGCGCGGACCGCTCATCAGGTTGTCGAGAGCATCGAGACCGTCATCGAGAGTCAGGGCCATTTCGTAGCCCTGCTCACTGACCACCGTCAGCGAAGTGCCGTCCGCTGTACCGTAGGGCCAGACCCAGACCCTTGGTTTCTTACCGGTGACCTTGCGGATTTTTTCCGAGATGGCCGCCACATCGGTACGCATGCGCGCCTGGAAGTCCGCTTCGGATTCATAGCGTTTGCTCACCGGATCGTAGCGTCGGGTTGCGGCCGCCGGCTGCATGTTGCCCTGCGGGTTGGCGAGGATGCCTTTGTGGCTGGCGTCGGTGTGGGCAGCGATTTCCACCAGCCCCGATTGGGAGATTTCCCGCACCTGAGCCCAGGTCAGGAAGTCCGAGCGCGCACGCGGCGTGCCGGCGAAGTCCACCGGTTGGTTCAGCGGCGTATCGATCCAGGTGCCGACCGGCGCCAGCAGCGCATGCCAGTTATAGGCGCGCAACACCGGCAACACGCGGGTGTAGAAGCTTGAGTAACCGTCGTCGAAGCTGAGCAGGATCGCCTTGGGCGGCAGTTCCGGCCCGCCCTTGCGTGCGGCCATGATCTGATCGACCGTCACCGGTTTGTAGTTGTTCTCCCGCAGCCAGGCGAGCTGTTCGAGCAGGCGCTCGGTGCGCACCGCCACCACCGCCTGATCGGGGTCACGATCTTCGACGTCGTGGTAGGCAATGCCCAGCACGTGGTTTTTCGGCCAAGGCTTTTCACTGGCTGCCACCGGTCGCTCGGACGGCGGCACGAAGGCCGGGGCTTGCTGGGCGCAGGCGCTGACCAGCAGCACTCCCAGCAGAAGGATGAAACGCGAAATCAAAGGCATCTTCAAACTCTTCTAGAAGCGGAAAGTGAGGTCGACGAGCAGACGCAGATCGGTTTCCCGGTCACCGTCGTAGGGCCGGTTGATCACACTGAACAAACCGCCCACCTCGAACACGTCGTTCCAGGCGTAGCGCTGGCCGTAACCGAGCAATGCCATGCCGCCGGTGCCGTGATCACGCTGGCTGTAAGTACCCGCACCGGCCTGGAACTGCTGGCTCCAGACGGTTTCGTAACGGTGGTACAGCACGTGATTGACGTTCAGCAGCGGCATGACGCTGAAGTCCGACTTCGGGTTGAAGTACGGCACGTCATCGGACTTGGAGTTGTGGCTGGTGCTCACTTCCAGGCCCGCATCGACTTGCAGGTTCGGCGCGCTGTAGACGCCCTCTTTTCCGGTCAGCAAGGCTTCGACACGGTTGTTGCCGTCGCTGAAGTGCGACGGGCTGACCGCCAGCCGCCATTCGCGACTCTCGTTGGCGCGCCAGCGAATGAAACCGCTGCCGCCGTTGGCCTTGATGTCGCTGTTCAATGCCCGCAGCGGGGTCTCGGCCGACAGATATTCGAGGCTGCCGCCGTATTGCCAGTGATCGTCGATGTCGCGGGCAATCGCCAGGCGCGCGCCCTGCTTGTCACCAAACCCATAGGAATGATTCGACACTTCGGCTTCGAGGGTCATGTCGCGGGTGCGACGCTCCAGGCCGACACGCTGGAAGCGGTGGTGGCCGGTCCCTTCGGTGAAATCGCCTGTGGCGTATCCGGCCCCGGCGAACACCCGCCAGTCTTCATCGATCGGCGGGCTGTAAAGGGTGGTCTGAATACCGAAGTCGCGGCTGCCGCTGACCGCGCCGGCATTGCCACCGCTGCCACCATTGGCCTTGCCGCCGTAAGCTTCGACGCGCAGTTCGGACATGTCATGCACTTCACGCTCGCGGGCCAGACGCTGGACCTGACGGTTGTCGGGGAAGCGCGCCACCACGTCGTCGGTCAGCGCGTCCATTTGCCGCCATTCCTGCAGGTCCATGGCGGTGCGGGCCTGCGCGACTTCAAGACCCATGTCGCGCGGCGCGATGCTCTCGGTTTCCTTGAGCTGGTTTTCCGCACGGCGCGGCCAGTTGCGGGCCAGGTACAGATCGGCCTGGGCCAGGCGCAGGCCGATGTTGCCCGGCGCCTGATCCACCAGGGTTTGCAAGCGCTCTTCGCCGTGAGGCAGGTCGGAGCCGTAGGTGCCGGCCTGCGCCGCCAGTTGCTGGGCGTCCATCCATTCGTCGTTGGGGTTGCCGATCGGCAGGCCCTTGAGTTCGATGCGCGGTTTCTGTGTCCTGGCCTGATCTTCGGCGACCTTGCGTGCCTCTTCGGCGCGGTCGCTTTCCAGCAGCGAGTAATACAGCGCCGTGGTGTCTTCGAGTCGGTCGCCGACATCGGCGTCCGGCGCCGCCAGCACCTGCCGGTAAAGATCGGTGGCGATTTCCGGCTGGCGCTGATCCAGATAGGACGCCGCCACCCAGCGCAGGGCGTAGGTCGGAATCTTCACGCCTTCGGCTTGCAGCTTCTGGTATTCGCTGATGACTTCGGCGGTGCGCGCCCGGGCCTTGAGCGCGCCCATGCGGTCGATGCGCCAGCGGGTCACGTCGTCGTGGGCGCTGGCGTCCGGGGTCCAGGTGGCGAGCAACTGGTCGTAGTCGGCCAGGGCGCGGTCGGCGATCACGTAGCGTTCTTTTTCGCTGCGGGTGGCCAGCTCGGCAAGGCGCACGCGCTCGGCGGCCAGATCGCCTTCCAGACGGCGCAAGGTGACGGGATCGATCAACCCCGGACGCTGCTTCGCCAGACGCAGCGCCGGCTCCGGTAGACGGGCCTTTTGCAGGGCGACCACGTATTCGCGGGCGACCTCCGGTTTGTTGCCGGCGCGGACAAAGGCCTGGTCGTATTCGAACAGCGCGTCGTAGGGCTTGCCGGCGCGATTCAGGGCGTAGCCCAGCGCCAGTCGGCGGGAAGGATCATCGGGTTTGGCGGCGACCAGCGAGCGGGCGCGGATCACCCCTTCATCAGGTTTGCTGGAGTCGGCCTGGGTCAGCGCCAGGCCGAGTTGCAGGTCGGCGTTGTCCGGCTCCAGCATCAGGGCCTTGTTGTAGACCTGGATCGCCTGATCCCAACGCTTGAGGTTGCGATAGGCCCGGGCGGTGGCGGTCAGCGCCTGAACCGGCAATGCCCGGCCAAGGCCCTGGGTCTCGTAGACCTGCACCACTTCAGCGTCGAGCCCGGCCCAGCCAGCGATTTGCAGGTGATCGCTGACCTGGCCGGTGGTGGCCTGGGCCGGCGGCACCTGCCGCAAAACGGTCAGCGCGGGCGTGTAATGCCCGGCCCGGGCGTCGAGCACCATTTGATCGTAGGCCGTATCGGCGAACGCGAGCGCCGGCCAGAGCAACTGGCTGCACAGCGCGACTCGAAACAAAGGGCGTAAACCACGATGTAATACGGGAACATCAATACGCGGCATTCGTCAGCATCCTTACATGGCCAGCCGGGTAGCAGTGCTCCCCCTTGCCCATTTCGTGACGGAGGCCAAGCAAAAAACGCTCAGCCAAGCTTATCCAGGCAGTCTTGCACGCAAGCGTAGACCAAGATTCAGAACACAATAATTATTCAGATTCGTGACGATGAATTTCCCGAAAGGCCGCAAACCCGGACGCCAGACAGCAAAACGCCCGGCGTCTGCGGGTGCAGAGGCCGGGCGTTTCGTTTTAGCGCGGGGCGTCGTTTACTGAGGCTGCTCGATACTGCCGAACTTGCTCATCAAGAAGCCGACAAACTGCTCGACAGTCATCTTCTGGCCGTTGAATTCCACCTGATTGGCGGCGTAATGCAGTTTGGTGACAACGTTGGTGCCGTCCAGGGTTGCCAACTGCGAACCCACGGCCATGCCGGCGAACATGTCGGCGCCAGCGCTGGCCTGGTCAACAATGGCTTTGGCATCGGTCTGACCGTCGATTTGCGCCTGCACGCTGAGCAGATCGACCAGCATCGGCTTGGACACCAGCACATTGACGTCAAGCAGCGCGATCAGCTGTTTGCCCAACTGATCCGGCGGCAAATCCATCGACTGTGGCTTGGCCAGGTCGAGCACCAGACTCGCGCGGCTTTCGCCGTTGGCGGTTTTCAGCGACAGGTCTTCCAGCGCCAGTTGCGGCCCGGCTGCCAGCAGTTTCTGCAGGTCAGCCTTGACCTGGGCGGACTCGGCCTCGGTGAGGTCCAGCTCCGGCGCCGGCAGGCCGGCGGCGGTGGCTTCGGCAGCGGCTTTCTCGTAGGGCTGCAGTTTGGTCTGGTAGATCTGCATCAGCGACATGGCCGACGGAATGTCGAGGTTCTTCAGGCTCATCGCCAGGTTGGCCGAACCGATCTTCTTGTCGTTGAGGGTCACTTCAGCGACCTTATAGTCGGCACGGCCGGAGGCGTTGCTGCCGTTCTCTTCGGTGCGGTTCTTCATCTCGAAGTTCTTCACGCCCAGCACCGACTGTTTGGCACCGAAGGTGGTCTTGCTGCTGGTCAGCTCCAGGGTGTTCTCGCCGGTGTAGTAGCCGTAAGTGCTCTTGGCGAGGTTGCTGGCCAGGGTCAGGCCATTGAGTTCGATCTGCACCGGCGCCTGATCTTCGGCGACCGTGGTCAGGTGCAGGCTGTCCATGTAGCCGTTGGCCTTGACCTTCTGCGCCTGGGCGCTGGCGGAGATGTCCATGTTCAGGCCGGAAAATTTCAGGCTCGACTTGTCATCCAGCGCGGTTTCCAGCGGCAGCAGTTCAAGGTTGCCGGTGGTGGACTGGTCGTAACCGATGTTGACCACACCCTTGAGCGGCGCGGCGCCCTTGGTGGCGGCAAACCATTTTTCGGTGGTCGGGGTCTTCTCCAGTTCGTAGTGACTGGTGGCCATGACCGGCAGCCATTTCAGCGACACCAGCCGCGAGAACGGCAGCGGGCCGTGTTCGATGTGGTCGACGAACAGCAGCTCGACCGGCGCCTCGCCGAACATTTCACCCTCGCCCTTGAGGCGGTAGTGCGCGGTGCTGCTGAAGGTGTTGCGCTCAAGCGATACCAGTTCCAGCGACGCACTGCCGTTGGAACCGGCCATGGCGGTCTGCAACTCGCTGTTGGCGTTGGCGACGGCGTTGTTCAGGACGCCTTCGATTTTGGTGCCGGTGTACCAGGCCCCGCCTACGCTGATGGCGCCGATGGCCACAACAATTCCGAGAAGCACGCCTGCTGATTTATTCATGAATGACCTGATCGATTTCCGTGGCTGAAAGTGTGGTCGTCTTCCCTGAACCCGTGACCGGGCCGTGGCGCGACTCCGCTGAATTTAGCGGTGGAGATTAGCACTGGCAGTGCGACGCGGCCCAACGATTAAAGGTTAAAGAGTGTCGACAAGTCATGGACAAACAAAAAGATCGCCGGGTTCGGCGATCTTTCAGGGGTCAGGAATATTGCACCTCGATCTCATCAAGCTGATGGTCGAAGCTTTTCAGCCGTGCGGTCCAGGTGTACACCAGCACTTCGAAATCCCGGTCGATCACCGCCCCGCCCGGCCCGTCGCTGCGCGGGTCGCAGAAGTCCAGTTGATAACGCTCGCGGGCCATGGCGGTGGCGACGTCCGACAGTTCGCGGGCATTGTTGAGCCAGTGCCAGCCGTCGTCAGCGACTTGCCGGTCGAGGGCCAGGCATTGTTTTTTCAGGGCTTCGAGGCTTTTTTCCAGCGGCGTGCCGGTGAGTTCGCCCATGACTTCGGCGAAGGTGCGCCCCGGTTGCCAGTAACTGCCCCAGAAGTAGCGGTCGAACACGGTTTCGACTTTGCGCAGCGCGACTTTGGTGTCCCAGATCAGCAGCAGCGTCTTGCTTTGCTCAAGCTGGCGTTTCTTGAGGCGCTGGCTCTGCACCAGGGCCGACGCCACGACCACGATCGCCATGACCGCGATCAGCGCCACGGTGCTGTCGAGGAAGACCATTGCCTTGTCGATCTGGTGGGCCAGCATGATGCCGTAGAAATAGGTGGCCGAGAGCAGCACCAGGGCTACCAGGGCGCACCAGAAGCCGAGAGCGTAAGGGTTTTTCATTATTGGTTTCCCCTAGACCTGCGCTAGCGATGTGCACTGAAAAGGCGCCTGGTTCGGGGCGCCCTTTCAATACTTCAAAGCATAGCAACGGCCTCAGGGTTTGCTGGCGCTCGAGGCTTGCGTTCGTCCGCTTTCCCAACCGCCGCCCAGGGCGAGGAACAAATCGATCTGGCTCATGGCAACCTGAGTGTTGGCGGCGGCCAATTGCGCAGTGACGTCGGTGTAGGTGCGAGTGGCTTGCAGGTCGGCGAGGAACGACTCGCGGCCGGCCTGGAAGAAGCGGTGCGTCTGGTCGGCCGCCAGTTTCGCCGACTGCTCGGCATCGGCCAGCGCATCGCGACGCTGCAGCAATGCGGAGTACTGGGACAGGCCGGTCTGGGTTTCGCGGATGGCGTTGAGCACCACGCCGTCGAAATGTGCCAGCGCGCCCTGGGTCGTGGCTTCGGCTTCGCGGATCCGGGCCCGGGCGCCGTTGGTCGGCACCTTCCAGCTCAACGACGGGCCGAAGCCCCAGCGGTTGGTGGAGGGTTTGCCAAGGTTGTCCAGAATGCCGACGGTGCCGATCGTCGCGCCGAAACTGATGTCCGGGTACAACTCGCCGGTGGCGATACCGATCCCGGCCGTTGCGGCTGCCAGACGTCGCTCGGCCTGACGGATGTCCGGCCGGCGCTTGAGCAGCGCCGCGCCATCGCCGACCGGCACCAGTTGAGCGATTTTAGGCAGTTCGGCGCAGGTTGCGGTGCCGGCCGGTAGTTGATCGACAGGTTTGGCCAGCAGCATCGACAGACGGAACAATCCGGCCTGACGCGCCGCCTCATAACGCGGCATGTCGGCGCGCAAGGATTTGAATTGGGTCTGCGAGCGGGTGACCTGGGTCTCGTCACCGCGCCCGGCGTCGCGCAGACGCTGAATCAGGGTGGTGCTCTGGGATTGCAGGTCGAGGGAATGCTGGGCGATTTCCCGTTCTTCGTTCGCCGCGCAGACCTGGGTGTAGGCCCGCACCACGTCGGCGACCAGGGTGATGCGTGCGGTGTCGGCAGCGGCCTGGGTCGCGTCGGCGTTGGCCTTTGCCGCTTCGATCCCGCGTTGCAACGTGCCCCACAGGTCGAACTGGTAGGACGCGCTGATGCCGATATCGCCGATGTTGGCCACCGGCACTTTCTCCGGCAGCAGGAACGCCTCGCCGGATTCCTGCAAGCGTTGCGCGCCCATCTTCACGCCGCCGCTCCAGCCACCGGCCGCCTCGGCTTCATCGACCTGCGCACGGGCCCGCGACAGATTCGCCGCCGCCACCCGCAGATCGGTGTTGGACGCCATGGCCTGCTGCACCAGTTGATCCAGGCGCGGATCCTGATACAGGCGCCACCAGTCCGCCGGCACCGGGGCCGACACCACCGGTTTGCCGGCCACCGCCAGATCGCCCTGGAAATCCTTGCGCTGGATCGCCGCGTCTTCGGGCACGTGATAGTCCGGCCCGACCATCGAGCAGGCCGACAGCATCATGCCCAAACCGGCGATCATCAGAGCCCTGGTCATTTCGCGGGCTCCTGCGGTTGATCGTCGATGATCGACACGGTGGCAGTACGTCCGGCGATCATGCGGAAGTCATCCGGCACGTCGTCGAAAGCAATGCGCACCGGTATCCGTTGCGCCAGTCGCACCCAGCTGAACGCCGGATTGACGTTGGGCAGCAAGTTGCTGCCGCTCGAACGGTCGCGGTCTTCGATACCGGCAACGATGCTTTCGACATGCCCGCGCAAGCGGGCGCGGTCACCGATCACGCGGATATCCACCGACTGGCCGATGTGGATGCCGTCGAGTTTGGTTTCTTCGAAATAGCCGTCGATGTGGAACGAATTGCTGTCGACCACCGACAACACCGGACGCCCGGCGGTGACGAACTCCTGCGAGCGCGGCGCACGGTCGTTGACGTAGCCGTCCACCGGACTGCGGATCACCGAGCGGTCGAGATTGAGCTGAGCGCTGTCCACCGCCACCAGCGCTTCGGCCAGGGCCGATTGCGCGCGGGCCACTTTCGACTGGCTTTCTTCCAGCTGTTCGGCCGGCACCAGATTGCCCAGACCGCGATTACGTTTGGCTTCCCGTTGTGCCTGAGCCAGGGTTTCTTCGCGATCAGCGACCGCTGCCCTGGCCTGACGCAACGCCAGTTTGAAACGGTCCTGGTCGATGCTGAACAGCACCTGGCCGCGTTTCACCAACTGGTTGTCCTTCACTTCGACCTGCTGGATCAGCCCGGACACGTCCGGGGCGATCTGCACGATGTCGGCGCGAATGTGGCCGTCGCGGGTCCAGGGCGCAAACATGTAATACATCACCATGCGCCAGACCACGACGACGGCGAAAGTCACGATCAGCAGCGTCAGGACGACGCGACCGAGGGTCAGAAACGGTTTTTTCATGTCATCAGGTATCGACTGAGTGAATCCACGCCGTACAGCATCACGGCGTAGAGAGCCACGTTGAACAATGCCCGGTGCCAGACCAGACGGTAGAAATGCAGGCGTGTGAGCACGCCGTGTACCAAAACAAACAGCACATAAGTGATACCCATCAACACCAGCAGGGTCGGCAGGAAAATGCCGCTGATGTCCAGATCACCGATCATAGGGGCGCTCCTTCGGGCAGCGGTTCTTCGGGCTCTGCGTTGGAGACGAATTCCACGCCGGGCAACAGCGCCAGGCGCAAACCGCTCAAGGCGTGCAACAGGTTCAGTCGGGTTTCTTCATCACCTTGACCGTTGAGCGCGCGGCGGGTGCGATCCATGGTCATCAATAAGGCACTCGGCGCCGGCAGGCGTTCGCCGGCCTTGAGACAGGCCCGGAAATACTCGCCAACCTCGGCCACCACTTGCTTGAGCAACGCGTTCGGCGCGCCCGTCACTCGCGGCGTATAGGCAAGCAGGTCGAGCAGGTTCAGCCCGACGCGCACTTCGCGCATGGCGATGCCGGTGTCCTGGCCGGTCAGCGCCAGACGCGGCAGGTGCTGCATCAGGCGGTCGAGCAACTGCACGCCCAGTTGCCGGTGTTCGGCGAGGTTGGCCGGCTCGGTCATGCTGACGATGTCTTTCCAGCTGAAACGGGTCAGGCGCTTGGCCGCCAGTTCGGCGCCAAACGGCCGGGCGATCAGCGTCCAGATGAACGCGAACAGCAGCCCCATCGGGCCCGCGAGGTTGGAATTGACGAAGGCAAAGAAGTCCGCATCGTACGCACCGGAAATGCTGATGAACGACGAGGTATTGACCAGCGTCAGCAGCATGCCGAGGTAGAAACGCGGCTGCACCGTCAGGGTACCGACACAGATGAACGGCACCGCGAACGCCAGCACCAGCATCGGAAAGTCATGCAGGTTCGGCAACACCAGAAACAGGTAAAGGCTGGCAAACAGCACCGACATTCCGGTCCAGAAAAAGAACCGGTAAATCTGTGGCGCCGGGTCGTCCATTGAGGCGAAGAAGCTGCACGACACCGCCGCCAGAATCACCGCGCTGCCGCCGTCGGTCCAGCCCAGCAGGATCCACAACACCGAGGCAACGATGATCGCCAGAATGGTCGAGGCCACCGAATAAAGCATCAGCCCACGGTCGAGAAATGGCGTCAGGCGACCAAGGCGCCAGTGACGATAAACTGCGCGCCAACTGTCCTGGCGCTCACACAAGATCGCGTCCTGCAGGCTGCGGCAGTCCTGCCACAGATCGATGAATTCGCCGAGGCGATACAACGCATTGGAAAACAGCAATTGCTTGCGATCCTCCAGGGCTTCGGCACTCGGCTGCAGCGCTTCGAGCTGATTTCGCAGGGCTTGCCAGCGCTCCAGGTTGGCGTCTTTGTGGCCGAGCCATTCGCGGGTCGCGGTGAGCAGCGGCGTGAATTTCTGCACCAGTTCCGGCGTGCGCCGTTCGAGGGCGTACAGCGAATCTTCGAGGGCATCGATCACCGGCAGCAGGTGGATCATCCGCCCGCGCAACTCCTTGGTGTTGCGTACGGTTTGCGGCCGCGCACCTTCGTGCGGCAACTGGCCGATCATCAATTCCAGGCTGTTGAAACTGCCGACCATGGCCATGCGCAGGGCGGCAACTTCTTCGGGCTGCACATCGCGGCTGAGGAATTTGAGGCTGTAGGTTGTGGCGTCGGCGAACCATTTGCCCACGGCATCGTTGAACACCGGTGCCAGGCGCCGTGGCCAGAACATCGCGCCGACCACCGCCGCCACGGCGATGCCGAGAAAGATTTCTTCAGTCCGCGACTCGGCCACGTCCCACACCGCCAGCGGGTTGTCGACCACCGGCAGGGCGATCAGCGGCAAGGTGTAGCCGGCGAGCATCAGCGCGTAGTTGTTGGCGGTGCGCAGGTGCAGGGACAGGAACAACAAAATCCCCGTCCACAAGGCAATGACCACCACCAGCACATACGGGCTCTGGACGAACATCGGCACGAACAGCACTGCTGCCGCCGCACCGAGAAACGTGCCGATTGCGCGATACAGCGCCTTGGAACTGGTCGGGCCGAGGAACGAGCTGGAAACGATGTACACCGTGGCCATCGCCCAATAGGGACGCGGCATCTGCATGAGCAAGGCGATGTACAGCGCGGTCATCGAGGCCGCGAACGTGCGGATCCCGTAGAACCAGTCCCGCGCGGGGGGCATGCCGGAAAAGAACCCGTTCACGGATTGATCACCGTTGGCGGAGTGGCCGCCTCAAAAGCTCTCAGTACCCGAAGCGTAGCTTCCAGATCGCGCTGGTCGATGCCTTCGAGCACTTCATGACGCAGCCGCACCAGTTGCGCCTCCACCGCTTGCACCAGCTCACGGCCGGCGTCGGTCAGGCTCAGGCATTTGGCGCGACGGTCATGGGCATCTTCGGTGCGGCAGACAAAACCGGCGTGACACAACTGATCGAGCAGGCGCACCAGCGACGGCGACTCCATCCCCGCCGCCTGCGCCACCTGCACCTGGCGCACCCCCTCGCCCAAGCGCCCGATCATCAACAACGGGACGGCGCAGGCTTCGGAAATTCCATAATTGACCAGCGTGGTCTGGCAGATCTTCCGCCAATGCCTGGCGGCCACCACCATGGCACTGCTGATGTTCATCTGAAGAGCGTCGAGGTTATTCGGCACGAGGGAATGCACACACTGTTAGTTTGCTAACTATCAATATCGCATTGGCGGGGAAATTCAGTCAAGTTTTGAAACAAATTCATGTCCGAAGGTGAATTCAGAAAATTTATCTCACCCTGACTTTTGCGCTGTTTTTTTTACAACCCACAAGTTTTTTTACATTTCGGTCTTTTCGATCATTTTTTTTACATTCCCCGCCCCTTCCTCAACATCACATCCAACTGATCCACCACCTCCGCCCAATCCGCATCATCGAGAATCTCATCCCGCAGGAAATCCGCCTGGCTCTTTGTCCAGAAGAACGCGTCGCACAGGTGCAGTTCGGGTTTGAGGGGGGAATGGGTGGCGATGAATTGGTCGATGCTGACCGGGTCGTTGTCCAGACCGAGTTGCTTGAACAGGGATGGGAGGCTGTGCGTCGGGTTTTCCATTGTTCTGCTCCTTCGAAGACTCGGGGGATTCAAGAATTTCGCGAGCAAGCTCATGTGCAGCAGGTCGTTGTGGTTGCCGGCTTCCAGGCAGATGTCTTTCTGCCGGGCCAGCAGCGGGTCGATGACGCACCTCGGTGCCCACCGACGCTGCGCGGCGGACGGTAATGAAACGCTGTGGCTGTCCTTGAAAGTCTAGTCCGGCGAACTGCAAACACTGGGAAATCCGCCCACTGGCGAGGCAGGCAAACTGGTTAAAAATCATCCACCCGCAGCGTCAACTAGACTGTAAGTACAAGCCCTGACTCTCGCGGAGGGTCACGTGAACATCCGTTGCTGTGCGCTTGCCCTGTTGCTGCTGAGTGGATCGGTGGTTGCGGCAGATAACCCGTTAACCGCCGCCAGCCCGGTCGGTCTGTGGCTGATCACCCTGGGCATCGCGTTTCTGATCGCCGAAGCCGTGCTGCCCAACTACGGGGTGATCGGTCTGGGTGGCATCGTGATGTTTGTGATCGGTGCATTGATCCTGAGCAACGCCGAACTGCCGGTGCCGATGATGATTGGCCTCGGTCTGGTCAGCGCCCTGCTGCTGATCGCGCTGCTGATCCGCGCTCTGAAAACCCGACCGCGTCATCCGGTCAGCGGCGATGCCGGCCTGCTCGGCAGTGTCACGGCGGTGACGGTGGTGCAACCGCAAGACAGCCGCAATGGCTGGGTGCAATTACAGGGAGAACGCTGGCAGGTGCTGAGCGCCACGCCGCTGCACACCGGGCAACCGGTGCGCGTGGTCGGGCGCAAGGGCCTGTTGCTGCAAGTGGCCGCGACTGACGCGGCACCGCTCGGAGAGTGATCATGGGTCTGCAAATCGGTTTTGTCGCGCTGCTGCTGTTGCTGATCGCCCTGGCCGGCTCGACGTTCCGCATCCTGCGCGAATACGAACGCGGCGTGGTGTTCCAGCTCGGACGCTTCTGGCAGGTCAAGGGGCCGGGGCTGATCCTGCTGATTCCGGTGGTGCAGCAAATGGTCCGGGTCGATCTGCGCACCATCGTCCTCGATGTGCCGCCGCAAGATGTGATCACCCGCGACAACGTGTCGGTGAAGGTCAACGCGGTGCTGTACTTCCGCGTGCTCGATCCGCAGAAAGCGATCATCCAGGTCGAGGATTTCCTCATGGCCACCAGCCAACTGGCCCAGACCACTCTGCGCGCGGTGCTCGGCAAACATGAACTGGATGAACTGCTGGCCGAGCGCGAACGCCTGAACATCGACATCCAGCAAGTGCTCGACGCCCAGACCGACACCTGGGGGATCAAGGTCGCCAACGTCGAGATCAAGCACGTCGACCTCAACGAGTCGATGGTGCGCGCCATCGCCAGGCAGGCCGAAGCCGAGCGGGAACGGCGCGCCAAGGTGATCCACGCCGAAGGCGAATTGCAGGCCTCGGAAAAACTCATGCAGGCCGCCGAAATGCTCGGCCGCCAGCCCGGCGCCATGCAGTTGCGCTACATGCAGACCTTGAGTTCGATTGCCGGCGACAAGAGCTCGACCATCGTCTTTCCGTTGCCGATCGAACTGCTCAAGGGGATGGCGGATCTGTCGGCGAAATCGTGAGCGCGCGCAAGCGTTCCAGCGCGACATAGGGCGCACGGGCGCAATGTTCGACCCGCGCCTGCAACAACGCCGATGCTTCACGGCGCTTGTGTTCGCCATCGACGACAAAGGGTTGTGACGGCTGCTTCGCGTGCTGCGCCGTCGCCGCCAGCGCCTGTTCACACTGCGCGGCACTCAGCCCGAAAAACCTCGCCAGCCGTCCGCTCATCGCCTCGGGCAATTCGCTGTAATTCAGCACCAGCCCGGCAGACTCACGGCAATGCACCCAACCGGCCTCCAGCAAGCGCCCCAGCCGCCGGGCGATGAAATCCTCGCGCCCCTCGAACGGCAAATCATCGTCCAGCACACAATCGCCGAGCGCTCCCGGCACCATGTGCAGGCCGGGACGGCGCAGGTGCGACACGGCGATTTCCAGCGGATCACGATAGACAAACAGCCACGGCGTATCGGGAAAACACTCGCGCAGAAGAGGCCATTCGCCGATGTTCCAGGCGTCGAGTTTGATCACCAGCCGCTGCTCCTGGCCGCGCCGCCGCTGACCGTACGCCGAGAGCAATCCGGCGATGGCCGCGCGGCGTTCTTCGTCCGGCAGATCACTGCGCAGCAAGGCATCAAGGGGCGGCGGCTCCGAGACCACGATGTGATCGTCGAGCCGGGCAAGCATCTGACTGATCAGCGTCGAACCGCACCGCGAGGCGTGCAGGATCAAGGCGCTCGGCGGCAGACCCGGACTGAGCGCTTGCCAGTCCATAAGCGCCGACAAGGGTGTTTGCCGGCGGAACGCCTGATTGAACGGCAGACGCAACGCGTCTTCGACAGCTTCACGAAAGAACGGCTGATGCAGCGGGGTGTCGCCGAACCAGCACCAGTCGACCTGCCATTGCCCGGCGGTTTTCCAGACGCGAATCGGCAACCAGCCGTCGAAATTCACAGGCGCCATTGCTCGTTCCATGACCGACGACCGTTACGCATCGCCGCCAGCAGTTCTTCACGGGAAAAGTGCAGGCCGCGTTCAGCGGCCAACGCCAGCGTCCGGACAGTAAAGGCTTCGGGGTCGTGCACTGCCTGCAACGTCGCGGACAACATCGGATCCGTGACCAGCAACCGTTGAAAACGCTGCAACGCCGTCTCCACGCCATCAGGCAGCGGAGTACTCGGCAACCCGTCAACGATCATCTGCGCAAGCCATGGCGCGGGGCGGCAATCGAGCACCAGATGAACCCGTGCCGTGCAGTCGCGATTGTCGACCCGATGCGGTCGGGCGAGATCGAGAAACCAGCATTCCCCCGCCGTCATCGGCATCCGCTGACCGTCGAGCCAGAAATCCACGGCGGGCGGGCTGAGCAGCGGAATGTGCAGGCGCAAATCGGCGTCCGCACCCTCAAGATCGTAGTCGCGATGCTCATGGATCTGCCCGCCCGGCCCCAGTCGTAAAAGCCGCGCGCTGACGATCTCCAGCGGCAGATCCCGCAGGGCCTGCTGCCAGCGACCATCATTCAGCCAAGGGGTGCGCTGGACGGGTCCGGCGCTGCCGGGGGACAGTTCGGTCAGCGCATCGGCGGCGGAAATCAGCGCCACGCCGCTCCAGTCGCCGGCGAAATAAGCGGTGTTGAAATGGCCGCGCCAGGCAGCGTCGTCAATCGCCGACAGCGCCTGCAACAGCAACGGCAGGTCCACCGTCACCGGCAACCGCGAGAACGCCGGTCGGCTCATACCTTGGGCAACACCGCTGTTTCGCCGAGCCAGGTCAGCAACCGGTCCAGACAGGCGTCGACCGTCAGCGTGCCGGTGTCGAGCACCAGCGAAGCCTGGGCCGGCGCCTCGTAAGGCGCCGACACACCCGTGAACCCGGCCAGCTCGCCGCGTCGGGCCCGGGCGTAATGCCCTTTCGGATCGCGCTGCTCGCACACCGCCAGCGCAGCGCTGCACCAGACCTCGCGATAGTCCTCACCCAAACGGCGGGCAAACACTTCGCGCAGTTCCGCCAGCGGGGCGATCATCGCCAGAATCACGATCTGCCCGTTCTCCACCAGCAACGCCGCCAGCTCACTGGCGCGGCGAATGTTTTCCAGGCGATCGGCATCGGTAAAACCCAGGTCGCGGTTGAGCCCGACGCGCAAGCCGTCGCCATCGAGCACCACGCTTTGCAGACCACGACTGAACAACTCGGCGTGTAACGCCTGGGCAAGGGTCGATTTGCCCGCCGCCGGCAAGCCGGTCAGCAGCATCGCCGTGCCGCGATGGCCGTTGCGGGCCTCGCGTTGGGTACGGCTGATGCTGGCGGTCGGCGCCAGCACGTCACTGCGCGGAGGCATGGGCCACCGGCAGCGAAATATCCCCCGAGGCCCACGCCGCTTCGCGGTTGGCCAGCGCCGTGGCGATCGACTGGACTTCGGTCGATTGCACCTGATCCGGCAGCGGATCGAGGCCGGCGCTGGCGAAGATCTGGCCGTAGGCATTGCGCAGATCGGCGTAGGACAGGTCACGACGCAGATCGGCCTGCAAGGTATTGAGCTCGCCCTGAATCAGGTCCAGCTCACCAATGCCGTCGGCCTGACGACGGTTACGCAACTGACCGACGATTTGCCCGTCGATGTCCGACAGTTGCTGGTTGGTCTTGAACTGGCGCAGCGCCTCCTGATAGTTGGCGTTGGCCACGTAGAGCTGCGCCAGCACTGCAATCGACATCGCCTGACGCCGTGCGGTGGCGACTTCTTCACCGGCCTTGGCCACGTCAATGGCCGCCGGGGCGGAGATCACGTTGAACAGGTTCCAGGTGACCTTCACGCCGTAGTCGGCCCAGCCCTGTTCGACCAGGAACGAGTTGCTGTCGTAATGCCCGCCGGCGGAAAACTCCAGGCCCGGCAGCAGTCGCAGCATGGCCTTGCGGGTTTCGGCGGCGCTGATCCGGGTCTGGTAATCCTGCTCGCGCAGTTCCGGACGACTGGTCAGGGCTTCCTGCTCGAGTTTGGTCAGGTCGACCTTGAGTTCCGGGATCTGATAACCGTCATCGGTGGCCAGGGTCAGGTTGGTGCCCAGCGGCAGGTTGATCAGGGTCGCCAGTTCGGTTTTCGCCAGCGACAGCGCGCGGCGTTGTTCTTCCAGTTGTCGGGTCGCCTCGATCAGCGAACGCTGGTAGCCGAGCGACTGCACCGGATCGCCGATGCGTTGCTCGCTCATGCTTTCGCTGTTGCGGCGGGCGGTGTCGACCCGCGCCATCAGGCTGTCGATCTGTTTGAGCAGACGTTCGGCGGCCATCGCCCGCCAATAGGCCGAGCGCACGTCCTGAACGATGGTGTTGATCACCTTGCGTCGGCGTTCCTGAACAATCAGCCGCTGGTCGCCTTGCTGCTTGGCGCTGATGTAACTGACGCCGAAATCGAGGACGTTCCAGACCATGGTCAGGTCGGCGACTTCGCGGTCGCGATCCTGAGAGGTCGACGGTTCCAGGGATTGGGTGCCGGTACGCACGCTCTGGCTGCTGGAGGCGCTGACGTTGTTGCGCCCGACGTAACCGGCGTCCAGCGCCATGCGCGGCAGCATGTCGAAACTGGCGAGGTCGAGCTGCCGCTTGGCCAGCGCTTCCTCCATGATTTTCAAGCGGCCTTCGAGGTTGTACTTCACCGCACGAGCCATGGCCTGGTGCAGGGTCAGCGGACCGCTCAGCGGTTCCTGGCCCTTGTACATGCTTTGCAGGTCGGCCCGGGCCCGTTGTTCACTGACACTGCGTTCGATCGGTTCACTGGTTACTGCACATCCGCTGATCGCCAGCGCCAGCAGGCTGGCGCCGAACAACTTCTGACTTTTCTTCATCCCTGGATCGCCCCTAGGTCCCGCACATATGTGAATTGTTGTGTGTTGTCAGGCCGGCATTTCGCTGATGCCGACCTGTTGCAGCGCCGCTGCCAGGTTGTCGACCCGGTGCTGCTCGCTGTCCTTGATCTGTTGCAGTTGCTGGCCCAGGGTCGGCGCGCCGAACACGCCGCGCAGGCCCTGGGAAATATCGCCGCCCTTGATCGACTGGCTGCCGAAGGCGTTCAGCGAATCGCGCTCGGCGCTGCTGTCCTGATTGAACAGGCTCGACAGCGTGCTGCTGCCGAACACCCCGCCATCGCCGCCGCCGAACCCGAGGAAGCCATGGCCGGAACCGTCACCGCCGTTGTCACTGCTGGTGAAGACCTGGGCAATGAAGCTCGGGCTCAGCGCACCGCGGTTGATGAAAATATCCCCCAGCGGACGGATGCCGTTGCCGATCACCCGTTGCTCGAACAACGGCGCGAAAGTCAGCGGTGAACCGAGGTCGCCGGTGGGCGGCGTGAAAACGATCGGTTGCAGCGGAACGTTCGGCGGTGGCGGCGGCACGACCGGATCGCTGCTGCGGAACTCCGGATCCGGCGTCACCACGATCAGCGCAGAAGTGGGTGTCACAGGAGGCACCGTGTTGATCACGTAATTGCCGGAACTGCTGACGCCACTGCCGCTGTTGCCGGAAAGGTCGCTGACCCCCGCCGTGTTGAGGCTGATCGCGTTATTGGTGCTGTTGACGTTGGCGTTTGGCGTCAGGGTCGCGGTCCAGGTCTTGCCGCCGTCGCTGCTGCTCAGGTTGGACAAGGTGCCGTTGGCCACGCTGAGGTCCGACAGGTCGAAACCGCTCACCGCTTCGTTGAAGGTGATGGTCACTTGCGAGGTCTGGCCGACGCCCAGGTTTGGATTGGCGATCACCACCGTGGCGGTCGGCCGTTCGCTGTCGAGGGCGTAGTTGTTCGATACCGCCACCGTGCTGCCGGCGTTGCCTGCAAGGTCGGTGACATTGCTGGTGTCCAGCGCGATGAAGTTGCTCGGGTCAGTGACATTCGCGGTCGGCGTGAAGGTCGCGGTCCAGGTCTTGCCGCCGTCGCTGCTGCTCAGATTGCTCAGATCCCCGTTGGTCACGCTCAGGTCGGACAGGTCGAAATTGCTCACTGCCTCGCTGAAGGTGAAGGTCACCGTGGTGGTCTGGCCGATGCCCAAATGTGGGTTGGCGACCACAATGCTCACCGTCGGCCGGGTGGCGTCGAGGATGTAGTTGTTGGAGATGGCGATGCTCGCGCCGAGGTTGCCGGCCAGGTCCTGGACGCCGCCGGTGTCGATCAGGATCAGGTTGGTCGGGTCGTTGACGTTGGCTGTCGGCGTGAAGGTCGCGGTCCAGGTCACGCCGCCGTCGCTGCTGGCCAGGTTCGACAACGAACCGTTGGCGACACTGATGTCGCCCAGATCGAACCCGATCACCGCTTCGCTGAAGGTGATGGTAACGGTGGTGGTTTCACCGATACCGAGGCGGTTGTCGGCAACCACAATGGTGGCGGTTGGCAGCGCGGTGTCGATGGCAAAGTTGTTGGAGTCCGTGCTGCCGATACCGCTGTTGCCTGAGACGTTGGTCACGCCGGCATTGTTCAGGCTGATCAGGTTGGTGGCGTCAGTGACATTGGCCGTCGGGGTGAATGTCGCGGTCCAGGTGATACCGCCGTCGCTGCTGCTGACGTTGCTCAATGTGCCGTTGGCGATGGTCAGGTCGCTGTTGTCGAAGCCGCTCACCGCTTCGTTGAAGGTGATGGTCACCAGCGAGGTTTCCCCGGCCTTGAGCGAAGTGTCGGCCACGACGATGGTGGCGGTCGGCACCTGGGTCTGCACCTGATAGTTGGCCGAACTGGTGGTGCCGGTGCCGGTGTTGCCGGCCAGGTCGGCGATGCCGGTATTGTTCAGGACAATCAGGTTGGTGAGATCGGTGACTCCGATGTTCGGCGTGAAGGTGGCCGTCCAGGTGATACCGCCGTCGCTTGACGAAACATTGCTCAGGGTGCCGTTGGCGACACTCAGATCGGCGTTGTCGAAACCGGTCACGGCCTCGCTGAAGGTGATGGTCACCAGCGCTGTTTCACCGGGGCGCAAATCGCTGTCGCTCATCACAATCGTGGCTGTCGGGCGCTGACTGTCGACCGCGTAGTTGTTGGAGTCGGTCGTGCCGCTGCCGGCGTTGCCCGCCAGGTCGGTGATGCCGGTGTTGTCCAGGGTGATCAGGTTGGTGGTGTCGGTGATCCCCGCCGCTGGCGTGAAGGTCGCCGTCCAGGTGATACCGCCGTCACTGCTGCTGACTGCACTCAATGTACCGTTGGCGATGGTCAGGTCCGCGTTGGTGAAACCGGTCACCGCTTCGCTGAAGGTGATGGTCACCAGCGAGGTCTGGCCGACGCCAAGTGCGGTATCGGCAACCACGATGGTTGCGGTCGGGCGCTGGGTATCGATGGCGTAGTTGTTGGAATTCGTGGTGCCGACACCGGCGTTGCCGGACAGGTTCTGGACACCGCTGTTGTCCAGGGTGATCACATTGGTGGCGTCGGTGATGTTGCTGGTCGGCGTGAAGGTCGCGGTCCAGGTAATGCCGCCGTCGCTGCTGCTGACCGCACTCAACGTGCCGTTGGCGATCGTCAGGTCGGCGTTGGTGAAACCGGTCACCGCTTCGCTGAAGGTGATGGTCACCAGCGACGTTTCGCCGATCTTCAGACTGGAGTCGGACACGATGATGGTCGCGGTCGGCACCAGGGTATCGATGGTGTAGTTGTTGGAATTGGTCGTGCCACTGCCGGCATTGCCGGCCAGATCGGCGATGCCGGTATTGGCCAGCGTGATCACGTTGGTCGCGTCGTTGACGCCCAGGTTCGGCGTGAAGGTCGCCGTCCAGGTGATGCCGCCGTCGCTGCTGCTCACCGCCGTCAGCGTGCCGTTGGCAATCGTCAGGTCGGCGTTGGTGAAACCGCTGACCGCTTCGCTGAAGGTGATGGTCACCAGCGAGGTTTCGCCGGCAGTGAGGTTACTGTCGGCGACCACGATGGTCGCGGTTGGCCGCACCGTATCAATCGCATAATTGTTGGAATCGGTGGTGCCGCTGCCGGCGTTGCCCGCCAGGTCGGCAACGCCGGTGTTGTCCAGGGTGATCAGGTTGGTGGTGTCGTTGATACTGGCGCTCGGCGTGAACGTGGCCGTCCAGGTGATGCCGCCGTCGCTGCTGCTGACCGCACTCAACGTGCCGTTGGCGACAGTCAGGTCGGCGTTGGTGAAACCGCTGACCGCTTCGCTGAAGGTGATGGTCACCAGCGAGGTTTCACCGATCCGCAGGTTGTTGTCGGCCACCACGATGGTCGCGGTCGGGCGCACGGTATCGATGGCGTAGTTGTTGGAGTCGGTGGTCCCGCTGCCGGTGTTGCCGTTCAGGTCTGCAATGCCGGTATTGTTCAGCGTGATCAGGTTGGTTGCGTCGGTGATGCTGGCGGTCGGCGTGAACGTCGCCGTCCAGGTGATGCCGCCATCGCTGCTGCTGACCGCCGTCAATGTGCCGTTGGCAATGGTCAGGTCGGCGTTGGTGAAACCGGTCACCGCTTCGCTGAAAGTGATGGTCACCAGCGAGGTTTCGCCGATCCGCAGGCTGCTGTCGGCCACCACGATGGTTGCGGTCGGGCGCGCAGTGTCGATGGCGTAGTTGTTGGAGTTGGTAGTGCCGCTGCCGGCGTTGCCGGCCAGATCGACGACCCCGGTGTTGTCCAGGGTGATCAGGTTGGTGGTGTCGGTGATGTTGGTGGTCGGCGTGAGCGTGGCGGTCCAGGTGATGCCGCCATCGCTGCTGCTCAGGCCGGTCAGCGTACCGTTGGCCACCGTCAGGTCGGCGGTGGTGAAACCGCTGACCGCTTCACTGAAGGTGATGGTCACCTGCGAGGTTTCGCCCGCCGCCAGATTGCTGTCGGCGACGACAATGGTCGCGGTCGGGCGCGCCGTATCGATCACGTAGTTGGTCGAGTCGGTGGTGCCGCTGCCGGCGTTGCCGGCCAGATCGGCAATACCGGTGTTATCCAGAGTGATGACGTTGGTGGTGTCGGTGATACTGGCGCTCGGCGTGAACGTCGCCGTCCAGGTGATGCCGCCGTCGCTGCTGCTCACGGCGCTCAGCGTACCGTTGGCGATGGTCAGGTCGGCGTTGGTGAAACCGGTCACCGCTTCGCTGAAGGTAAAAGTCACCGTCGAGGTATCGCCGATCTTCAACGCCGTATCGGACATCGCGATGGTCACGGTCGGCCGTACGGTATCGATCGCATAGTTGGTGGAGTTGGTTGTGCCGACGCCCGCCACGCCGTCGCTGATTGCGGTCACTCCGGTGTTGTCGAGGGTGATCAGGTTGGTGGCATCGGTGATGTTGTTGGTCGGGGTGAAGGTCGCCGTCCAGGTAATGCCGCCGTCGCTGCTGCTGACCGCACTCAACGTGCCGTTGGCGATCGTCAGGTCGGCGTTGGTGAAACCGGTGACCGCCCGACTGAAAGTGATGGTCACCAGCGAGGTTTCGCCGATTTTCAGCGCTGTGTCCGACATGACGATGGTCGCAGTCGGCGGTTCCACATAAGCGGTGTTGAGGGTGCCGCCATTGTTGTAGATCGCCGCAAAAGCCAACGGCACCGAGCCCGTGACGCCGCCCCCCAGCTCCAGGCCACCGGAGCCGCTGCCCGCCGCGTTGCCGCTGATGGCACTGAAGTTGGAGGCGGTAATCAGTACCGTGCCGCCCTGGTTCCAGATCGCACCGACCCCGCGTCCGCCGTCGCCGCCGTTCTGGTTGTTGCTGCCCTGGCCACTGCCACCACCGCCACCGCCGCCCGCACCGATGTTATTGCTGATGACCGACGTGCCGACGATTTTCAGGGTCCCGGTAGAAGCGTTGTAAATGCCGCCGGCGGCGTTACCGCCCGCGCCGCCGACCTTGTCCCAGCCCGAGCCGCCACCGCCGCCACCGATGGATATCGTGCCGTTGCTGGCCGTGCCGCCGTTGCCGCCGTTGCTGTAATACGACACGCCGACACCGCCGGCACCACCGGTGGTGGAACCACCGCGCCCGCCCATGTGCGTTGCGTCATAGCCGCCGCCGTAGCCACCGACGCCACCGCTGCCGGCCTGGCCGCCCAGCGTACCGATGCCCGGACCGGCCGTACCGCCATGGCCGCCACCCTGGCCGCCAAGACCACCGCCACCGCCGCCACCGCCGCCGTAGTTGGCGCCGGTGACACCCCCGCCACCGCCACCACCCGCAGCTGCGTTACCGGTAACCGAAACATTGTTCAGCGTGAGAATGCCGGCGTTGAAGATCCCGCCGCCCATGGCGCCGGTGGCGCTATTGCCACCATTACCGCCGTTGCCGGACACCAGGCCCCGAGTGATGACCAGCCCATCCAGCGTCACCGTGCTGCCGGAGGTGATTTCCACTACCCGCGTCCGGTATTGGCCATCGAGCGTGATGTCGGCAACCCCGTCGTTGTTCAGGTCGCCATCGACGGTGATGTTCTTGTTGATCAGCAATTCGGACGTGAGCTGCACCGTCATGCCGGAGCTGAAGGTCACGATGTCGCCGTTCTGCGCCGACGCAATAGCCGCGCGCAGCGAGCCGACCCCGGTGTTGCCATTGTTGGTGGCGGTCCAGGTGGCGAGGCCCCACTGGTATTCGCTCATCGCTTTGGTCGACAGCACGTTGGCACTTTCGATAGAGCCGGTGGCGATCTCCAGGTCCCAGTCGCCGCCCACGCCGGTGCGGTTGCTGGAGGCGGCCACGTCGCGCCCGGTCAGTTGCGCCAGCGAGTCGACGAAACTCAGCCCACGGTCACCCTCGGCGGTGTAGCAGCCGTAGATCAGGATATCGCCGCCCACGTTCATGTCCTTGCCGATCTCCCCCAGGATCGCGCTGCGCTGGGCGACGTTGTCGGCCGACAGATAACTGTTGCCCAGCCACAGGTCGCCGGCATTGCCGTGGGCAATGATCTGCACCGAGCTCACGCCATGATGCTGATCGAGATAATCGGCGATCTGCTGCAAGCCATCCTTGCCCGCATCGAGCTTGACCACTTGCGTGCCGGGCGCCACGCCCTTGAGCAGGCTGTCGGCATCCTTGACCCGGGAATCGACGAACACCACGCTCTGCCCCGGCACAGCGACCGGGCTGGCAGCAGGCGTGGCATCGGCCTGGCCGTGGGTGTCCTTGCTGGCGCTCGGGTGGTCGGCGGCCGGTGCTTTCGCGGCATCGGCGGTGGCATGGCTGTCAGCCTGGGCGGCGGTGTCGGCCACGGTGGCCGCAACGGCGCCGTCGAACAGCATGCGCGGTTCCAGCGACATGATCATGGGCGCCGCCAGCGTCCGTTGGCCTTCGGTAACCCGCGACTTTTGCTTGCTCCACCACATGTTGCTCACCCGGACTCGAACACAGTTGTTGATGCATCAATGAAAAACGCCGCGATCAGCTGATCGCGGCGTCGGACTTCATACGAATCACATTGGCAGCGCTGGCCGAGCCATCGAGCCAAAAGGACAGATCGGCGTATTGCTTGAACAGGTCCGGCGGCAGAATCGTGCGCCGCGACTGCAAGGCGACCTTGGGTTTGACCTTGTGCAGGCCGGCCACGCCCAGGGCCTGGTCGAACTCCGGCGCGTCATAGGCCAGATGCTCGAAATCGTGCTCGAACCAGGGTTCGCCGATGAAGTCGTAGACCAACCGCAGTACGCGCTCCGGGGCCTGGGTCAGCAGGTCGTAATCGACGATCAGCAGCGAATCGGCGTGCTCGCCGTAATAGGCTTCCTTGAGCGCTGCCCAGGCAAAACCCACCAGACGGTTGCGCTGAGCCAGGGTTTCGCAGCGGCTGTAGACGGTGTTGCGCTCGACCGCATCGCCGAACAGCTTGGTGTTTTCGAAAGGATTGGCGCGGTACAGCCGCTCCAGGCTGTCCATCACCCAGGCGACGTTGCGCACACAGGCGATGACCTTGGCTTTGGGAAACAGATCATTGATCGCCGGCAGGCGCGAGCTCCACTGGCGGTTGGTGTCGAAGACCACCGGTTTGTCGGCCTTGTCGGCGTAATAGGAATCGAACAGGCCGCGCAACAGGCGGCGGCGCATGTCGGTGTCGATCACCGCGCCGAATTCGCTGCCGGCGCTGCATTGTTCAAGGACACCGGAAAACAGTGCGCCGACCGGGCTGGTCATGCCGGCATGGAAGCGCGGATTCTGCAGAAGGATCGCAGAAAGGAGGGTCGAACCTGAGCGCGGCAAGCCGGAGATAAAGTGGAACTGCTGCAATCCCTTCACCTTATTTGTAAGTCCTTTTGTCTGACGAGCGTAATCCAACAATACCCTTTCGACTACTAGTGTTTTGATATCAAAACAGAGCAAAACAGACTTAAAAATTCATTTTTTATCGCGAATAAAATGGTGAAGCGTTTAAGTCAGTTTTCTTCCGGTCCATTGGGCAGAGGTAACGAAAAAAGTCGCGCTTTCGCGCCACCCGCCTGGACCTGATCCCGCAACTGCCAGGTCGCAGGCAAGGGCAGGAATGGATCCGGCATCTCCGCATCCAGGTCACCGATCAACCAGACCCGGGCACTGCCCTGTGGCAATTCGCTCAGTCGATCCAGGTAAACGCCATCGGATACCAGCGTGCCGAAACCGTAGTGGTTCGGACGCGTGGAGCGGCCCTCGGCGGTGGGCGGCGTAAACAGCCGGACTTGAGCGTCAGTGCGGTTGTAATAGACGTAACTGAGGTACCAGAGCATGTCGCTGATGACGATCCGGTCGCCGCTGGCGAAGTGGCGATTGACGTAATCGACCATGACGTCGAACTGGTCGTTGCGGTCGACCGTGGCGTTGGCGTTCACCCCGATCATCTCGACCCCGACCAGCGACAGCAGCACCGCGACCGCCAGCACGCGCACGCTGGTGTAGAGGCGGTCGATGGCCAGCGCTGCCAGCATCGGCAGCCCCAGCGCGTAGGCGGTCAGATAACGCTCGACGAACACCGGCGTGACGAAAGACACGGCGAACACCAGCAACAACGGCACGCCGGTGTAGAGCGCCAGCAGGACGCTGCCATGGCTCACGCTGCGATCCCGGGCGACGGCGACAGCCGCCAGCACCAGCAAGGCCAGCGGCATACCGCCGAACAGCAACAACGGAAGCTGCTCGCCCTCATCCTGGATCAGCCAGAGCCAGATCATCGACGGCAGCGAAGACAGGGTCACCGGATCTTCCCAGCCCACATCGCCGCCAGCCTTGAGGGCGTCCATGTGTTGCAGCAGTTCAAGCAGGTTCGGCAGCCACGGCAGGTAGAGCACGACGATGGCCAGATTGGCCAGCCACCAGTCCTTGCGCTGGAGATGCTTCAGGCGAAAACCCGGCAACAGCCGGATCAGCCCCAGATACAGCCAATGGCTCAGCGCCGCGAGCACGGCGAAATAATGGGTGTACAACGCAGCGGTCATCAACAGCGCGTAGATCAGCAGATAGCGGTGACGCTGCGGGCGCCGGATCCATTTGACCAGCACCAGCGTCGCGCCGACCAGCAGCAAGCCAAGCAACGCGTACATGCGCACTTCCTGGCTGTAGCGCACCGCCGTCGGCAGCAGCGCCAGCAATACCCCGGCGATGATCGCGGCGCGGCGGGTAGCCAGCCGGTCGACCAGACTCACACCGAGCCCGACCGTGGCGATGCCGGCCAGTGCACTGAAACTGCGAATGGCCAGAATGCCGTCGCCGAACATCCCGATCCAGCCGTGCAACAGCATGAAGTACAGCGGCGGATGCACGTCGAACGCGGCGTGCGTCCAGATCCCGTCCAGCGAATAGCGCGCCAGCAGCAGGCTCGAACCTTCATCGCCCCAGATCGCGGCAGCCGTCAGGTCATAAAAACGCACCACGGTTGCCAGCAGCAGGATCGGTATCAACCAGTGCTGGCGCGCCCAGCGCAACAGTCGTCGGACACCGGCATTTGGTGCGGCGAACGGATCCTGGGTATCCCCCAGCGGCGTCTCGCGAAGGAACTCCATCAACCTCCCCTCAGCGTTTTTGCGAACACAATTGCGTCATCAACTGCGAACACTTTAGGCCAGCGCCGAAGTCGATGCGCGGATACGACGACGTCCGGCAAGTCCGTCGATCCGGGTCTACGCTAGGGCTTGGCGTGACCTGCCCGCGCAAAAGGAAGGAGTCAGCAAAACGTTTCTACCGGCCCGACAACAAGGGCGAACGCGCGGCGCGCCGACCACACAACAGAAGGATGAGGAACCATGGAAGTCTTTATGGGTACGATTCAACCGTTCGCCTTCAACTTTGCCCCCAGTGGCTGGGCCTTGTGCAACGGGCAAATCCTGAGCATCTCGCAATACCAGGCGCTGTTCGCCTTGCTGGGCACTTACTACGGCGGCAATGGCACGACCAACTTTCAACTGCCCAACCTGCAAGGTCGCGTGCCTGTCGCACAAGGCAATGGCCTGGGTCTGACACCGCGCGTCATCGGTCAGGTGTACGGCACCGAAAACGTCACTGCCACCATCGCCAACATGCCCAACCACACTCATGCCATGACCGGCCTCACCGCCAACACGGCCTTGTCGCTGGCCGTACCTGCCAGCAATCCGGCGACCGTGCCGACCGCCACCAACTCGTACCTCGGCGCGTCCGGCGGCGGTCCGGGCTCGGCGAACATTTACTCTGACGCCCAAGGCGCCACGCCGGTGCCACTCAAGGGTGTGACCACCACCGTCACCGGTGACATTTCCTCCACCGGCGGCAGTCAGCCACTGCCGATCCTGAACCCGGCCCTGGTCCTCAACTTCAGCGTTGCCCTCAACGGCCTGTTCCCGTCGCGCAACTGAGCAAACGCCGGGGGCTTCACAGCCCCCGGCCGTTCTTTTTTTCACTGGAGTCAGACCATGCTGCAAACGGTTCAGATTCAACACGTCCAGCCGTTGCTCGGACAGCAACGCACGCTGCACCTGCCCGATGGCACGGCATTGCCGATTCAGATCGAGCACCTTGATGAGGTTCCGGCGGCAAAAACCCGCTACAGCGAACGGATGCCCTTCTGCCTCGAATTCAACAGCCTGGTGCCGACCGAATTCGTCGACGGTTTATGCACGCTGGAACTGCCGGAGCTCGGCCGGGTGGAGGATATTTTCGTGTCGCGGGTGCCGGCGATGGGGCGGGATCCGCAGTTGGGTTATTTCTGCATTTCCTTCAACTGAAACCCCGACTCACTGCGGGTACCACACCAACCGCTCTGCCGCCGGATTGCGCTCTTCCACGGCAAACCCCAGCGCCAGGTAATGCTGGCGCGCATGGGGGTTGTTGGCCCAGACCACCGTCGCCACCGGGCAGCGCACTTGCTGCGCGGCTTTTTGCACGCCTTGCAGCACGGTTCGTCCGTAACCCTTGCCCCGGGCCTGGGGAATGAAGGCGAGGTACAACACGCGAATTTCATTGACGCCGAAATCGGTGCTGAGTGCACCGATGGCGGTGCCGAGTTTTTCTACGATGTAGTGCATGGCGTCGGGATGGTTTTCACCCATGCCCTGCTCCTGCACCTGAAACTGCTGGGCAACGATTTGCTGTACCTGTTCCTGCTCGCCGTCGATCCATTGCAGATCCGGCCGCGCCGACTGATACAGGCTTTGCAGAAACGGCCCGTCAGTCGCCCGCGAAGGCCGCACCACCAATCCGTCCGCCGCCAGGTTGTCCGTCATCTTCATGCTCCCTAGAAACCGCTTTCCCTGACCCCCAACGCCGCCATTCGGCGCCAGGCCACACCGAGCACCGATTCGCCGCTGCCCTGCAACACCACCACGCCGCGCAGCGGCTGCACCGGGGTCGGTGCCTGATCCAGCGTAGTCAAACGCACGCCGTATTGCGCCTGCACCGGTTCCGCCCGTTGCTGCTGATCGCGGCGCACGGCAATCGGTCCGTGGTGATCGGAGGTCAGCGCCTCCTGATCGACATAAGCCACACCGTTGGTGTCGATTTCATTGAGTTGCACCGCGATGGCGGCATGCATCGGGTCGTCGGCGATAAACCGCCCGGTGGCCCCGGGCTTGACCCGCCAAAGTTCGGCCTCGGCCAGATAACCGCGCAGTCGCGTGCCGTCCTCGACCACCCGCGCCAGCGCATCCTTGCTCGACAGCCAGCGGCCCGGCGTCAGATTCGGCAGCAGGTCACGCACGGTGCCGGCATGGGGCGCACGCAACAGCAGACGTTCGCGTTGGGCGGTCAGGCCGCGATACTCCGCCACCGCTTCGGCGAGACGCTGCTCGACGATGCCGGCATCGGCAGCGGTTTCACTGCGGCCGGCCTGCCGACGCATCAGCAATTGCTGGATGCGGATTTCCCGGCGGACGATGGCCTGCCGCGAATCGAGGTCCGGCGATTCCAGTTCGATCAGCACGTCGCCCTGAGCAACGGTCTGACCATCCGCGACCTTCACGGCTTTGACCCGCGCCGCTGTCGGCGCGTGCAAGGCACTGGCGCGACCGCCCTCGAGCATCGTCGGCAACTCGACCGAGCTGCGCCACGGCACGACCAGCACCAGCAACAAACCGAGTACCGCCAGGCTGCTGAGCAGCACGCGGGGGCCGTGAGCCTGTTCGCGGCGGCTCCACCACTGGCGCCACTCACTCATGATCGGCAGAAAGATGAACCACACCAGTTCCACCAGCATCAGGAAGATCCCCAACACCTTGAAGAACAGGTGATAGACCGCCAGCGCGATCCCGAAAAACAACGCCGCACGCCATAACCACGAGCCATACCCCCAGATCAGCAAACGCCGCTGCATCGTCGGCGACCAAGGCTCCGGCGCCGGTGCGCCATAGCCGAACAGAAATTCCCGCAGCCGCCAGCGACACAGGGCAAAGGCCCGGCCCTGGAGGTTGTCGACTTCCCACAAGTCGCTGAGCAAAAAGTAACCATCGAAGCGCATGAACGGGTTGAGATTGACCACCAGCGTGGTGATCCACGTCGCGCTGGCGAGCATGAACGCCGCCGTGCGACCGGGCCCGTCCGGCAGGAACGACCAGACCAGCAGCGCAAGGCTCGCCAGCAGCAATTCCGCCAGCACGCCACCGGCACCGATCAGCAGTCGCGCGCGTCGGTCATTGACCCGCCAGGCATCGCTGACATCGGTGTAGAACATCGGCAGCAGGACCATGAATGCCACGCCCATGCTCTGCACCCGACACCCGGCGCGCTTGGCCATGAACGCATGACCGAACTCGTGACACAGCTTGGCGAAAAACAGCGCGACGCCGAACGCGATCGCGCCACCGAGGCTGAACAGGTGCGGAAAAGTGCCGACGAACCGCTGCCAGTCCCGCGACACCAGAAACACCCCGAGCGCCAGCGTCGCCGGCAGACCATAACGCAACATCTTCGGACCGAAGCGCTCCAGCCACGGCCAGGCACGGTTGAGAAAAGCGTCCGGGCGCCACAGTGGAATGCGGAAGAACAGATATTGATGCAGCAGGATTTTCCACAGGCTCTGGCGTTGCACGAGGGCCTTGAGCCGATAGCTGGCGCGCTGCTGTTCGTCGAGTGCGCTGATCAGGTCATGTCCGCGCAGGAACTCCAGCAGTTGCGCCAGCTCGCTGGCGTCGAGAGGCAGCCCCGGTTCACGGTTGGCGGCGCGCAGCACTTGTTCGGGATCGCCCAGCGACCAGTGGCGCAACAGGCGCATCGCCGCCGCACCAAGTTTGAAGTAGCGCCCGCGCACAGGGTCGGCCAGGGTCCAGCGCGGCGAACCGTCCAGTGCCGGCGCCGCGGGCGACAATTGCAGGTCGGCACGCAGGCTCGGCAGAGTCATTTACAGGCCCACGCTCTGGCGCAGCCCGGCGAGCGGACGCCGCAGCAGGTACAGGGCCAGCGGCGCGCGGTCGCCGAATATTTTGGCGGTGCCGCGCAGGCCGATACGCGGCGGGGCGTCGGCAAAACCGGCGTCCAGCCGATAGGCCAATTGGCCGCCGGCGGTGGGCTGCGCCTCGTAGGCCGAACGTTCGAGGGTGGCGAGGTGGCGCTGCAACGGGTCGCTGTCGAGAAACAGCGCGACTTCGGCGCCCGGCTCCAGCGAGATCGCATCGCCCACGGCCAGCTCGATACGCAGTTCGGCCTGGCTCGGGTCGGCGATCTCCATCAGCCGTTCGCCGGTCTGCACCGGTTTGCCGGTCCAGCGCTCGGCATCGGCGAACACCGCAATGCCATCGCGCTCGGCGCGCACTTCGCTGCGGTTGAGCAGTTCGCGGGCGTAGTCGCGTTCGGCGCGTTTTTGTTCGACGCGGGCGGCCAGCAGATCGACCCGGGAGCTGGATTCGGCATCAACAAAGGAGCGCTGGGAATTGGCTTTGAGCTCCGCTTCGGCAACCCCGAGCGCACGCTCGGCGACATCGGCCTGGGCCTTCAGCGTCGTGCTTTCAAAACGTAGCAACAGGTCGCCGGTTTTCACGCTCTGGTTGGGTTTGACCAGAAATTCGGCGATCACCCCGTCCAGCGGCGCGGCGACAACGCGCCCGCCCTGAGGTACCACTTCGGCGGGTGCCAGCACCGACTGGCGCACCGGGATCAACAGCCCGAGCAACAACACGGCAACCAGCGCCACCTGGCGTTTGCGGGTCCAGCGCAGCCGCCACGGCTTGCGCGGTTGCAACGCCAGCCAGGCATGACTGTAGGTGTCGCCCAGCTGCGACAGCAGCACTTGTTCAGAAGGATTCCACGGCAGATCACGGGCCAGCCACAAACCGCCAAACACCTGACCCTGTCGGTCGATCAGCGGCAGCCAGAACACTTGCATGGCCGACAGACTGCGCCAGTCGGCCTGAATCGATTCGCCGACCATTTCCGGCGGGATCACCCGCGCCTGTTTCAGCACATCCTGCTTGAACAGTTGTGCCACGGCCTGCTCGACGAACGCCACGAACGGCGCATTCGGCTCCACTGCGCTGACCCCGGTCACCGCCCGCACCTTGCCGGCGATCAGCAGCGCCGCATGGCGAAAACCGAACAGCGACTGGCCGTCATTGACCAGGCTGTAGGCCAGTTGCGAAATGTCATGGGCGGCGCGGGTCTGCCGTTCAAGATCGAGAAACCGCGCGAACACCTGCTCGGCGGCGCCGCTCACCGGGGCGTTCACTTAAGCTCCGGGAAGCGCGCGGTGCCGCTCATGCCGGCAAGCAAGCCTTTGGCTTCGGGGAGTGTTGCGACCAGCAACAGGGTCTGACTGCCTTCGTCGATCCGCGCACCGAGGCGTTTGACCGTGGCGTCGATCGGCTGACCGGTTTCGTCGGGCACGAAGCTGAACGACTGACCGGGCTTGAGCCTGGCCATCCAGCGCGACGGCACCAGCAGATGGATTTCCAGGGTGCGGTTGTCGACCACATCGAGCAGCGGCGCCCCGGCCGGCACGCTTTCATAACGCTTTACCTTGCGCTCGACCACTTGCCCATCGAAGGGCGCGACCACGCTGCAGCGTTTGACCTGGACTTGATAAACCTGAGATTGCGCCTGAGTTTCGCTGACCTTGGCTTCGGCCCGGGCCACTTCGAAACGCCCGACGGAATTGAGCGCCGCCAGTTGCCGGTTGTGCGCCAACTCTTCACTGGCGCCACGGCTGGCGGCCTGCGCAGCATTCAACTGAGCCTGATAGGCCGAACAGTCGAAACGCGCCAGAGTATCGCCCTTCTTGAACGACTCGCCCTCGCTGAACGGCAACTCGACAATCCGCCCCGACAACTCGCTGGCCAGGGTCGCCTGATCCCTCGCTCGCAACACACCGCGCGCTTCACTGCTGGCCGACGCATTCGCGGCCCCGCCGTTATCCAGCAGCGGATCGTCTGGCGCGGGCGTTTGAGCCTGAACTGCACACGTAACAAAGGACAACCCGACAACCCAACCACGAAAACGCCGCATAACCGTTACTCCCTGACGGATGCTCGGAGTCTACGACAGCGGCAATTAGCGTCAAGCGAAAGGCCATCACACCTTGGAAATGTAATGTTTCACAAATAGCCGATTTTTCGTTTTTACGGTTGAGTTGTTGCAGAGGCGTAGGCTGATTGCTTCTTCCTACAAATGCTTAGGAAATAACCTCCACTCCAAAAGAAAAATCATGACAAACAGCAGGCTTTGCCTCCGAGCGGGCAACAATTGCTCATACAGAAGCTTTGGAAAACCTTGACCCCTGACGAGACGAGACAACAAATCTGATGAGCCGGCGCTGAAGATAAAACAGCTGGGTGAGGGAATGATAAAACGACGGTTGACCTGCATGACGCACTCAATCTAGGATTGCCTTACTCAACCCCGTACGTAGCGATTCAGTTCGCTGGCAGTTGGGGTGAAGAAACCGGCTTAGGCCGGTTTTTTCGTTTCTGAGGATCGATTTGTGCGAACTGCTTTCTTTGTAGATGGCTACAACATGTTCTATGGGCTTCTGGCAGGTACACCCTACAAGTGGCTCAATCTCAGAGGCTTGTTGATTCATGTGGCCCACATAGAAAATCCAAAAAGCTCCGTCATCTCGATCGACTATTTCACCTCCCCCATCAAACCTGAACTGGCAACTCGCGGCCGCGTTTCCAAGGAAGCCCAGGACACCTACATCAGGGCCTTGAGATCAACCAATGTCTCAGTGCACTTTGGCCGCCATCACCTTGAGCCGGCCAAGGCTCCCAGGTTTATCGATAGAAACACTGGCGCTTCACGCCAGGACAAAGTCGACATCTGGAAGCTCGAAGAAAAGGAAACTGACGTTCACATCGCAATCAGCATGTATCGCACAGCATGTCGTCAGTCGCTGCTCGATCCCGATGAGCGTCTCGACCAGATAGTGCTGGTCTCCAGCGACACCGACATGACCCCCGCGTTACGAGCTATACGCTCAGACTTTCCCGGAGTAGTAGTGGGTGTCGTACTTCCCCATAGAGCCGGGCTCAATCGCCCCTCTCCTGGCTCGATGAAAGATCACTCGCATTGGATACGACGTGTCATCACCGCTGAAGAATTGCTGATGCACCAATTTCCCCACCGAGTCCCCACTCATAAGAAGCCAGCGATCAAACCGGATTACTGGTAGCGAGAACTCCCACCGGATACACCGACTCCCATCCCCCACCCAACGCCCGGTACAGGCCGACCATCGCCAGTGAAACGCCGGTGGAGCTTTCCACCCATTGTTCCTGGGTGGCGAGCAGTGCGCCTTGCACGGTGAGGACGTTGACGAAGTCGACCACGCCTTCGACGTATTGCTGTTGCGCGGTGCGCAGGGCGATCTGGTTCTGGCGCACGGCTTCGGCGAGGCTGTCGCGCCGGCGCTGGCTGGCGTTGTACGCGGTCAATTGGTCGTCAATTTCGTGCCAGGCACGCAGGACGGTCTGTTGATAACCGATCGCCGCTTCCTGCTGCTGGGCCTCACGCAGTTGCAGCACGCCGCGCAAGCGGCCGCCGTCGAACAGCGGCAGGCTGAATTGCGGGCCGATGCCGAAGGCGCGTGAGCCCCAGGAACCGAAGTCGCTGAGTTGCATGGCCTGCGAACCGAGATTGCCGGACAGGGTGATGCGCGGATAGAAATCGCCCTTGGCCACGCCGATATTGGCGGTGGCGGCGTGCAACCGGGCTTCGGCCTGGCGGATGTCCGGGCGGCGCTCGGCCAGTTGCGACGGCAAGCCGATGGCGACAGTCAGTGGCGACTGTGGCACTGGGGCATCTGTGGATAACGCTTTGGACAGAGCCTGCGGCGGTTCACCCATCAACAGACTGATGGCGTTGATCAGTTGCGCCTGACGTTGCTCCAGTGCCGGCAGCCGCGATTCGATGGCCGCCACTTGTGCGGCCGCTTCGGCGACGTCGAGATCGGTGGCCACGCCGTCGTTGAGGCGCAGTTGCGAGAGTTTCAGGCTGTGCCGCGCCACATCGAGATTCTGCTCGGTGACCGCGCGGGTGTTTTGCACGCCGCGCAACTGGATGTAGTTCTGCGCGGTGTCCGCGAGTACCGCCAGCAGCACGCCGCGACGGTCGTTTTCCGCGACCTCGAGGTTGGCATCGGCGGCTTCGGTTTCCCGGCGCACACGGCCCCAGAAATCCAGTTCCCAAGAGGCGGAGAATCCGGCATCCCACAGGTTGAACGCAGAATCGCCATTGTGCCCGGACGGATCGTTCAGGCCTTCGCCGCTGTTGCGTTTGCGAGCGTAGCTGCCGGTGGCGGCAGTCGTTGGATAACGATCGGCGGTGATCACCTGACGGGCCGCGCGGCTTTGTTGCAGGCGGCTGCTGGCCAGTTGCAGGTCAAGGTTGCTGCGCAAGGCGCGCTGGGTCAGGGCCGACAGTTGCGCGTCGTGAAAGACTTCCCACCAGCGCTCGTTCAACGGTTCGCTGACAGTCTTGCTGACGGCGGTTTTTGACGGTTTTGCCCACTCGGCAATCCGCATGGCTTCGGGCTTCTGAAAATCCGGGCCGACGGTGCAGGCCGCCAACGCCGAGAGACTCAGGACCACGGTCATGGACTGAAGGTGCTTCATCGCTGCGTCACCTCACACATCGACGTCGCCGGGCTTTTGGTATCAATGCTCGCTTCCACCGACATCCCCACCCGCAAGCGTTCGGCCAGCGGCTGGCCAGGCTCCAGCAGGATTTTCACCGGAATCCGCTGCACGACTTTGGTGAAGTTGCCGGTGGCGTTGTCCGGTTTGACCGCCGCGAAGGTCACGCCGGTGGCCGGAGCGATGCTCTCGACGCGGCCGGTGAGGGCTTCGCCGCCGAGGCTGTCGACCCGCACGACAACGTCCTGCCCCGGCTGCACATCAGTCAGTTGAGTTTCCTGGAAGTTGGCGACCACATAGGCCTGCTTCAGCGGCACCACCGCCAGCAACTTGCTGCCCGGCGTCACATAGGCGCCGACCCGCACCGCGCGCTCGCCGATCATGCCGTCCTGAGGCGCGGTGATGCGCGTGTATGACAGCTCGAAACTGGCGATTTCCAGCGCGGCCTGAGCGTGTTTCAAACTGCCTTCGGCGGCATCGCGCTGCGCCGTCAGAATCTCGACCTGCTTACGTTCCGCCGCCAGTTTCGCCGTGGCCGTGTCCAGACGCGCAGAAGCCTGATCGATCCGGGTGCGCGCCTGTTGCGCGTTCTGCACGGTGCCGGCACCGACGCCGGCGAGGTGGTTGTAGCGGTTCAATTCCTGCTGGGCGAAAGCCATTTCAGCCTTGGCCGACACCACCGACGCCTGCGCCTGAGCGATCACCGAGGTCTGGCGCTCCAGCGTGGCCTTGGCGTTCTGCAGTTGAGCGCGAGCCACCAGGGTTTGCGCATCGGCGGCCTCTGCAGCGGCGCGCAGGTCGCGGTCATCGATCAGCGCCAGCAACTGGCCGGCCTTGACCTGTTGGTTGTCTTCCACCAGCACTTCTTTGATGAACCCCGCCACACGCGGCACCACCAGAGTGAAGTCGGCGGAGACAAAGGCATCATTGGTGTTCTGTTGAGTGCGCTTGCCGAACAGACCGGGCATCGCCAGATACACCAGCACACCGACCGCCAGCGCAGCGGCCACAGCCACCGCGAGTTTTTGCTTTGCTTGAGTCGTCATAAGAACCTTCTATTTCAGTCAGGTCGGCGCGCGCGGCGGGAAGATCCGCGTCGGCAGCCAGAAAATCAGCAGGATCAGCGCCACCGCGACGCCAGCCATGCACAGGTAAAGATCCGAAGACGTCAGCACCACCGCCTGTTCATGCAGGCGATGAGCGAGGCCGGGGTCATTGCTGGCGGCCAGCGGCGAATTGCCGAGGCGATCGACCAGCATCGTCGAGTGAAAATGCAGGCGCGAAGTGGTCAGCGCCTCGATCACGCCGGTGGCGACCACCGCCGCCAGGCCTTTCACGGTGTTGAACCACGCCGAAGCGAACGGCCCGTCCTGCGGCTGGATGCTGCCGGTCGACAGCATCAGCAATGGCAGCACCGCCATCGGCTGGCCGAAAATCTGCAGCCATTGCAGGATGTAAAAATCGTCGCGAATCCACACCGAAGTCAGCTGCGAGCCGCCCAGGCAGGAGAGCGTCAACATGCTCAAACCGATGCCGAGCACCCAGCGGCAATCGACCCAACGCAGGTTGCACAGCGCCGCCACCAGCGGCAGCGCGATCAGTTGCGGCAACGCCGCCAGCAGCATGATCGGCGCGGTCTGCACCGGCCGGTAACCCTGCACCTGCGCCAGATAACTCGATGGAATCAGCACCACCGCCAACAGCACCACCAGCACGCCGGCCAGCGTCATCAGCGCGAACGACAGGTTGCGAATGCCGAGCATCTGCAACTTGAAAAACGGAATCGGCTGCGACCATTCATTGATCAGAAACGCCACCAGCAACAGCGAACCGGCGCCGAGCAAAGCGCAGATCAGGTTCGACTCGAACCAGTCCAGACGATTGCCCTGCAACAGGCCGATCACCAGCATGCAGATCGCCGGAAAGCCCAGCAGCAGGCCTTTCCAGTTGAACGACTTGAGCCGCTCCAGGCGCAGTGGATCCTGTGGAATGCCCCAGGCAACCATCGCCATGGCAATCAGGCACGGCACGATGATTTGCCAGAAAGTCCACTGCCAGCCGACGTATTCAGTCCACAACCCCGCCAGCGGCGTACCAAGGCCTGGGCCGAAGGTGGCGGTCAGGGCATAACCGGCCAGACCGTAAAGCTTGATGTTGGCCGGCAAAAACCGCAGCGCAACGGTCATCAACATTGGCGGCAACGCGCCGCCAGCCAGGCCTTGCAGGATGCGCATCAGCAGCAGGCTTTCGTAGTTCGGGGCGAACGGGCAAAGCACCCCGAGCAGGGTGAACACGCCAATGGCGCACAGGGTGAAGCGACGCAGGGAAAAGGTCACCGAGCACCACGGCGCGAACGCCATGGCCGCCACCGACATCGCGGTGTAGCCGGCGACCAGCCAGGTGCCTTCGTCGTAGCCGATGCTCAGGGCGCCGCGAATGTCGGCCAGGGCGACCTTGGTCACCATCTCGTTGAGACCCGACACCAGCACCGCCAGCAGCACGCCGACCAGACCAATGATGATCCGCGCCCCGAACACCAGTGGCGCGGCGGCCATCGGAGCGGCAGCGGCAGCGGCAATCGGCGCCGTAACCGTCAGGGATGTCATGCAGGCAAACTCCGGAGGGAAAAATACCGGAGCATGGTAGTAGGGCTTAGTGCTGACGAAAATTGACTTCTCGGCAGTTTATAAGTGCATCAGACGCAACTCTCAGGGCTGCGCCGCCAGCCAGGTTTCATCGCAGCAGGTCTTGAGGGTTTCGCGCAGCCAGCGATGGGCCGGATCCTTGTCGAAACGCGGGTGCCAGGCCTGGGTCAGCATCAGCGTCGGCAGCGGGATCGGCAGATCGAATGAGCGCAGCTTCAAACCCAGCCGTCGCACGCTGAGCAGCGCTTCCTTGGGCACCGGCAGGATCAGGTCGGAATCCGGCAGCGCGAACATTGCCGCGTGGAAACTCGGCGCGATCACTGCGACTCGCCGCTCCAGGCCCAGGGCATTCAACGCGGTGTCGATAGGCCCCCGGGCAATGCCCCGGCGGGACATGCTGATGTGGGAAAACCCGGCGTACCGCTCGGCGGTGATCTCGCCATCCAGCAGCGGATGGTCCTCGCGCACCAGCCCGACGAAGTGGGTGGAAAACAGGTTCTGTATTTTGACTTCCGGGGTCACCGGGCGGGTGTTGCTCACGCTCAGGTCGATCCGCCCTTCGCGCAAGGCTTCATCGTCGCCGTCACCTTCGGGAACGAAGCGCAATTCGCAGTGCGGCGCCAATTGATCGAGGGTGTCGAACAGTTTGCCGCCGTACACGCCGACGAAAAAATCGTTGGCGCGTATGCTGAAGCGCCGGCGCAACGTGCCCAGTTCAACGGCATCCGCCGAGCGAAACAGCAGCGCCGCCTGCTCGACCACATCGCGCACCTGCTCGCGCAACTCCAGAGCCTTGGGCGTAGGCACCAAACCGCGTCCGGCACGCACCAGAACCGGATCGCCAATGGCTTCGCGAATCCGCGTCAGCGTACGGCTCATGGCCGCCGGGCTGAGGTTCATCCGCCGTGCGGCACCGACCACGCTGCCTTCGTCGAGCAAGGCGTCGAGGGCGACCAACAGGTTCATGTCCGGGAGTTGCATGCTGAGCACTCATGACCGATCAGGATTGATTCGCACGCAATGCTAGCAGATCAGAAAATCAGCGCTGCACGCCCCAGTGTCGTGCGGCGCGCCGATTGGTCGGCAGGTACGCCGAGGATGACTTTATAGCTATAAGAAGCGGAATTTAAATACCGCTAACAAATAACCATATGGCGATTGCTTAGGAATGGACCGGATGGTGAGTGACCATTTTTGTCACTTACTGACAGGTATGTGGTGTTCAACCTGACGCATCGCTGGCAAGCCAGCGATGAAGCCTGAAGGGCGAATGAAAATCTAGCGTTCGTGCAACGCCTCGGCCCGCGCCCGGATGATCGGCTTGAGCAAATAGCTCAGCACCGTCTTCTTGCCGGTGATGATGTCCACCGACGCCACCATCCCCGGGATGATCAGCAACGGCTTCTCGTCAGTGCCGAGATGGCTGCGCTCGGTGCGCAGCTTGATGACGTAGTAGGTGGTTTTCTTGTCTTCATCGGTGATGGTGTCGGCGCCGATCTGCTCCAGCCTGGCCTTCAAACCGCCGTAGATGGTGTAGTCATACGCGGTGAATTTCACCGTGGCTTCCTGGCCCGGATGCAGGAACGCGATGTCCTGCGGGCGGATCTTCGCTTCGACCAGCAGGGTGTCGTCCAGCGGTACGATTTCCAGCAGGTCGCTGCCCGGCTGGATCACGCCGCCGATGGTGTTGACCAGCATCTTGTTGACGATACCCCGCACCGGTGAAGTAACGAGCGTACGGCTGACCCGGTCTTCCAGCGCCTTGCCGGTGGCCTGGGCCTTGTTCAGGTCGGTGCGCGCTTCGTTGAGCTGGGTCAGGGCTTCGCTGCGGAATTTGCCACGGGTCTCGTCGATCTTGCGCTGCACTTCCTTGATCGCCGATTCGGCGCGCGGGATCGCCAGCGTGGTGGCGTCGAGCTGACCACGGGTTTCCACTTCGGCACGCTTGAGTCGCAGCACTTCCACCGGCGACACCGCGCCCTGGGCCACCAGCGGCTCGGACATGTTGATTTCCTGACGTTGCAGACCCAGTTGCTGGCGATATTGCGCCTGCTTCGAGGTGAATTCGCGCAGCTCTTGCTGGCGCTGGATCAACTGCTCCTGCAAACCACCGACCTCGTCGTGCAATTGCTGACGACGGCTGATGTACAGCGACTCTTCACTCTTCGCCTGACCCGGCACGGCTTTGAGCACGTCCTCGGGGAAATTCAGCGGGCGGTCATCGACCTCGGCGCTCAGGCGCTCGACCCGCAGCAGCATCGACAAGCGATCCGCTTCGGTTTCGCCGACGTTGGACACGAATCGCGTGTCATCAAGCCGCACCAGTGGCGCGCCGGCCTCGACGATCTGGCCTTCCTTGACGAACAGCTCGGAGACGATCCCGCCCTCGAGGTTCTGGATTTTCTGGATCTTCGACGAGGGAATCGCCTTGCCGTCGCCCTTGGTCACTTCGTCGATGACGGCAAAGTTGGCCCACAGCATCAGGAACACGAAGAAACCGATGATCGCCCAGATCGTCAGGCGCACCACACGCGGCGCGTCCTCGATCAAAGCCTTGTTGACCTCTGGCAGCGGCTGCCCCTGCAGCGATGCCGAGCCCTTGAAGTAGCGGCGGATCGAATCCTTGAAACCCGACTTAAGCAACACTGATCTGCCCCTTCTTCAACGCTTCCATGACGGCCGCTTTCGGGCCGTCGGCGAGAATCTGTCCACGGTCGACCACCAACAGGCGATCAACCAGCGACAGCAGCGATGCCCGGTGCGTCACCAGCACCACGGTCTTGTTTTCCACCACCGCCGCGAGGCGTTGCTTGAGGCGCTCTTCGCCGGTGTTGTCCATGGCGCTGGTCGGTTCGTCGAGCAAGAGAATCGGCGGATTGAGCAACAGCGCCCGGGCCAGCGCGACGTTCTGGCGCTGACCGCCGGACAGGTTCTGCCCGCGCTCGCCGACCTGCAGTTCATAGCCCTGCGGGTGCAGGCGGGCGAATTCGTGGACGCCGGCCAGTTCGGCCGCTTGCAGGACCAACTCATCCTCGACGTAACGGGCGCCGGAAATCAGGTTGTCGCGCAGGGTGCCGGCCAGCAGCTGGATGTCCTGCGGCACATAGCCGATGTTGTAGCGCAGCTCGCTGACGTCGATCTGGCGGATGTCCACGCCGTCCACCAGTAACGCGCCGTCGTCCGGCTGGTACAGGCCGACCAGCAGTTTCGCCAGTGAGCTTTTGCCGGAACCGCTGCGGCCGATGATGCCGATCTTCTCGCCGGGACGGATCACCAGGTTGATGTTCTTCAGCGCCGGGTTCTGTTGCTCCGGGTAGGTGAAGCTGAGCTGGCGGCATTCGATCGCACCTTGCAGGACCTTGCGGCTCAGCGGGCGCTCTTCGAAGTTACGCTCCTGCGGCAGCTCCATCATCTGATCGACCGAAGTCATGGTCACCCGAGCCTGCTGGTAGCGGGTCAGCAGACCGGACAGCGACGCCAGCGGGCTGAGGGCGCGGCCACTGAGCATGTAGCAGGCGATCAGACCGCCCATGCTCAGGTTGCCGGCGATGATCTGGTACACGCCGAAGACGATCATGATCACCCCGGCCAGTTGCTGGATCAGCAGGGTGATGTTCATCGCCAGGCCGGAAAGCATTTTCACCCGCAGCTCGAGGCGGCTGAGGGTGCCGATGGTCTGCTCCCACTGGTATTGGCGTTCGCTTTCGGCGTTGTTGACCTTCACCGCGTCGAGGCCAGCGAGGGTTTCGATCAGGCTCGACTGACGCTCGGCACCCAGCGCCATGGTGCGTTCCATGGTTGCCACCAGCGGCTTCTGCAAGGCGTAGCCGATCAGCAGCGCAATCGGGAAGGCCAGTACCGGAATCCACACCAGATGCCCGCCGAGAATGGCGATGACGATGAAGATCAGAATGGTGAACGGCAAATCGATCAGGCTGGTCAGGGTCAGCGAGGCGAGGAAATCGCGCAGGCTCTGAAACTCGTGGATGTTCTGGGCAAAGCTGCCGACCCGCGCCGGGCGGTATTTCATGGCCATGCCGACGATGCGTTCGAACAGCGTGGCGGAGATGATCAGGTCGGTTTTCTTGCCGGCCAGATCCAGGCACAGGCTGCGCAGGCTCTTGAGGATCAGGTCGAACAGATAGGCGCCGGTGATGCCCAGCGCGAGCACCCACAGGGTCGCTTCGGCCTGGTTCGGCACTACGCGGTCGTAGACGTTCATCACGAACAGCGGCGCGGCCATGGCGATGATGTTGATCAGGAAACTGGCGGCGATGGCGTCGGCGTACAGCCAGCGCGAACGCTTGAGGGTGTCGCGAAACCAAGAGCGCGCACGCGGGATCAGCGTGCCGTGGTTGACGTCGAATTTGTGCTGGGGCTGGGCGAAAAACACTTTGCCGGTGTAGTCGTCGGCCAGCAGTTCGCGGCTGACCAGGGACTCGCCGCCGTCGCTTTCGCTGAGCAGCACCCGTGCTTCGTTCTCGCCCTGCCAGCCGAGCAGGACGGCGCTGCGGCCATCCTTGAGCAGCAACAGCGCCGGCATGGCAATCGCCGGAATCTCTTCCAGCTTGCGTTGCAGCACCCGCCCCTGCAGCCCGGCGCGCGCCGCCGCACGGGGCAGCAGCTCGACACTCAGGCGTTGCTTGGGTAGCGGCAGGCCGGTGGTCAGCATGGCCGCGCTGGCGGGTTTCTGGTGCAGCATGCAAAGAGCGAGCAGACCATCCAGTAACGGATCGTCGTGCAACGCGCGTGGATCATGACTGAGATGAACTCGACTGACTTCTGATTCCACGCTCGACACTCTTTAGCAGTTGAAAAGGGACAACTCAATTCATCCCAGGCAGCTGGACCTTGGGCTTCACGTCGTTCTGCACAACGGATGCCAAAGGTGCGACCACTCCCTGGCTCTTGAGCAATTCGCCCATGGTCGCCTTGATTCGGTACTGAGTAAATAACTGAATGTTTTTGATTTCAGCCAGACGGCGCGAAGCGGTGAACAACTCGTTTTCGCTGTCCAGCAAATCCAGCAGGGTACGTTCGCCGAGGCTGAACTGACGCTGGTAAGCGGTGCGCACCGCGGTGCTGTGATCAACGTATTGCTGAGCGATCGGCACCTGTGCATTGGCGTTGTTCAGGGCGTTCCAGGCCAGGCCAAGTTCTTCATTCAATTGACGCAAGGCGTTGTTGCGGATGTCCAGCGCCTGGTTCGACAGGTAGGACTTGGACTCCAGATCCGCCTTGTTGCTGCCGCCCGAATACAGGTTGAAGCGCATGCGCAGCATGGCCTGCCATTCATTGTTGTGACCGTTCTGGCCATCGAGATCGTTGTCGGCAGTGCGGCCCAGCTCGGCGTCGAAGCGCGGGTAGAAGGTCGACTTGGCGGTCTCGTACTGCTTTTCGGCAGCGGCGATATCGGACTCGGCCGAGCGCAGGATCGGGCTGTTTTCCAGCATCTGCTGGCGCGCTTCATTCAGGTTGGCCGGCATCATCGCCATGAACGGCGCCGGACGCTCCAGCTGATCGGGCATCTGGCCGACGGCGCTGAGGAAGTTGGTTTCCGAATCGGCGAGGTTGGTCTGCTCGGTGATCAGGTTGTTGCGGGCCTGGGCCATCCGCGCTTCGGCCTGGTCAAGGTCGGCACCGCTGCCGACGCCGCGCTGGGTGCGCAACTGGATCTGGTCGTAGATGCGCTGGTGGCTCTTGAGGTTTTCTTCGGCCAGACGCACGAATTCGCGACGGGTGAGCACGTCCAGATAAACCTGGGCCACGGTCAGCGCGGTGCGCTCGGAAGTGCCGAGCAATGAATAGGCGCGGGAGTTGACGGTGGCTTGTTGACGCCCGACTTCGCTGGACGTCGCAAAACCGTCAAAAACCATTTGCGAGAGACGTAAACTTGACTCGCTGCGGTTCAGGGTTTCCCAGTGATTGCCGCCACCATTGGCGCGGGTGGTCACACTGTCGGTGCCTTCACGGCCATAACCGCCCAGCAGATCAACTTTGGGCAGGTATCCACCTTTTGCAGCCTTTAACTGATAATCCGCGGCCAGTCGGCTGTTGACCCCTGCCTGGATTTCCGGATGGACATCCAACGCCTGTTGCATGGCTTCTGGTAAGGATTGTGCTTGTACGAAAGACGCGGCGAGAGCGAAGGGTAGAGCCTTGAACAGGTGCGAACGCATGGTAAAGATTTCCCAGAACTTCTTGTCTTGAATCACAGCAAAATGTCGAGCTGCGTCGGAAGATGGCAACCGGAATGACCGTATGTCGGAAAGTTTAAAACCGGAACTGGATCACACGCTGAAGGGCAGGTCGCCGCATAAATATCAATGTGACATTACCGGGGCGATTGTTTAGGATGGCTCCCAGAAGGTCAATAGTTTGGCATAAAGTTAATAGCGAAAGAATCTAGCCAATTTATTGACGAATAGCAGCGTCAACTTTGTTTCATTTTTTTTTAAAAGTACGTCCAGACTGAATCGGCACAGATCGCCATCAGGTCTATGGAAGTCAACTGAACGTGACACCCGGAGAGTCTTCAATGAGCAGTGTTGTTGCCATCGTCAAAAGCATTGTTGGTCAGGTTTTCGTGGTGTCCCCAGAGGGCGTCCGTCGCGTACTCGTTGAAGGCGACCGGCTGTTTGCTGGCGATCAGGTCGACACCGGCGTTTCCGGCGCCGTGTCCCTGGAACTGGCCGATGGCCGCACGATCGATCTGGGCCGTGACACTCAATGGAGCGCCGAGACCCCGGACTCCAGCACTGACCTGGCCGAAGCCACCGCGCAAGCCGCGCCGTCGGTTGAAGAGCTGCAACAAGCCATCGCCGCCGGTGTCGACCCGACAACCGCCCTTGAAGCCACAGCGGCCGGCCCGAGCGCCGCGGGGACTGGCGGTGCCGCCGGTGGCGGCCACAGCTTCGTGATGCTCGATGCGACTGCGGGCCGCGTCGACCCGACCATTGGCTTCCCGACTGCAGGCATCAACGCCGCCGGCCAGGTTGCCCAGGACACCACCGGTGGCCAGACCACCGACACCACCGCCAACGCCCTGCGCGAATCGACCCTGAGCCTCAGCGCCACGCCGACCATCACCGAAGCCGGCGGTGTTCTGGTCTACACCGCGACCCTGACCCAGGCGCCGCTGACCGACCTGACCATCACCCTGTCCAACGGCGCGGTGATCGTGATTCCGGCCGGTTCCACCACCGGCACCGTTAACGTGCCACTGGCACCGAACGACACTGTCTATAACGACCCGACCCAGATCGACGTGACGGTCACCGGCACTACCGGCGGCAGCGGCATCACCGTGACCCCGCCGACCACACCGGCCGTGACCCAGGTCACCGACACCATCGACACCACCACCGTCACCCTGACGGCGGGGCCAAGCGTGACCGAAGGCGGCCAGATCACCTACACCGCCACGCTGACCAACCCGGCGCAGACGCCGGTCACCGTCACGTTGTCGAACGGCTCGACCATCACCATTGGCGCCGGCCAGACCACCGGCACCGTCAACGTGCCGACCGCGCCGAATGACGTCTATAACAACGGCAGCACCGTCACCACCACCATCACCGGTGCCACGGGCGGCAACTTCGAAAACCTGGTGCCGAACCCGACACCGGCCGTTACCACGATCGTCGATTCGAAAGACACCACCGGCCTGACCCTGACTGCTACCGGCACCGTGGTCGAAGGTGGCCAGATCACCTACACCGCCACGCTGACCAATCCGGCGCAGACGCCGGTCACCGTCACGTTGTCCAACGGCTCGACCATCACCATCGGCGCCGGCCAGACCACCGGCAGCGTCAACGTGCCGACCGCGCCTAATGACGTCTACAACAACGGCGGCACCGTCAGCACCACGATTACCGGTGCTACCGGCGGTAATTTCGAGAATCTGGTGCCGAACACCACGCCGGCGACCACCACCGTTACCGATTCCATCGACACCACCAATCTGTCGCTGTCCGCGACCGGTTCCGTGGCCGAAGGTGGCTCGATCGTATACACCGCAACCCTGACCAATCCTGCCGGCACCCCGGTGACCGTGACGTTGAGCAACGGCTCCGTCATCACCATTGAAGCGGGCAAGACCACCGGAACCGTGACCGTTCCGGCGCCGGCCGATGACGTTTACAAGGACGCCGGCAAAGTCGAAGTCAGCATTACCGGCACCACCGGCGGCAACTTCGAGAACCTGGTGCCGAGCACTGTCCCGGCGGTTACTGAAGTCACCGACACCATCGACACCACAACAGTGAAGCTCACCGCGACCGAATCGGCAGCTGAAGGTGGCACCGTCACCTACACCGCTACCGTGGGCGCACCGGTGACTGGCTCGCCGGTGACTGTGACCCTGGCCAATGGTCAGCAAATCACCATCGAAGTCGGCAAGACCACCGGCACCGTCACCACCACCGCGCCGAATGACGCGCTGACTGGCAATCCGCCGCTGACCAACTCGATCACTGGCGTGACAGGCGGCAACTACGAAAACCTCGTGGCCGATAAAACCCCGGTTTCGACCACGATCACCGACACCGTCGACACCACCAACCTGACCCTGAGTGCTACTGGCACCGTGGCCGAGGGTGGTTCGATCGTTTACACCGCGACCCTGACCAATGCAGCCGGCTCGCCAGTCACCGTGACCCTGTCGAACGGCGCGGTGATTACCATCGAGGCCGGCAAAACCACCGGTACCGTGACTGTTCCGGCCCCTGCCGACGACGTCTACAAGGACGCCGGCAAAGTGGAAGTCACCATCAAGGATGCATCCGGCGGCAATTTCGAGAACCTCGTTCCGAGCACTGTCCCGGCGGTTACCGAAGTGACCGACACCATCGACACTTCGACCGTGAAACTGACCGCTGACACTTCGGTCGCTGAAGGCGGCACCGTCACTTACACCGCCACCGTTGGCGCACCGGTGACCGGCTCCCCGGTCACCGTGACCCTGGCCAACGGTCAGACCATCACCATCGAAGTCGGCAAGACCACCGGCAGCGTGACCACCACCGCACCGAACGATGTACTCAACGGCCACGCGCCGCTGACCAACTCGATCACTGACGTGAGCGGCGGTAACTACGAAAACCTCGTGGCCGACAAGACCCCGGTTTCGACGACTGTCACCGACACCGTCGACACCACCAACCTGACCCTGAGCGCGACCGGCTCCGTGGCTGAAGGCGGCTCGATCGTCTACACCGCGACACTGACCAACCCGGCCGGTACGCCGGTGACCGTGACCTTGAGCAACGGCTCGGTCATCACCATCGAGGCCGGTAAAACCACCGGTACCGTGACTGTTCCGGCTCCTGCCGATGACGTCTACAAAGACGCCGGCAAGGTTGAAGTCACTATCACCAATACCGCTGGCGGCAATTTCGAGAACCTGGTGCCAAGCACTGTTCCGGCCGTCACTGAAGTGACTGACACCATCGACACCACCACAGTCAAACTGACTGCGACCGAGTCGGCAGCTGAAGGTGGAACTGTCACCTACACCGCTACCGTCGGCGCACCTGTGACCGGCTCGCCAGTGACCGTGACCCTGGCCAATGGTCAGCAAATCACCATCGAAGTCGGCAAGACTACCGGCACCGTGACCACCACCGCACCGAACGATGCGTTGAACGGTCATGAACCACTGACCAACGCCATCACCAACGTCAGCGGCGGCAACTACGAGAACCTCGTAGCGGACAAGACTCCAGTGTCGACCACCGTGACCGATACCGTCGACACCACCAACCTGACCCTGAGCGCCACTGGCTCCGTGGCCGAGGGCGGTTCGATTGTTTACACCGCTACCCTGACCAATCCTGCCGGCACCCCGGTGACCGTGACGTTGAGCAACGGCTCCGTCATCATCATCGAAGCGGGCAAGACCACCGGCACCGTGACCGTTCCGGCTCCGGCTGATGACGTCTACAAGGATGCGGGCAAAGTCGAAGTCAGCATTACCGGTACCACGGGCGGCAACTTCGAGAACCTGGTGCCAAGCACCGTTCCAGCCGTCACCGAAGTCACCGATACCATCGACACCACCACAGTCAAACTGACTGCGACCGAGTCGGCAGCTGAAGGTGGAACTGTCACCTACACCGCTACCGTCGGCGCACCTGTGACCGGCTCGCCAGTGACCGTGACCCTGGCCAATGGTCAGCAAATCACCATCGAAGTCGGCAAGACTACCGGCACCGTCACCACCACTGCACCAAACGATGCGTTGAACGGCCATGCACCGCTGACCAACGCGATTAGCGACGTCAGCGGCGGCAACTACGAGAACCTCGTAGCGGACAAGACTCCAGTGTCGACCACCGTGACCGATACCGTCGACACCACCAATCTGTCGCTGACCGCGACCGGCACCGTGGCCGAGGGCGGTTCGATTGTTTACACCGCTACCCTGACCAACCCGGCTGGCACGCCGGTGACCGTGACCTTGAGCAACGGCTCGGTCATTACCATTGAAGCGGGCAAAACCACTGGCACCGTGACTGTTCCTGCGCCGGCCGATGACGTCTACAAGGACGCGGGCAAAGTCGAAGTGACCATCAAGGATGCGTCCGGCGGCAACTTCGAGAACCTTGTTCCGAGCACCGTCCCGGCTGTCACTGAAGTGACTGACACCATCGACACCACCACGGTGAAGCTGAGCGCCGATACATCGGTGGCCGAGGGCGGCACTGTCACCTATACCGCGACGGTCAGTGCGCCTGTGACCGGTTCGCCAGTGACTGTCACTTTGGCCAACGGCCAGACCATCACCATCGAAGTCGGCAAGACCACCGGCACCGTGACCACCACCGCGCCGAACGACGCGCTGAACGGTCATGCACCGTTGAACAACTCGATCACCGGCGTGAGTGGCGGCAACTACGAAAACCTCGTGGCTGACAAAACCCCGGTCAGCACCACCGTGACCGACACCGTCGACACCACCAATCTGTCGCTGACCGCGACCGGTACCGTGGCCGAGGGCGGTTCGATTGTTTACACCGCTACCCTGACCAACCCTGCCGGCACTCCGGTGACCGTGACGTTGAGCAACGGCTCCGTCATCACCATTGAAGCAGGCAAAACCACCGGCACCGTGACCGTTCCGGCTCCGGCCGATGACGTCTACAAGGACGCGGGCAAAGTCGAAGTGACCATCAAGGATGCAACCGGTGGCAACTTCGAGAACCTGGTGCCTAGCACTGTTCCGGCCGTGACCGAAGTCACCGATACCATCGACACGACGACCGTGAAGCTGACCGCGACCGAAACTGCTGCTGAAGGTGGCACCGTCACCTACACCGCGACTGTGGGCGCTCCGGTAACTGGCTCGCCGGTGGTCGTGACCCTGTCCAACGGTCAGCAAATCACCATCGAAGTCGGCAAGACCACCGGCACAGTGACCACCACGGCACCGAACGATGTGCTGAACGGCCACGCGCCATTGACCAACGCGATCACCAACGTGAGCGGTGGCAACTACGAGAATCTGGTTGCTGATAAAACTCCGGTCAGCACCACTGTGACCGACACCGTCGACACCACCAACCTGTCGCTCAGTGCGACCGGTACCGTGGCCGAGGGCGGTTCGATTGTTTACACCGCAACTCTGACCAACCCGGCTGGTACCCCGGTGACCGTGACCCTGTCGAACGGCGCGGTGATCACCATCGAAGCCGGTAAAACCACTGGCACCGTCACTGTTCCTGCGCCAGCCGATGACGTCTACAAGGACGCCGGCACCGTGGAAGCGACGATCAAGTCCGCGACCGGTGGCAACTTCGAGAACCTGGTGACCAGCAACACGCCAGCCGTGACCAATGTCACCGACACCATCGACACCACCACGGTCAAACTGACCGCGACCGAGTCGGCGGCTGAAGGCGGGACCGTTACTTACACTGCGACTGTCGGTGCTCCAGTCACCGGTTCGCCTGTGACCGTGACCCTGTCCAACGGTCAGCAAATCACTATCGAAGTCGGCAAGACCACCGGCACCGTGACCACCACTGCACCGAACGATGCGCTGAACGGCCATGCACCGCTGACCAACGCGATTACCGACGTCAGCGGCGGCAACTACGAGAACCTCGTAGCGGACAAGACTCCGGTCAACACCACCGTCACCGACACCATCGACACCACCAACCTGTCGCTGACCGCGACCGGCACCGTGGCCGAGGGTGGCTCGATCGTTTACACCGCGACCCTGACCAACCCGGCCGGCACTCCGGTGACCGTGACCCTGTCGAACGGTGCCGTGATCACCATCGAAGCCGGTAAAACCACCGGCACCGTCAGCGTTCCAGCCCCGGCCGATGACGTCTACAAAGACGCCGGCAAGGTTGAAGTCACGATCAAGGACGCGTCCGGTGGCAACTTCGAGAACCTGGTGCCGAGCACTGTTCCGGCCGTCACCGAGGTCACCGACACCATCGACACCACCACGGTCAAACTGACCGCGACCGAGTCGGCGGCGGAAGGCGGCACCGTCACCTACACCGCCACCGTCGGCGCACCAGTCACCGGTTCGCCGGTGACCGTGACCCTGGCCAACGGTCAGCAGATCACCATCGAGGTCGGTAAAACCACTGGCACCGTCACCACCACCGCACCGAACGATGCACTCAATGGTCACGAACCGCTGACCAACTCAATCACTGGCGTGAGCGGCGGCAACTACGAAAACCTCGTGGCCGACAAAACCCCGGTCAGCACCACCGTGACCGACACCGTCGACACCACCAACCTGACCCTGAGCGCGACGCCGGAAGTCAACGAAGGTGGCCAGATCACCTACACCGCGACCCTGACCAACGCCGCCGGCACCCCGGTGACCGTGACGTTGAGCAACGGCGCCGTGATCACCATCGAGGCCGGCAAAACCACCGGCACCGTGACCGTCGACGCACCGAAGGACGACGTCTACAAGGACGCCGGCACCGTTGAAACGACCATCAAGGGCGCCACTGGCGGCAACTTTGAAAACCTGGTCACCAACACTGCCCCGGCGGTCACCACCGTTCACGACACCATCGACACGTCCACCGTGTCGCTGACCGCTACCGCCAACGTCGCCGAAGGCGAAACCGTGGTCTACACCGCGACCGTGACCGCGCCAGTGACCGGTTCACCGGTCGTGGTGACCCTGTCCAACGGCCAGACCATCACCATCGCCGTGGGCGAAACCACCGGCACCGTGAACTTCGTCGCGCCGAACAGCCCGCTGGCGGGCGGCAGCTCGCTGAGTGTGACCATCGACAAGGCCACCGGTGGCAACTACGAAAACCTGACGGTCGACAGCAAACCGGCCAACACCTCGGTATCGGATACTGTCGACACCACCAACCTCAACCTGACCGCCACCGACTCGGTGGCCGAGGGTGGTTCGATTGTCTACACCGCGACGCTGACCAACCCGGCCGGCACCCCGGTGACCGTGACCCTGTCGAACGGTGCAGTGATCACCATCGAAGCCGGTAAAACCACCGGCACCGTGACCGTTCCGGCGCCAGCCGATGACGTTTACAAGGATGCCGGCAAAGTCGAAGCGACCATTTCGACCGTCACCGGTGGCGGTTTCGAGAACCTGGTGCCGAGCACCGTTCCGGCCGTGACCAACGTCACCGATACCATCGACACCACAACGGTGAAACTCACCGCGACCGAAACCGCTGCTGAAGGTGGCACCGTCACCTACACCGCGACTGTTGGTGCTCCGGTGACGGGTTCTCCGGTTACCGTGACCCTGGCTAATGGTCAGCAAATCACCATCGAAGTCGGCAAGACCACCGGCACCGTGACCACCACCGCACCGAACGATGCGTTGAACGGTCACGCACCGCTGACCAATGCGATCACCGGCGTAACCGGCGGTAATTACGAGAACCTCGTTGCCGACAAGACCCCGGTTTCGACCACCGTCACCGACACCGTCGACACCACCAACCTGACCCTCAGCGCCACCAACTCGGTTGCCGAGGGCGGTTCGATCGTTTACACCGCGACTCTGACCAACCCGGCCGGCACCCCGGTGACCGTGACGCTGTCGAACGGCGCAATCATCACTATCGAAGCCGGCAAAACCACCGGCACTGTGACTGTTGCCGCACCTGCCGATGACGTTTACAAAGACGCCGGCAAGGTTGAAGTCACGATCAAGGACGCAACCGGTGGCAACTTCGAGAACCTTGTTCCGAGCACCGTGCCAGCCGTAACGGAAGTCACCGACACCATCGACACGACGACCGTGAAGCTGACCGCGACCGAAACCGCTGCTGAAGGTGGCACCGTCACCTACACCGCAACCGTGGGTGCGCCTGTCACAGGTTCGCCTGTGACTGTGACCCTGGCCAATGGTCAGTCGATCACCATCGAAGTCGGCAATACCACCGGTACCGTGACCACCACCGCACCGAACGATGCGTTGAACGGTCACGCACCGCTGACCAACGCGATCACCGCCGTGACTGGCGGCAACTACGAAAACCTCGTCGCCGACAAAACGCCGGTTTCGACCACCGTCACCGACACGGTCGACACCACCAACCTGACCCTCAGCGCCACCAACTCGGTTGCCGAGGGCGGTTCGATCGTTTACACCGCGACTCTGACCAACCCGGCCGGCACCCCGGTGACCGTGACGCTGTCGAACGGCGCAATCATCACTATCGAAGCCGGCAAAACCACCGGCACTGTGACTGTTGCCGCACCTGCCGATGACGTTTACAAGGACGCCGGTACTGTTCAGGCAACCATCACCAACGCCACCGGTGGCAACTTCGAGAACCTTGTTCCGAGCACCGTGCCAGCCGTAACGGAAGTCACCGACACCATCGACACGACGACCGTGAAGCTGACCGCTTCCGAAACTGCGGCCGAAGGTGGCACCGTTACTTACACCGCGACCGTGGGCGCGCCGGTGACTGGCTCGCCGGTGGTCGTGACCCTGTCCAACGGTCAGCAAATCACCATCGAAGTCGGCAAGACCACCGGCACAGTGACCACCACGGCACCGAACGATGTGCTGAACGGCCACGCGCCATTGACCAACGCGATCACCGGCGTAACCGGCGGTAATTACGAGAATCTGGTCGCCGATAAAACTCCGGTTTCGACCACCGTCACCGACACCGTCGACACCACCAACCTGACCCTCAGCGCCACCAACTCGGTTGCCGAGGGCGGTTCGATCGTTTACACCGCGACCCTGACCAACCCGGCCGGCACGCCGCTGACCGTGACGTTGAGCAACGGCGCCGTGATCACCATCGAAGCGGGCAAGACCACCGGAACCGTGACCGTTCCGGCTCCGGCCGATGACGTCTACAAAGACGCCGGCAAAGTCGAAGTCACCATCAAGGATGCAACCGGTGGCAACTTCGAGAACCTGGTGCCTAGCACTGTTCCGGCCGTGACCGAAGTCACCGACACCATCGACACCACCACGGTCAAACTGACCGCGACCGAGTCGGCGGCTGAAGGCGGGACCGTTACTTACACTGCGACTGTCGGTGCTCCAGTCACCGGTTCGCCTGTGACCGTGACCCTGTCCAACGGTCAGCAAATCACCATCGAAGTCGGCAAGACCACCGGCACCGTGACCACCACTGCACCGAACGATGCGCTGAACGGCCATGCACCGCTGACCAATGCGATCACCGGCGTAACCGGCGGTAATTACGAGAACCTCGTTGCCGACAAGACCCCGGTTTCGACCACCGTCACCGACACCGTCGACACCACCAACCTGACCCTCAGCGCCACCAACTCGGTCGCCGAGGGCGGTTCGATCATCTACACCGCAACGTTGACCAACGCCGCCGGCACTCCGGTAACTGTGACTCTGAGCAACGGCGCCGTGATCACCATCGAGGCCGGTAAAACCACTGGCACCGTGACGGTTCCGGCCCCTGCCGATGACGTCTACAAGGACGCCGGCACCGTGGAAGCGACGATCAAGTCCGCGACCGGTGGCAACTTCGAAAATCTGGTGACCAGCACGGTTCCTGCGGTGACCCAGGTCACTGACACCATCGACGCCACCACGGTGAAACTCACCGCGACCGAGTCGGCGGCTGAAGGCGGGAACGTTACGTACACCGCGACCGTGGGTGCACCTGTCACCGGCTCGCCAGTGACCGTGACCCTGTCGAACGGTCAGCAAATCACCATCGAAGTCGGTAAAACCACCGGCACCGTGACCACCACGGCACCGAACGATGTGCTGAACGGCCACGCGCCATTGACCAACGCGATCACCAACGTGAGCGGTGGCAACTACGAGAATCTGGTTGCTGATAAAACTCCGGTCAGCACCACCGTGACCGACACCATCGACACCACCAACCTGTCGCTCAGTGCGACCGGTACCGTGGCCGAGGGTGGCTCGATCGTTTACACCGCGACCCTGACCAACCCGGCCGGCACCCCGGTGACCGTGACCCTGTCGAACGGCGCGGTGATCACCATCGAAGCCGGTAAAACCACTGGCACCGTCACTGTTCCTGCGCCAGCCGATGACGTCTACAAGGACGCCGGCACCGTGGAAGCGACGATCAAGTCCGCGACCGGTGGCAACTTCGAAAATCTGGTAACCAGCACGGTTCCTGCGGTGACCCAGGTCACTGACACCATCGACACCACCACGGTGAAACTCACCGCGACCGAGTCGGCGGCGGAAGGCGGGAACGTTACGTACACCGCGACCGTGGGTGCACCTGTCACCGGCTCGCCAGTGACCGTGACTCTGTCGAACGGTCAGTCGATCACCATCGAAGTCGGCAAGACCACTGGCACCGTAACCACGACGGCGCCAAACGACGTGCTGACTGGCCACGCGCCGCTGACCAACGCCATCACCAACGTGAGCGGTGGCAACTACGAAAATCTGGTCGCCGACAAAACCCCGGTTTCGACCACGGTCACTGACACCATCGACACCACCAACCTGTCGCTGACCGCGACCGGCACCGTGGCTGAAGGTGGCCAGATCACCTACACCGCAACCCTGACCAACGCCGCTGGCTCGCCAGTCACCGTGACCTTGTCGAACGGCGCAGTGATCACCATCGACGCCGGCAAAACCACCGGTACCGTGACTGTTCCCGCGCCAGCCGATGACGTTTACAAAGACGCCGGCACCGTTCAGGCCACGATCAAATCGGCTACCGGCGGCAACTTCGAAAACCTGGTGACCAGCACCACGCCAGCGGTGACCAGCGTCACCGACACCATCGACACCACCACCGTGAAGCTGACGGCGACCACGACAGCGGCCGAGGGTGGCACCGTCACCTACACCGCCACCGTGGGTGCACCGGTAACCGGCTCGCCAGTGACCGTGACCCTGTCGAACGGCCAGCAAATCACCATCGAAGTCGGTAAGACCACCGGCACCGTCACCACCACCGCGCCGAACGATGTGTTGAATGGTCATGCGCCACTGACTAACGCAATCACTAGTGTAAGTGGCGGCAACTACGAGAATCTCGTTGCCGACAAGACCCCGGTTTCGACCACCGTCACCGACACCGTCGACACCACCAACCTGTCCTTGAGCGCCACCAATTCGGTCGCCGAGGGCGGTTCGATCATCTACACCGCCACACTGACCAACGCTGCTGGCACTCCGGTGACCGTAACGTTGAGCAATGGCGCCGTGATCACCATCGAGGCCGGTAAAACCACTGGCACCGTGACGGTTCCAGCCCCAGCCGATGACGTCTACAAGGACGCCGGCACCGTGGAAGCGACGATCAAGTCCGCGACCGGTGGCAACTTCGAAAATCTGGTGACCAGCACGGTTCCTGCGGTGACCCAGGTCACTGACACCATCGACACCACCACGGTGAAACTCACCGCGACCGAGTCGGCGGCTGAAGGCGGCACAGTCACTTACACCGCGACTGTCGGCGCGCCAGTGACCGGCTCGCCAGTCACCGTGAACCTGTCCAATGGCCAGACCATCACGATCGAAGTGGGCAAGACCACCGGTACCGTGACCACCACCGCGCCGAACGATGCGCTGACTGGCCACGCGCCGCTGACCAATGCGATCACCGGCGTAACCGGCGGTAATTACGAGAACCTCGTTGCCGACAAAACCCCGGTTTCGACCACGGTCACTGACACCATCGACACCACCAACCTGTCGCTGACCGCGACCGGCACCGTGGCTGAAGGTGGCCAGATCACCTACACCGCGACCCTGACCAACGCCGCTGGCTCGCCAGTCACCGTGACCTTGTCGAACGGCGCAGTGATCACCATCGACGCAGGCAAAACCACCGGTACCGTGACTGTTCCTGCGCCAGCCGATGACGTTTACAAAGACGCCGGCACCGTTCAGGCCACGATCAAATCGGCTACCGGCGGCAACTTCGAAAACCTGGTGACCAGCAACACGCCAGCGGTGACCAGCGTCACCGACACCATCGACACCACCACCGTGAAGCTGACCGCGACCGCAACAGCGGCCGAGGGCGGCAATGTTGTCTACACCGCGACTGTCGGCGCGCCGGTGACCGGTTCGCCAGTGACCGTGACCCTGTCCAACGGCCAGACCATCACCATCGACATCGGCAAGACCTCCGGGACCGTCACCACCACCGCGCCGAACGACGTGTTGAATGGTCATGCACCGCTGACCAACTCGATCACCAACGTCAGCGGCGGCAACTACGAAAACCTCGTCGCCGACAAGACGCCGGTCAGCACCACGGTGACCGACACCATCGACACCACCAACCTGTCGCTCAGCGCGACCGGCACCGTGGCCGAAGGTGGTTCGATCACCTACACCGCAACCCTGACCAACGCCGCCGGCACCCCGGTGACCGTGACCCTGAGCAACGGCTCGGTAATCACCATCGAGGCCGGTAAAACCACTGGCACCGTGACCGTTCCGGCACCGGCCGACGACGTCTACAAAGACGCCGGCACCGTTCAGGCAACGATCACCAACGCCACCGGTGGCAACTTCGAAAACCTGGTCACCAGCACCACGCCAGCGGTGACCAACGTCACCGACACCATCGACACCACCACTGTCAGCATCACCGGCAGCACTTCGGTGACCGAAGGCCAGACCGCCAGCTACACCGTCAGCCTGAACCACCCGGCGCAGACCGAAGTGACCCTGAAAATCGTCTACAGCGGCACCGCCGCCGACGGTTCGGACTTCACCGGCGTGTACACCGTGAAGATCCCGGCAGGCGCCAGCAGTGCGCAGTTCAACGTCGCCACCATCGATGACAAGATCACCGAAGGCACCGAGAACTTCGTGGTCAAGATCGACTCGGCCACCGGTGGCAACTTCGAAAACCTGGCGGTCAGCAGCACCAATGGCAGCGTCAGCACCTCGATCATCGACAACGATGCACCGCCGGTCATCGACCTCGACGCCAACAACTCCAGCGGTGCAACGGGTGCCGACTACAAGGTGACCTTCACCGAGAACACCCCGGGCGCAGGTGTGTCGATCGCCGACACCGATATCAAGATCACCGACCCGGACAGCACCATGCTGACTGGCGCCACCGTCGTGCTGACCAACCGTCAGGACGGCGATGCGCTGAACCTGGGCAACAGCGTCAACGGCATCACCATCAATGCCAACAGCACCAATGGCACGATCACGCTGACCCTGTCGGGCAATGCGACGCTGGCCGACTACATGCAGGCCATCAAGAACATCAGCTTCACCAACAGCAGTGAAGACCCGAGCACCGTGCCACGGATCATCACCGTGACCGTGACCGATGGCGGCAACTACTCCAACGTCGCGACCACCACGGTCAATGTGGTGGCGGTCAACGATGCGCCGGTCGCTGCACCGGTCAACGTCACCGGCACCGAAGACACCCCGCTGGTCCTCGGCTGGTCGACCTTCGGCGTCAGCGACGTCGACAGCCCGGCCAGCAGCCTGGGCGTGAAAATCACCCAGCTGCCGGGCGAAGGCAAACTGCAGTACCTGGACGGTTCGACCTGGAAAGACGTCGCCACCAACCAGACCTTCAGCAAGGCCGACATCGATGCCGGCAAGCTGCGTTTCTTGCCGGATGCCAACGAGTCGGGCGTGAACGGCTACGGCGGCACCGGCCTGGGTAACAACCAGGCTGACTACGCACAAATCAAGTTCCAGCCAACCGACGGCCAGTTGCTGGGCAATACCGGCACCGTGAAGATCGACATCACCCCAGTGGCGGATGCACCGACCCTGTCGGTCGCCGACAACAGCGTGAAGTCCACCGGCCTGATCAAGGAAGTCTGGACCGGTCTGTCGGGCCTGGGCACCGACGGCAGCGGCGCGAACCCGAACACTCTGAAAAACGTGATCGACGGTGCCGGCAAACCGAACACCAGCGGCACCGTGAACAACGTGCAGTCCGATGGCAGCGTGACCGCCGGCACCGCGTCGAAAACCTCGGGCCTGATCTATCTGGAAGCCGGCAAGACCTACACCTTCAGCGGCACCGGTGATGACAGCCTGCTGGTGACCATCGGCGGCAAGAGTGTGGCGTCCACAACGTGGGGCGCGGGTGGCAACCTCAACGGTTCGTTCACCCCGACCACCAGCGGCTACTACACCCTGGACATCTACCACCACAACCAGAGCGGCCCGGGCAGCTACGACGTCAACCTGTCGGTCAACGGCAGCACGCCGATCGACCTGAGCAGCGCCGGCGTACCGATCTACACCGGCGTGCAGGATCTGGTGAATGCCGGCGTGACCGTCTCCGATCTGCACGGCAGCAACGGCGAAGGCTATTACGACGGCTACAAGCTCAACACCGGCGCCGAAGGCACCACCGTGAAACTGTCGGCGATCAGCACCGCACTGACCGACACCGACGGCTCGGAAACCCTGAGCATCAAGATCAGCGGCGCACCGGTCGGCTCGGTGCTCAGCGACGGCGCAGGCCACAGCTTCACCGTGACCGCCACCAGCGGCGACGCCAACGTCACCGGCTGGAACCTCGGCAGCCTGACCGTGACCCCGCCGACCTACTACAACGGCCAGTTCAACCTGACCGTGACCTCGACCTCCACCGAACAGGTCGGCGGCTCGGCCAGCACCACCGCGACCATTCCGGTCACCGTGGTGCCGGCAGTCTACAACGCGGTAGTCGCCACCTCGGCCGACGACAACGTCACCGGCACCGACGGCAACGACATCATCGTCGCCGACATCGGCGGCCTGACCGTGGTGCCGGGCACCAACTACAACATCGCGTTCATGGTCGACAGCTCGGGCAGTATGAGCACCTCGTCGATCAACGCGGCCAAGGACTCGCTGACGTCGGTGTTCAACACTCTCAAGCAGAGCATGGGCAACAACTCGGGGACGGTGAACATCTTCCTGGTGGACTTCGATACCCAGGTCAACAAGTCGGTGTCGGTGAACCTCAACGACCCGAACGCGCTGACCAAGCTCAAGGCTGTGCTGGACTCGATGACCTCCGGCGGCGGCACCAACTACGAAGACGTGTTCAAGGCTACGGCCAACTTCTTCCAGAGCGCCGAAGCCGTGGCTAACACCGGGGCGAAGAACCTCACGTACTTCATCACCGACGGTCAGCCGACCTACTACCAGAGCGGCGAACAGACCAACCCGACGCTGTACGGCAACGTGAAGCTCGACGACGTGGTGAAGACCAGCAACTACAAGCTGGGCGACAGCTTCAGCACCTACATCGACAGCACGCACTACCTGACCATCAGCACGGCGGGTGCCGTGGTCCTGCAGACGTACAAGAACGGCAGCTGGAACTGGAGCAACGTGGGCACCATCCACGCCCAGGGCGACGGCACCTACGAGCTGTCGAGCCTGGCAGGCTCCGGCAGCAGCACCAGCCAGGCCACCACCGACAACGCCAACAGCGCCTTCGCACTGCTGGGCAACCTGTCCAATGTGGAAGCCATCGGGATCAACAGCGGTGTCAGCCTCAACGACCTGAAACCGTACGACACCGATCACAACCCGCAAACCAACATCGATCCGAAGGACCTGGCCAACTCGATCATCGGCCATACCGAAGCGACGATGCCGGGCAACGACACCGTCAGCGGTGGCGACGGCAACGACATCCTGTTCGGCGACCTGGTGAGCTTCAACGGCATTGCCGGCGAGGGTTATCAGGCGATGCAGGCCTTCGTGGCCAAGGAAACCGGGGTCGACGTCAGCAAAGTCACCACCAGTAACGTGCACCAGTACATCACCGAGCACTATCAGGCGTTCGATGTGTCCGGTGCCCATGACGGCAACGACACGCTACTGGGTGGCGCGGGTAATGACATCCTGTTCGGCTCGGGCGGCAACGACCTGCTCGACGGTGGCAAGGGCAATGACATCCTGCTCGGCGGTACCGGCAACGACACGCTGATCGGTGGTCAGGGCAACGACATCCTGATCGGTGGTTCGGGCGCCGACACCTTCGTCTGGAAAGCAGGTGACACCGGCAACGATGTGATCAAGGACTTCAACGCCAGCGAAGGTGACCGTATCGACCTGCGCGACCTGCTGCAGGGCGAGTCCGGCAGCACCATCGACAACTTCCTGAAGATCACCACGGTCGACGGCGTGTCGTCGCTGCAAGTCAGTTCGGCGGGCAAGTTCAACTCCGCCGATGCGGCTGCCGCCACACCGGACGTGACGATCAAACTGGAAGGCAACAACTGGTCCACTGCCAACATTCACAACCTGATTGCCGGTAGTGATCCGACCATCAAGGTCGACCACAACAACAGCTGATGCGTGAACAAAACGGCCGCCCCAATGGGGCGGCCGTCACGTTTGCGTCTTTCTTCCCGGTGACGATTGCGTCGCCGCACCGCATACTCGCGTGCAGTTGGCTATGCTGCTGACAGCATGACGCTGGTCCATTTCCGAGGGATGCTCAATGTTTTACGTGCAACGCGATGCGCAGGGTCAGTTGATTCGCGTGGAAGCTGCGGCCTACGCCGAGGCCACGGAAACGCTGCCGGCCGACCACCACGAAATCCAGGCCTGGTACGCCAACGAAGCCGTGGAGAACAGCCTCAAACAGCTCAAGCAGAGCGACCTGGAAATGATCCGGGTACTCGACGACCTGATTCAGGTACTGACCCAGAAAGGCGTGATCCGCGTCACCGACCTGCCGCCGGCGGCCCAGGCCAAGTTGATGGACCGGACTCAGGCGCGGGAAGCGCTGGGTGGGTTGAGTCAGTTGATCGATGAGGATGAGGGCGGGTTGATCTGATCCAGGATCTTCGGTGACTGGACGGGCCCCTTCGCGAGCAAGCTCGCTCCCACAGGAGGTATGTATACCCAATGTGGGAGCGAGCTTGCTCGCGAAGGCAGCCTTAGCGGCGACGCAATTCTACAGCCTTAACGCCAGGGTTTTGGCTCACCGAACAATTGCCCCTGAACCCCATACAACCCCATCTCGCGAATCACCGACAATTCCCCTTCCGTCTCGACCCGCTCGGCAATCAGCGGCAGATCAATGCTGTGCGCCGCACGCTGGATCGCTTCGATGAACAGGCGCTTGTCGCTTTCCTGATCGATCGCCCGAATGTAGCTGCCATCGATCTTCAGGTACGCCAGGCCCAGCCGCGCCAGGTTACCGATCATGCTGAAGCGCCCGCCGAAGCGCTGCAGGCTCAGGGAGAAACCAAGTTCGCGCAGGCGGCGGGTCAGCTGTTCGAGCACCGCTTGTTCCGGCAGTTGTTCCTCGCCGATTTCCAGGGTCAGGCGCGGCCCCAGATTGGAATGCGAGCGCAGAATCTCGAAGACTTTGTTCAGCGCCTGCGGATCGGCCAGGGTCGCCGAAGACAGGTTCAGGGCCAGGGATTCTTCATGGTCGGCCATCTGCTCCAGCACGCGCTCGAGCATCAGACGGTCCAGCCGCGCGGTCCAGCCGAAGCGCTCGAGCCAGGGCAGGAAACGCCCGGCGGGGATGGTCTGGCCCTGCTCGTCGAGCAAGCGCGACAGCACTTTGTAATGCAGCACCAGTTGCGTGTCCTGTGCCGCCACCACCGGTTGGAAGAACAGCTCGAAGCGCCGCTGGTTCAGCGCCTGATCGAGCAAGCGATGCCAGGCGTGGTGATCGTCACCGACATCCGCCACCAGGCTCTGATCGAGGCACGCCCAGTTCTGCTCGCCCTGCCCTTCGGCCTGGGCCAATGCCTGATCGCCGAGGCTGAGCACCGCTTGCGGTGAATCGCCATGAGCGAACGGCGCCAGGCCGATAGAGGCCACGGCGGCCACGTCGGTGGCGCCCGTCGCGTGCAGGCTGCTCAGCGCGCTGTCGAGGCTTTGCGCCAGTTGCAGCGCTTCTTCGCGGGTCAGCCCCGGCGCCAGCACGGCGAATTCACCACCACGAATCCGGGTGACGAGATTCTGGGTTTCCGGGTATTTGGCGCACTCGCGGGACAGTTGCTCGCCGACCGCTTTCAACAATTCATCGGTGCGCTGACCGCCAAGGCGCTGGTTCAGCCCGGCCAGATCCTTGACCCGCAACAGCAGCAGATAACCGGAACTGGCCTGCTCCGGGTTGCTCACCCGCGCATTCAGCTGCATCTCGAAATAACGCCGGTTGGCCAGCCCCGTGAGGTTGTCCTGATAGGACTCGGTGCGCAGTTTTTCACTGCGCTCGGCCTGCTCCTGAAACAGCGCCTTGAGCTTCTCGACCATCTGGTTCATCGCCAGCACCACGCGGCGCAATTCAGGCGTGCGCGGCAGGTCCGGCAGGCTGAGGAATTCGCGGCGGGCAATGGCGTGGGATTGCTTGACCATGTAATCCAGCGGCTTGAGTTGCCGACGCAGCAACAGCGCGCCCAGCACCGCACTCACCGCACCACAGACCAGCAACCAGCCGAGGCTGCCGAGTGCGCTCTGCCAAAGCTTGGCCACGGCGAACATCGGGTGGCTGACCACCTCGACCCGCGCCGCCTGCTCCCAGCCACGGCTGACCAGCGCATCGCCACCGGCCGGTTCAAGGCCAATCAGTTTGACGAACCAGTCCGGCACGTTGGTGACCGCCGGAATGCCATTGCGCTCGACGATGGTCTGGTCGGTCTTCAGGTCGACCACGCGGATGCTCGAGTAATAACCGCTGTCGAAGATCGAACTGACCAACAGCTCGACCATCGCCGGGTCGTCGATGTTCGGCGTCAACGACAGCGCCAGCGCCGTGGCCGCATCCTGGGCGTGGGAGCGCAACTGGTTGACGTACTGGGTGCGCGAGCTCTCCAGACTGACCATGAAGCTGCCGGTGAAGGCGACCACCAGGAACAGACAGATTGCGATCAACAGCTGTTTGAACAAAGACATCTGAGCGCGTGCTCCTAGTTAGTCGTCTCGACCGGGAATCCTTCGGCCTGCATTTTCTTCAACACATCCTGCCAGCGTGACAGGCGTTTGGTGTCACCGACCTTCTTGTTGCCCTTCGCTCCCGGCAGGTACAAACCCTCGGCATTGAAAGAGTAGACCGGCAGCAAATCGGTTCGCTCGGCGGCCGGCTTGATCGGGTCGATCAGGCTGTCGAGCACCAGCGGCATGGCGTCAGGGCTGGAATAGTAAGTCAGGACCATGTGCGCGCGGTTCTGGCGCAGGGCCTTGACGTAGGTGATGCGCAACTTGTCACTGGCCACACCGAGGTGGCGCAGGCTGAAATACTTGGCGATCGCATAGTCTTCGCAGTCGCCGGCGCCTTTCCACAAGGCTTCGATGGGAGTTTCCCAATAATCGACCTCGTGCCACAGATCGATGTCTTCGACGTAGCGCATCTGTTTGTTGAAAAACAGGTTCACCACTTTGAGCTTTTCCATCTCGCTGACCTGCTTCTGCGTGGCCAGCAGATTCTGCCAGGCATCGATCCGCTGCTGCCCGGCGCCCAGCGGTCCGTACAGCGCCGTGGCCTTGCGGCTGATCGCGGAAAAATCCCAATCGGCATGCAGGCCGCCCAGCATGATGCCGGCCAGCAGCAGCGCGCAGGCAAGCCAGCGCGCAATCCGTGGGATCGCGAAACGTACCGCCAATGCAAGGCATCCAGGGCAGAGAAGAAAGCGCTTGATGGTGAAGGTTAGTCCAGCAAAAAACAATGGCACCCTGAGATCATCGCTGGCGCGCTAAACTTCAGGTGTATCAGGGTTCCTCTACGCGGTTTGACAACCTGTAGAGCAATCACTAGTGTCCTTTGGATCCAAATATCGCAGTCATAGGGTGTGCAGTTGTGACCCAGAAGCCCAAGCCACTCCACAGCATCAAAGTCGACGGCCCGATTCCCGCGCATCTGGCGCGCTCGGTCATCGAAGAAACCCTGCGCGCCGCCATTCTCGACGGTCGCCTGCCCTGCGGAACCGCCGTGCGCCAGCAGGATCTGGCCGACCTGTTCGGCGTCAGCCGCATGCCGGTACGCGAAGCCTTGCGTCAACTCGAGGCCCAGGGCCTGCTCAGCGTGATTGCCCACAAGGGCGCCGTGGTGGCGCCATTGATCCAGGGCGATGCAACGCAAACCTACGAGCTGCGCATCCTGCTGGAGTCTGAAGCGCTGCGTCAGTCGATCCCCTTGTTGACCCCGGCCGATCACGAACGCGCGGCCGGCTACATCGAAGAGTTGGAAGTCGAACACGACTACACCGAAATCGGTCGGCTCAACCGTCTGTTTCACATGGCGCTCTACAGCAAGGCGCCCAATGGCCGGCTGTTGCGGCTGGTGGAAGACGGCTTGAATGAAGAGGAACGCTTCCTGCGTTTCAACCTCGAGGCCATGGGCCTGGGCAAACTCTCCCAGGACGATCACCGTGCGTTGTTGCAGGCCGTGATAGATCGTGACACCCCGCGTGCCGTCACACTGCTGGAGCAGCACCTCAATCGCGGTGTCGAGGTGATCACTCGATACCTGGCGAGCACCGCCTCTAATGATCGCCAGGCGGCACGCTGAAAATCCGCCCGGGTGAGCCCTCGCTTACCCGGCGTATAACCCGCTTACAAATCCCCACGCCGGTCACGCTCAATTGCTGTGGCACTTCGGCGCCTGCGCTCTAACCTCCCTCCTGCTTTGAACAGCCCGGAATTTGCACCGCAAAGGAAGTCATTTTCGACGATAGCCGCGGCGCCGATTTACGCGCACCCTTGAATCGCCAACCCAATATAGAACGGGGACGCGCCGCCCCGGCAGCAGTCCCCGCACCAGGAACCTACGGAAGGAGCCTTGTCACGGGATCAGGAAGAACGGCGCCGTTACAGTCCGACTTCATCCCCTCATATTCATTCAATTACTCAATTGGAAAGTTGCTTCGAGTGAGGCATTCACTCTTGTCGTTCAATTTTGGCCATTAAACGCCGAAAGGAGTAACTACGCCCAAATAAAACTTAACTTATAAGTTTTATCAGACCCACTCATACTTCAAAAACAGCCAACTAAAAATAATTGAAAATAAACTTGTTAAGTTGTTTTGCGATGTATTAGTTTTTCTTCGCCGAGTTTGGATCCGAAATGAAAAACCCGGCACAACCTTGCACTACGGCCTCGGTTGCGACGGTTTGACCGTCCGCTGCTGTCTTGGGCCCTTCAGACATTGCCTGCTTTCATCGAAACCGAATGAGGCTGTCGTTCGCCTGGAGAAACTTGTTCAACGCCATTAGCAATTGATTGAGCAATCCCTATTCCCTATTAGCCAGAGTCTCGCAACCATGCCAACAAAAGAGCAACTTACACTAAAGAAAGCCGAACTCAGCGTTCATCCGATCTTCACCGAAATAGATTCTTTGAAGACATTACGCCGGTTCATGGAATCCCATGTATTTGCCGTCTGGGACTTCATGTCGCTGACCAAGCGTCTGCAGCAGGAACTGACTTGCACTCGCCTGCCGTGGTTGCCGCCGCGCGATCCGCACGCAGCAAGACTGATCAACGAAATCGTGCTCGGGGAAGAATCTGACGATCGGCTGTCACACGGGCATTACAGTCACTTCGAACTGTACCTCGATGCCATGCGCGAAGTCGGTGCGGACACGACAGCGGTGGAGCGCTTCGTGACGCTGCAACAGGAGGGCGTCAGTTACGACGTCGCCCTGCAAAGCGTCGAAGTAGATCCGGCGGCGGCGCGGTTCGTCTGTGACACCTTGCACACCGCGCTGCATGCACCCGGTCACAGCGTTGCCGCTGCCTTCCTGCACGGTCGCGAGAGCGTGATCCCGACCATGTTCCAGCGCATGCTCGATGCCTGGGGCATCGGCGTCGAACAGGCGCCGACCTTCCGTTACTACCTCGAACGGCACATCGAGGTCGACTCGGAAGACCACGGCCCGGCCGCCGAACAACTGCTGGATCGACTGGTGGATGGCGATCCGCAGCGCGAAGCCGAGGTTTACGCCAGCGCCATCGCCGCCGTGGAAAGCCGCATCGCCCTTTGGGACGGCCTGCGCCTGAGCATGCGCGAACCGCTGGTGGAGGTGGCCCAATGAACGCCGCCGACTACCAGTCTTTCGCCGATGCCTGGGAAAGCCGCGCGACCATTCGCACCCGGCCGCGCCGCGTGCTGGAGGATGACGCGCGGCTGATCTATCCGCTCAGCCGCCAGCCGTTGGTGCTCAGCGAAACCTTCCTGCGCGAATGCCCCGAACAGCGTGATTTCGCTCTGGTGCAGACGCTGTACAAATTCATCAACGACGTGGTGATTTTCGAAACCGAGATCGTCGACAAGACCGCCCGCAGCATCGCCAAGAACCGCTTCGCCGTGCCCTTCCCGTTCGCCTGTCGCTACGACGCCATGACCGTGGTGGTGGACGAGGATTACCACGCGCTGGTGGCGATGGATTTCATGCAGCAGACCGTGGCCATGACCGGCATCGAGCCGATCGAGCTACCGAATGAAATCGAACTGAGCCGGGCAATTCCCGCCGCCGTCGAACTGGCTCCGGAACACCTGCGCAGCGCCGTGGAACTGATTTGCGTAGCCATCGCCGAGAACACCGTGACCGGCGATGTCGCGGCGTTCGCCCGGGACGACACGGTCAAGCCTTCGATCAAGGGTCTGATGGCCGATCACTTGCTCGACGAGGGCCGACACTCGAGTTTCTGGGCGCGGATGGTGCGCATCTACTGGCACACCGCGAGCGATGCGGATCGTCAATGCATCGCGCAGATCCTGCCGGTGTTCATCGGCCATTACCTGACCAACGACATTCAGAAGTCCTTCGACCTGCGCCTGATCGACGCCCTGCCAGTCAGCGAGGCAACCCGTCGCGCACTGAAAGACGAGATGGCCGGGTTGGCCTTCCCGATCAATCGTCACCACCCGCTGGTGGGCAACATCGTGCGGTTCTTCCACAACAGCTCGCTGCTCGACACACCGTGCGTGCAGCACGCCCTGCGCGACTACCTGGTTTGACAAGGAGGCTGACATGAGACGTCTCGACATTTTGCTGAGGGGCCGCAGCCAGGCCTTGACCGACCTGGCGCATGAGCTCGAACAACACGGTCATTCATTGCTGACAGAAACCGCTCCGTCGATGGACCTGGTGATCGATGACGGCAGTCTTGCGCCGCAGGATTACGGCGTGACACCGCTCCTGACTTTATGTCTGGGTATCGGTGCAACGGGCGCCAGCGGTTTGCCGGTGCTTGATCTGCTGTGCCTGTGTCACTCGACACTGCTGAGCCGCGTGCCGATCGCCGACGAAGCGTCCGGCAACGGCCAGGCCCTGCGCCAGCGAACACTGGCGTTGGTGGTGGACGAAGTGGCACTGCAGGTCAGTCGTTTTTCGCGCGATGCCGAGTATTTTCAGCATGCGATGACGGCCCGTGCACCGGACTTCGAGCAGGTGGAAAACCTGCTGTTTCTCGATAGCCTGGCCTACGTCCATCGCTTCAATGCCACGGACCATCCGACCTTGCTGCAACAGGCGCAGATCCCGGTGATCGAGCGGCTGCAACAAAGCCTGATCGAGCACGCGGAGCGCCCGGCGCTGCACCTTGCCGAGCAGTCGGTCAGCTATCGCCAGTTGCATGATCACAGCCGGGCGATCCAGCAACGGTTGCTGGCAATCCTGGAGATACAGCCGCAGCCGTGGGTGGTGGGGATTTGCCTGCCGAAATGCGATGCGCTGTTTGCCTCGATTCTGGCGATTCTCGGCAGCGGCGCGGTGTATCTGCCGCTGGAGCCGAGCCATCCACTTCAGCGCCAGCAGTACATTCTGGAAAATGCCGGGGCGGTGTTGTTGCTGCACGACGGCGAACATCCACTGAGCGGTTCGATGCCGGGGCTGGATGTCTGTTGCATCGAACGCACTGACGTCGATCTGTCGCTACCGCTGATGCGTCGTCGACCCCAGCTCGATGCACCATGCATGGCGCTCTACACCTCGGGCACCACCGGGCATCCGAAGGGTGTGCTGCTGAGTCAGGCGAACCTCGCGCACTTCACCGCGTGGTACGCCGACTATGTGCAGTTGCACGCAGAGAGCCGGGTGTTGCAGTTCTCGTCGCTGAGTTTTGACTCGTCGCTGATCGACATTTTCCCGACCATGCTCGAAGGCGCGGAACTGGTGGTGCCCGACGACAACCAGCGCCGCGATCCGCTGCAACTGGTGGCACTGATCCGCCGTCGGCAACTGACCCACGCGTTCCTGCCGCCGGCGCTGTTGAGCATCCTGCCGCTGGAGCAACTGCAAAGCGTCGGCCAGATCATGACCGGCGGCGATGTCTGCGAGCCGTTCGTGATCGAGCAACTGACGCGCCAGGGCAAACTGCACAACCTCTACGGCCCCACCGAAGCCACGGTGCTGATCACTGCGCGGCAACTGCAACCGGGTGACAGCAATCGCACCCTCGGCGGGCCGATTGCCAACAGTCAGGTGCTGATTCTCGACGACGATTTGCATCCGGTACCGGAGCAAACGATGGGCGAACTGTTCATCGTCGGCCCCGGCGTGTGCCTGGGTTACCTGAACAATCCGCAGCAGACGGCGGAGCGCTATCTGGACCTGGAATTGCCGGACGGCCAGCGCCTGCGTGCCTACCGCAGCGGCGATATGGCCAAGTGGGGCGAAGACGGCATAGAGCTGTGCGGGCGCCGCGACAATCAGGTGAAGATCCGCGGCTTCCGGGTCGAGCCGGAGGAGATCGAGCGCTGCCTGCGCGAGAGTCAGTTGTATCGGCAAATCGCGGTGGTGATCGACAGTCAGCGGCGGATTCTGGCATTCCTCGCCCAGCCGCAATCGGATGCCGCGCGCGACGCGTTGAAAGCACATGCGCAGCAGTTTTTGCCCGACTACATGCAGCCGGTGGCGTGGACGGAACTGCCGAACATGCCGTTCGCCGCCAACGGCAAAGTCGATCGCAAGGCCTTGCTGGAACTGCCGGTCAGCGTGCAGGACAGCGGCCCGAAATGCCTGCCGGCCAATGCCGACGAAGCATTGCTGCTGGAAATCTGGGGCGAGTTGCTGGAGCTGCCGACCAGCGACATTTCCACCGACGAAAGCTTCTTCAATCTCGGCGGTCACTCGATTCTGCTGTCGCGCATGCTCCTGCGTCTGCGGGAGGAGTTCGGTCGCAGTATTTCGATCAACCGCTTCATCGAATTGCCGACCATTACCAAGCTCGCCACGCTGGTGCGCGGCACCGATGACAGCGCAGTGCTCAGCGCCCAGGCGATGGCCGACGCCGAGCGAGCCCTGGACATCGAGCCGTTGCCGATCAGTCGCATGGGCGATGTTCACAAGGTGATTGTCACCGGCGCCAACAGTTTTGTCGGTGTGCACATCGTCGAGGCGCTACTGGGATGGGGCGCCAGCGAAGTGGCGTGTCTGGTGCGCGATGGCGGCGGGCAAACGGCGGCGCAGCGCTTTGCCCAAGCGCTGCGAGAGAACCGGCTGGAGCATCTGGACCTGAGTCGGGTGCGGGTCTATTCGGCGGACATCACCCGGCCGCAACTGGGCCTGGCCGATGGGGATTTTGAGCGACTGGATCGCGAGTTCGGCGCGCTGGTGCACAACGCGGCCAACGTCAATCACGTGCTCGATTACGAGTCGTTGGCGGCGGACAACGTCGAGCCGATTTTCGAACTGCTGCGGCTGTGCGAAGGGCGCAGCAAGAAGGTGTTCAATTTCGTCTCGACACTGTCCGCCTCCAGCACCGTCGACGACGCAGGCCGGGTGCTGGAATTGCCCGCCGCACCGACGCCGCCGATCTACATCCGCAACGGCTACAACCTGTCGAAATGGGTCGGCGAACGCATCCTGGAACGGGCGCGAGAGCGTGGGGTTCGGGTCAATCTGTATCGGCCCGGCAACATCAGTTTCAACAGCCTCAGCGGTGTCTGCCAGCCGCACAAGAACCGTTTGATGCTGATGCTCAAGGGCTCGATCCAGCTCGGTCAGGTACCCGCCTTCGCGCTGAATTTCGACCTGATGCCAGTGGATTTTCTCGCCCGTTTCATCGCCTTCCACGCCAGCCGTTATTCGGCCGAACGGGCGGTGTTCAACCTGCACAACCCGGAGCCTCTGAGCTGGGATGCCTATGTCGCGTCGTTCCGCGAAACCGGCAGCGAGTTTTCGCTGGTCAGCGTCGCCGACTGGCAGCAGCAACTGGAGCGGGTCGATGCCGACAACGCGCTGTTCGGCGTACTCGGTTTCTACCTCAACGGCTTCGAGGAAGACATCGGCGACATCTCTCTGATCGGCCACGCCAACGCCCAGGCCGGCGTGCAGCAGATGGGCGCGCATTACCCGGAAAAATCCCCGGCGCTGCTGCGTCGCGGCTGCGACTACCTGAAAGAAATCAACTTCATCTGACTCATCAACCAAGGAGCAACACCATGAGCAATCTTCAACCCGACACCCTGATCAAAAACCCTCACGGCTGCCACGTCGTGTCATCGGTCGAAGTGCCGGTGGACGCCAGACAGGTGTGGGCGGTGGTGGGCAGGTTCGACGGTTTCGACCGTTTCATTCCGGCCCTGTCACACATCGAAATGACCGGCGATGGCGTGTCTTCGTTGCGCAAAAAGTTCTTCAAGGATGGCAACGTGGTGGTCGAGCAACTCAACTCCCGGGACGACCAGGCGTTGAGCATGACCTGGACCACGATCTACAACACGCTGGGCGTGGCCAATCTGTGGGCGGCGATGAATGTGGAGTCGCTGGGCGCGGGCAAGTCGCGGGCGACCTGGACGATCATCGCCGAGCCGGCCAGCGGCGGCCCCGAGGCACTGCCGGGGTTCAAGGATTTCGTGCAGGGGTTTGCCGATGATGCGATGGGGAATGTGCTGAAGCTGTTTATTTAGGCTTCAGCTCTGCGGTGATTGAGCCACCGCTATCGCTGGCAAGCCAGCTCCCACGGGTTCCAGGTCGGTCACAAATGTTGCGTGCGCCAGAAATCCTGTGGGAGCGGGCTTGCCCGCGATGAACGATAACGCGGTCTGACGTGATGTCAGATCTTGAAGCTGTCGACCAGCTGTTTCAAACGATTGGCCTGCTGCGACAACGCATCGCAATCCTTCAACGTTTCATTGAGGTTGGCCACGCTCTGCTGGTTCAGCAGGTTGATCTGGTTGACGTCGACGTTGAGGGTTTCCACCACGGCGGTCTGCTCTTCGGTAGCCGCTGCCACCGACTGGTTCATGCCGTCGATTTCACCGATGCGCTGGGTCACGCTGACCAGCCGCAGACCGGCCTGGTTCGCCACTTCAACGCTCTCTTCGCTGGACGCCTGACTGGCGTTCATGGTGCTCACCGCTTCACGGGAGCCGACCTGCAGCGAGGTGATCATCTTGTGGATTTCTTCCGCCGATTCCTGGGTGCGGTGAGCGAGGTTACGCACTTCGTCCGCCACCACCGCAAACCCGCGTCCGGCTTCACCGGCACGGGCCGCTTCGATAGCCGCATTGAGCGCCAGCAGGTTGGTCTGTTGGGAGATGCCTTTGATCACATCGAGAATGTGGCCGATGTTGTCGGTGCTCGCGTTCAGGGTTTCGATCTGGGTGCACGACAGACTAATCTTCTGCGACAGCTCGGTCATGGCCTGAATCGTCTGCTCGACCACCTGACGACCATCCTCAGCCTGTTCGCTCGCGCCGCTGGCGTGTTGCGAAGCATCGGCGGCGTTGCGGGCGATTTCCTGGGTGGCGGCACCCAGCTGATTGATCGCAGCAGCGACGCTGTTGGTGCGCGCGCTTTGCTCGTCCGAACCGATGATCGAGGCGTTGGACGATGCCATCACCCGTTGCGACAGGTCGTGTACGTGACGGGTCGCGGAAGACACTTCGGAAATGGAGGCGTGAATCCGCTCCACGAACTGATTGAACGAACTGCCCAGCTCACCGAACTCGTCCTTGCTTTCCACCACCAGACGGCGGGTCAGGTCACCTTCACCCTGGGCGATGTCCTGCATCGCGCGGCCCATGGTGATCAGCGGACGCATCAGGACGGTGATCAACAGGCTCAGGAACACCGCAATCGCGCCCACGGCGACGAACATCGCAATCACCGCCGAGGTACGGAACTGGCTGAGTGCGGCGTAGGCCTTGTCGCGGTCGATCGACAGGCCGATGTACCACTCGGCATTCGGCAGACCGGTCACCGGGGTGAACGACAGGATGCGTTCCTGGCCGTTGAGCACCACGTTCTGATTGCCCTTCTCGATGCGCACACCGGCGTTCGGGTAGATGTCCTTGAGGTTCTTCATCACCTGATCTTTGTCCGGGCTGACAATCACCTGACCGTCACCGCTGACCAGGAACGCGTGGCCCAGGCCGCCGAAGTCCACCGAGTTGATGATCTTCACCAGGGTTTCCAGGCTCAGGTCACCGCCCACTACGCCGAGCAGCTCGCCGTTCTTTTTCACGGGCATGGCGATGGTCACCACCAGGCCTCCAACCGCAGCCATGTATGGCGGGGTCAGCATGGTCTGGTCAGCGGCCACGGCCTGCTTGTACCAAGGACGCTGACGCGGATCGTAGCCATCCGGCATCTTCGCGTCAGGGCGCTGGGTGAACACACCGTTGGCCTGACCGACGTAGGTGAACTGAAAGTTCGAGGTGAAGGCCGGTTGATCGACCAGCCCCGGGAAGTCGGCATTCTTGCCTTGATGAGCGACGTTCTGCGCGAGGTTTTCCAGTACCAGAATCCGCCCGCTCATCCAGTTCTGCACACTGCTGGCGGTCAGGTCACCGGCCTGCTGGACCGAGGACTGGAGGTTTTGGCGAATGGTATTTCGCTGCAGATAGTCGTTGTACAAAGTAAACAGCGCGAACGCCAGGACCACGACGCCGGAGGCGGCCAGCAGGATTTTATGGCTGAACTTGAGATTCATTTCATGGGACTTCTTATGCGAAAAGTGGGGATGCGTTCCGTATGCAACATTCCATGTACAGCGCAGGCAGCGTTCTGATGGCTGCTCTACTTTGGTGCACGCATGTCTCACCAGTCTGTCGGCACGATTCGGAGAAAACTTAGCGTTTTGTAGGAAATGGACGGCATTTCTGCCAGTTCCCGCCGAACGGCGTGCCAGAGCGTTCGCCTGTCATTTTTTGATGACGGTTTTGCAGCGCCGGTTGCAAATTCTGTAACCCTTGATGACAATGCGACTAATTATCATTTGTGACGTTCGGGCTGTCGCGTTCATGTCCTCACCTGAGTTTGCAGTACAGGCGCTTTACAGTAGTCATCACGGCTGGCTCAACGGCTGGTTGCGCGCGCGGCTGGGCAATGCCGCCGATGCGGCGGATCTGGCTCAGGACACCTTCGTTCGCCTGCTGCAACGCACCGAGCGTCTGGAGCTCAAGGCACCCCGCGCATTTTTGCGTACGGTTGCCCGGGGTCTGGTGATCGATCATTGGCGCCGTGAAGAAATTGAACGCGCCTATCTGGAAACCATCACCCACTTGCCTGAAGCCGAAACACCGAGTGCCGAAGCCCGCGCCTTGGTGATCGAATTGCTCGAAGGCATCGCACGCATGCTTGAAGGCTTGAAGCCGAAAGTGCGTCAGGCATTTCTGCTGGCGCAGTGCGAAGGTTTGACCCACAGGCAGATTGCCGAGCGGATGGGCCTGTCCCTGCGCTCCGTAGAACGCTACGTCGCCGATGCCCTGTTTCACTGCTATGTACTGCGGTATGAAAGCTGATGCCGGTGGATAACCCCTCGCTTGGCCGTCGTGCCGAGCCACCGCAGCAGGTGGTCCGACAGGCCATTCACTGGCTCCTGCGCCTGCGCAACAACCATGGCAACCCGCGCCTGAATCGCCAGTGCGAACAATGGCGCGCCGAACACCATGATCATGAACTGGCCTGGCAACGGGTGCAGTCTCTGCAAGCTGAACTGAACCACAATTTGCGCGCCGTACCCGGCGCCCAGGTGGCGTTCAACACGCTGGAAAACAGTGCGCAGGGGTTGGGGCGACGTCAGGCGTTGAAGCTATTGTCCGGCGCTTTGCTGGTGGGCTCGGCGGGATGGCTGGCCAGAGACACTTCCGTCTGGCAACAGTGGAGCGCCGACTACGCCACCGCCACCGGCGAGCGCCGTGGCTACCAGTTGCCGGACGGCACGCGGATCGAACTCAACACTGCCAGCAGCGTGGATCTCGACTACACCGCGCAACAACGGCTGATCAAACTGACCCGAGGCGAAATCGTCGTCACCTGCGGCGGTGCCGATGAAGGTGCGCCGTTTGACCGACCGCTGCGGGTGCAGAGCCGTCATGGCACTTACGAGCCGTTCAAGGCGCGATTCATTCTGCGCGAGGAAGAGGGTTGCACGCGCCTGAGCGTCACCAGTGGCCGGGTTGCGATTCACTCCGTTGGCAATTCGGCAGAGGTCATCGCCGGTCAGAGCTATCTGATCGATCACCATCAAATTCGCCCCGCGCCACCCTCGGACATGGACGCTGGTGCCTGGGTCGACGGGTTGATCGTGACTCGCAACATGCGGCTGGGTGACTTCGTCAGCGAAGTCGGCCGTTATCGTCAGGGGTTTCTGAGCTGCGCGTCGGACATTGCGGATCTACGCCTGTCCGGCGTATTCCGCCTTGCGGACACCGACAAGCTGCTGGCGGTCCTGCCGCAGACCCTGCCGGTGCAATTGCGTTATCGCACCCGCTGGTGGGTGACACTGGAGTCTGTGGCCTGAAATTATTTTGGCGGGTTTTCGTGGCAAGTCCGGCTTAGTCAGTAAGCACTTCAACTCAGCCTTCGCGACTGCCTACGGAAACCTACAATGACTGCGCGCGTTACCTGTAAGAACCCTCTGAATTTCTCTTCCGAATCCGGCCTGTTGCGTCATGCCGTCCGGGCGGCGCTGTTTTCTACCGCACTGGGTGTTGGCGTGTTGCCGAGCCTGAGCATGGGGGCCAATGCCAGCGAGATCAGCAACCACCGCTACAACATCGCCGCCGGACCATTGGGCGATGCACTCAATCAGTTCGCGCGTCAGGCAAACATCACTTTGTCGATGACGCCTCAGCAGACCCAGGGCCGACAATCACCCGGCGTGCAGGGCGAGTATTCGACCGATCAGGCGCTGAGTCATCTGCTCGGTGGTTCGGGTCTGGAAGCGATCAGCCAGGACGGCAGCAGTTATGTATTGCGCTCCGTCGCAGAAACCGAAGCGCTGGCCCTGCCGACCACCGACATCAAAGGCTTCGCCCTCGGCAACGCGTTGGGCAGCATGGACGGCTACAACGCGACGCACAGCCAGATCGCCACCAAAACCAGTACTGCGCTGCTGGAAACTTCGCAAAGCGTGTCCGTCGTCACTCGCGAGCAAATGGATGACCAGGGATCCCAAACCGTGTCCCAGGCCATGCGTTACACCCCCGGCGTGCTGACCAACCCTTACGGCGCCACGCACCGTTACGACTACGTGGCAATGCGCGGTTTCAACGACGGTTCGGTGGATAACATTTACCTCGACGGCCTCAAGTCGATGGGCGACAGCGGCACCTACAGCACGATGCAGGTCGATCCGTATTTCCTTGAGCGCGTCGATATTCTGAAAGGCCCGTCGTCAGTGCTCTACGGTCGTAGCTCGCCAGGCGGTCTGGTCGCGCTGACCAGCAAGAAGCCGCTGTACGAAGCCTATCACCAGGTACAGGCCACGATCGGCACACAGGGCCAGCGCGGTGTCGGTTTTGACTTCAGCGGACCGGTCGATGACAACAAGCGTATCGCCTATCGTCTGACCGGATTGACGGATCAGTCCGACACGCAATTCGACCACAACAAGGAAAAGCGCTTCGCCCTCGCGCCGACGGTCAGCATCGATTTCAGCGAAGACACGTCGCTGACGCTGCAAGCGTATCTGCAACATGACCCGGATGGCGGTTACCACGGCGGTGTACCCGCTGACGGCACGATTCATCAGCGCAACGGCCATCGCATCTCGCCGCATTTCTTCGAAGGCGAGCCAGGCATCGATGGTTACTCCCGTGATCAGCAGTCGTTCGGTTACCAGTTCGAACACCGCTTCAACGACGTCTTCACCGCGCGGCAGAATTTCCGCTACCTCGACTCCAAAGTGAACATGGATCAGGTATACGCCTATGGCTGGACGTCGCCGACCAGCAACGAACTGAATCGCTACTACACCGGCGGCGACGAGCGTCTGCACGCGTTCATCGTCGACAACATGCTGCAGGCCGAATTTTTCACCGGTGCGACCAAGCACACGGTGCTGATGGGGGCGGATTACCAGCGACGCAAAACCGTGGTCGACTGGACCAGTGGCGGCCTGGCGCCGATCAACGCGTTCAACCCGGTGTACGGCAATTCCGCTATTACGCCGTACGGCAATACCAGCTACCTGCGGCGCCTGGAGCAGACCGGCGTTTACCTGCAAGACCTGATCGAAATGGACAAGTGGCGCTTCTCGCTGGGACTGCGTCAGGACTGGGTGGAAACCTCCGACGAAAACCGCATCGCCGAAGCGGGCCGTCCGGTCGGCACCGAGATCAATGATCGACGCACCAAGCTCACCGGCCGTGCCGGCGCGCTGTATCTGTTCGATAACGGCCTCGCGCCCCACGTCAGCTATTCCGAATCGTTCAACCCGAATTCCTACGCGGACAGCGCCGGTAATCCGCTCGCACCGACCGATGGAACTCAGTGGGAAATGGGCCTGAAGTATCAGCCGCCGGGCACCGACAACCTGTTCACCGCTTCGCTGTTCCGCATCGATCAGGAGAACCTGGCGACCAAACTTCCGCAGGAAAACTTCTATCGCGCTGTAGGCGCTGTCCGCTCTCAAGGTCTGGAACTGGAAGCGCACATGCAGTTGACCGACAACTTGAAAGTCCTCGGCAGTTACACATTTACCGACATTGAATACTCGAAATCGATGATCAGCACCTTGAGCACACCGACCAATGTGATCGAGAACAAAGGCAACTCGCCGACCCAGGCGCCGCGGCACATGGCATCGCTGTGGGCCGACTACAAGTTTGACAGCACTGCACTCGATGGGCTGCGCCTGGGTGGTGGTGTGCGTTATGTCGGCTATAGCTGGGCGGATGCAGAGAACACGATGAGGGTGCCGTCCTACACATTGTTCGACGCATCGATTGGCTATGACCTCGGCAAGGTAGGTCTGAAGGGTGTCGACGTTCGCCTGAATGCAAACAATCTGACCAACGAATCCTACGTAGCCTCCTGCGCCAGTCTGGACTTCTGCTACATGGGCGAAGAGCGCAACGTCGCCGCGACGGTCAGTTATCAGTTCTGAGCCTTTGTCTTGTGCATAAAGAAGCCAGCCCCTGATTTCAGGGGCTGGCTTTGTCGTATCTGTGGGGGAATGTTCATGCGTTCGTTTCTGGTTTTATTGCACCGGTATATCGGGTTGGCCACGGCGGTTTTTCTACTGCTGGCCGGGATCACGGGGAGCCTTCTGGCGTTCAACCATGAGTTGGATGAGTGGTTGAATCCGGAGTTTTACGCAGCGTCGGCCGCGGGGGAACGTCTACCGCCAGGTGAGCTGGTTGATGCGGTGCAATCGGTACATCCGAAGTTGCAAGTCTGGTACATGGAGTACCCGAATGAGACAGGCCACACGGCATTGCTGGCGGCGGTTCCACGGAATGATCCGGCGACGGGCAAACCGTTTAAAGAACGCAATGAAGTGTTCTACCTCGACCCGGTCAGTGGCGAACAGAAAGGTCAGCGTTATTGGGGCGAGTGCTGTTTCCAGCGCGAGAACTTCGTTCCGTTCATTCTTGAGTTTCACTACAACCTGACACTGCCCGGTAACTGGGGTTTGCTGTTGATGGGGTTGGTGGCCATCGCTTGGGTAATCGATTGCTTCGTCGCCCTCTGGCTAACATTACCGAGGGGTAAACTTTTCTGGAAGAAATGGTCGAGCGCCTGGAAGATCAAGGGCGGCCATGCTTATCGACTCAACTTCGATCTGCATCGGGCGGGGGGCTTGTGGCTATGGTTGTTATTGCTGCCGATAGCCGTCAGCAGCGTGGCGATGAACCTGCCGAGCCAGGCCTTCAAACCGGTGGTGTCGTTGTTTTCTCCGATTGAACCGAGCGTCTATGAGACTCGAGGGCGAATGCCTGCCGAAGAGTTGGGGATCACCCGATTGAGTTATCAACAGGCATACGAACGGGCGCAGGAGGAGGGAAAAAGATTGGGGCTGACAGCCGCGATCGGCGAGTTGTATTACAGCTTTGAGTACAACTTCTACGGTGCGGGGTTCGGACAGCATGACACTGAGGCCCACGGTAAATCCTGGTTGTTCTTCCACGGTACTGACGGACGATTATTGGGACAAGAGATCGCAGGAGAAGGGACGTTGGGAGAGCGGTTTTATCGATTGCAGTTGCCGATACATGGGGGACGGATAATAGGCTTCAGCGGACAAGTGATGATCGCGGTATTGGGTGTTCTGATTGCGGGGTTGTCGGGAACTGGCGTCTATATCTGGTGGCGCAAATGGCAGGCTCGTCGGAGCAGCAAGGCACGCAGAGCGGTTTGAAGATCAGACTTTTATGGACTCTGAAACGACAAAACCCCTGTCTGCATTCGCAGACAGGGGTTTCGGAATTCAATCTTGACGATGACCTACTCTCACATGGGGAAACCCCACACTACCATCGGCGATGCATCGTTTCACTTCTGAGTTCGGGATGGGATCAGGTGGTTCCA